>DASSRN010000142.1:0-6964 GCA_035701785.1 Acetobacteraceae bacterium | reverse complement strand
AAGCCGATGCTGGGCAGCGCCACGTCGCCTCGCGGGCCGATGATCGCCGGCTCCGGGGGCCACGTGCCGTCGGCGTTGCGGATCAGCAGTTCGGCCTCGATACGCGTGCTGCGGATGGCGAGGATCTCCTGCACACTCGGCACCGTTGCGTAGGCCCAGATATTGGCCCGAGTATCGGCCTCATTCGAAGGCGACAGAATTTCGATCAGCAGTACTGGCTCCGGCAGCATCAGGTCGTTCGACGGCGGCGAGGTGACGCCCAGGTGGGGCACGCGATAGTTCCAGTCAGCTCGCACCCTGGGCACGATGCCAGGCTCGGTCACCACGCGGCACGCGCGGCCCTGCGCCAGGAGATGATTGCCCAGCAGACGGGCGACCTCGCTCTGGATCGCGCCGTGCGCGTCGCTGCCCGGCGCCATGGCGACCGGCTCGCCGTCGATCAGCTGCCAGTTGCGGACGCCGGGGTCGCCCGGGTCCCAGGCCAGGAACTCGTCCAGGGTCATCCGCGTCGGCATGGACTTGCGCAATGCGACCATGCGTCGACGATAGCGCACTTGCCGGCGCCCGGCGATTCGTGTGCCGGGCTATGCAGCGGGTGGCACATGGAAGCCTCGCGTCTCGACATAACGCTGGAGCGGGGCGGGACCGTCTCAGCCCTGTTGCAGGCTCCCACTGCATGCACGGCGTGCCTCGTCCTGGCACACGGTGCCGGCGCCGGGATGACGCATTCATTCCTGACAGCGATTGCCGACGGCCTTTGCACCCGCGGCATCGCGACCCTGCGCTACCAGTTCCCCTACATGGAAAAGGGCACCCGCCGCCCGGACCCGCCCGCAGTTGCGCAGGTAACGGTGCGCGCGGCTGTGGATGAGGCGAACCGCCGGCTGGCCAACGTCCCTCTGTTCGCAGGCGGCAAATCGTTCGGCGGTCGCATGACGTCGCAGGCACAGGCCGTCGCAGCGCTGCCGAATGTGCGGGGCCTGATCTTCCTTGGGTTCCCGCTGCACGCCGCGAACAAGCCTTCGGTGGAGCGTGCCCGCCATCTGGATGATGTCGCAATCCCAATGCTCTTCGTTCAGGGATCACGCGATCCGCTGGCCGAGGCCTCGCTGATTGGTCAGGTAGTCGATCACCTGGGGCCGCGCGCGACGATGCTGATGCTGCCCGACGCGGATCATTCGTTCCATGTGCCTGCGCGCAGCGGAAGAAGCGACGGGGATATACGGGAACAGTTGCTCGACGCCATCCGTGCCTTTCTCGGCGATGCAGGCGCAGCCTGAACAGCAAAAGCCTCCCCCCGCCTGCGCGAGGGGAGGCTTTCGTCGCGTTACGCGACGGTCAGCTTCTGGGTGCCATCACCCGGATGCGGGCCATCATGCCGCCGTCCTCGTGCTCGAGGATGTGGCAGTGGAACACGAAGTCACCGATCTCGTGGAAGGGGATCTCGACCATCACGATGTTCGGCTTGCACGCACCGCTCAGGAAGGCGTCGGTGGTGCCGTCGCAGTTGTCGGTCACCGCGGCGCGCGGCAGCGGCACGTTGTCATGCAGCACCAGACCGTCGGGCGTCACACTCGGCAGCGTGGTGCCGGGAATGGTGCCGCCCTGGAGCAGCCGGAAGCGGGTCTGATGGATGTGGAAGTTGTGGTCCTCATCCGTGATGTTGACCAGCTCCCAGACCTCTTTCACCGCCTGGCCTTGCGTTCCCAATGGCACGCATACCGTGGTGACGGTCGGGTCGAACGAGGCGACCGCCTTGCGGGTCGCGACAATCTCGCGGCCGTTCTGGTCCACCTCGACGTAGCCCAGCCCGAAGCCGTCCTGACCAGGCGTCGGGTTGCCGAAGTAGATGCGCCGGTGATGGCCGGGCGCCAGCGGCGTGCACTGCGGGTCGGTGCGGAAGCCCAGCTTCAGCGCCGGATCGATCGCGTAGGCGGTCGCCTGCTTCAGGCTCCCGGGGTTGGCGTCACCGGTGACCGGCAGGCTGGACGCACTGCGCGCTGCATCGACGCTGGCGAGCGAGAACGAACCGTGCGGCCGCAGCTCCGCCGGACCCATCAGGCCGCCGGTGCTGGACATCGCGTTGCCGGCCTGCGTGCCGAGTGTCAGCGGCGGCAGCGGTCCGCCACCCTTGAAGTTGACCTGCGCAAGGTCGATCGCCGGCCAGCTGTCGCCACCGGTGAAGTAGAGCTCGGTGCGGAACGTCGCCTTGCCCGCCTTCGGCCCGACCACGCGCACTTCCGCACGCGAGCTGGGCATCATGCGCAACATCGTGGTGCACAGCCCGCCCGTGCCGGTGTAGCCGGCCGGCAGGGCGCACGGCACTGGGTTGACCTTGCCGGCGAGCAGCTTGGTCATCGCCGCCTGGCCCTGCGTATTCATCGCCAGACTGTCGATCGGCACGCCGTCAATCGACAGCACCTGCATCAGAACCGGCTTGCCGGCGTCGTCGACGATGCCAAGCTGATACGACCGTGAGCCGCCCGAGTTCAGAATGCGCCAGATATCGCCGTTTGGGCCCACATCGATGGTCGGAGACACTTGGCCATTGATGGTGTGGTACCAGGACCCGCCCGCGTAGTCGGGGCTGATGGCGCTGTTACCTGGGCATGCGCCCGCTGGCGAACCGGTCGGCGGATCACCGCAGAACGTCGAATCGAGCTGGGTGTTGATCACCCCTGTCGACAGGACCTGCGTGTCCTTTAGCGTCAGGTGCCGGACCGTGCTGGCGCGGACCTGCGCCACGCACTGGGCGTCGGCGCACATGTCCTCGGGGCTACCGACGGTTATGATGCCCGACATTCCGGAGGTGACCTGGTTCAGCGCGATCCCGTGCAGATGCGGGTGGAACCAGAAGTGGCCGGACGGATGGTTGGCCGGGATCTGGATCGCGTAGTCCACTGCGCCGATCGCGACGTCCATATCGGGGTGGCCCTGCGCATGCGCCGCCGGCATCGTCGTGGTGGTCGGGATTGGATTGTTAGGGTTGCGCAGTTCGAGGAACACATAGTCGCCGTACGGGTCGTTCGGCCCTTCCGCGCGGTGCGGCTCGACGATCAGACCATGCGTGTGCAGGTTGGTCGGGTTGGCGCCCAGCGCCGGGTTGTCCGCGAGATGCTCGGCATCGGTGATCGGCGGCAGGTTGTTCACCAGGCGGATCTTCAGCGTGTCGCCCGGATTGAGCTGCAGCCGCACGCCGCCCAGCGGATGAGCGCTGCTGTCCGGGCAGGTGTTCTGCGACGCAGAAGTCCGCGGGCAGACCGTGTAGACCCAAGCGTTGGCGGAGACCTTCGAGGTGATGTAAGTGGGAACCGCTCCGGCGACCATCACCAGGTCCAGCACACCGCGCTGGCTGCTGAATACCGGGGGATCGGAGAGGGAAGCGGCGGAGACGGGAGCGGCGGCGAAGGTCGAAAGCAACAGCGCTCCCACCCCCGTCGAAAGCGTAATTCGACGCGGCATCTTTCTATTCCTGAATGTCTAGATCAGCGTCGGGACAGTATCACGCTCACAAGTTTTTTACAACGGGAAATGGAATAATATCATTTTCAACTTCAGATTGCATCCGGTTTGATCCAGTCGCGCCGCTGCCAGGTCACCAACGTTAGTCGCGCGGCGGCATCCAGCACCACCGGGGGGTCGGCAATCATGCCGTGTGCCGCCAGGACATCCTCTGGCGCGCGCGCGGGCACGTCGGGGAACACCGGTCGTCCGCCAGGCAGCCGGACATCCGGCGCACGGGTCAGATGGAACACATCCATCCGGCTGAGAAACAGTGCGAACGCCTCGGCGCCGCCGATCACCGCCACCGCAGCCCCTTCCTGCCCGAGTTCGCGCAGCGCCTCTTCGAAGGTGGCGCCGGCCGGGTTCCACAGCAGCGCCCTCGAGTTTGACGGATGCGGCGCCAGCGCCGGCACCCGGCGTGTCAGGATCAGCCGGTGGCGCAGGTGCGAGCGTGCCTGCCGTTCCTGCGAATGCCGCCCGTGCACCACGACGTCGGCACGGTCCAGACCTGCTTCGAAGAAGCGCTGATCCGCCTCGAAATGCAACGAGGGCGGCATCACCCGGTGCGCATCCGCCAGCATGCCGTCCTCGGAGACGATGGCGTAGCCCTCGATCAAGCCTGCTGCTGCCATGCGCTGTGCGCCTCGATTGTAATCCGACGCCAATTGCCGGTCCCTGCCGCCGGCGGCAAGATATGGCGGGCGACAGGAGATATCAGCAAATGCAGCTCGCGCTCTCCACCTGGCATGAGGTCGAAGACTACCTGCGCGCTTCGCGCGGCATCATCGTGCCGATCGGCTCGACCGAGCAGCACGGGCCCAACGGCCTGATCGGCACCGACCACCTCGACGCCGAATTCGTCGCGCGCGGGGTTGGCGACGAGATCGGCTGCCTGGTGGCGCCGACGCTGACCATCGGCATGTCGCAGCACCATCTGGGGTTTGCCGGCTCGATCACGCTGCGGCCGTCGACGCTGATCGCACTGGTCGGCGACGTGGTGACCTCGCTGATGAAGCACGGCTTCGAGCGCTTCCTGTTTATCAACGGCCATGGCGGCAACGTCGCGACCGTCACCGCCGCATTCGACGAGATCTACGCCGCCTCCTCGATGCGCGGCCCGGGCGAGTCATCGCCGGTGCGATGCAAGATGGTGTTCTGGTCGCAGGGGCCGCGCTCGGATGCGCTGGCCAAGGAGCTGTACGGCGACGTCAATGGCAGCCACGCCACGGCGACCGAGGTGTCGCTGTCGCAGTACTACCACCCGCAGCACATCAAGCACGCGCAGATGTCGCCCAAGGTGGCGCCGCGCAGCACCGGCTTCTTCGACTGCGCCGACTATCGCCGCCGCTTCCCCGATGGCCGCATCGGCTCCGATCCGTCGCTGTCCACGCCGGAGCACGGCGAGCGGATCTATCGTGCCGCGGTCGCCGACATGATCGAGGTCTACCGCGCCTTCCTCGACGGCTGATGGTCGACCCGGTCCGGCTGGAGATCATCCGCGGCGCGATCCGCGCCGCGCAGGCCGAGATGGATGCGCTGCTGGAGCGCACCGTGATCAGCCCGTTTATCCGCGAGAAGAAGGACTTTTATACCGCGCTGTTCGACGCCGCCGGCGTGATGGTGGTGGGCTCGATGGTGCCGATCTTCGGCGACATCACCGGTCCGGTGTTCGCCCGCTTCGCGCCGGATACGATGCGGGAAGGCGATCTGTATTGGTACAGCGACTGCTACGCCTCGCGCGGCGCGGTGTCGCATTCCAACGACCAGGTGTTCCTCGCCCCGGTGTTCCATGCCGGCCGGCGCGCGGCGTTCGTGATGGGCTGGGCGCATTTCTCCGACATCGGCGGGCTGCGACCAGGATCGATCAGTTCGGACGCCACCGACATCTTCCAGGAAGGCATCATCATCCCGCCCACCAGGCTGATCGACGCCGGGACGGTGAACGAGGCGGCGCTGGAGATCTTCCACCGCAACTCGCGCTACCCCGAGCAGAGCCGTGGCGACACGCGCGCGCTGATGGCGTCGGTCGATCTCGGCGTGCGCCGGGTCACCGAACTGCTCGACCGGTTCGGCGCCGAGGTGATGGCGGACGCGTTTGTGCAGCTATTCAGCCGTACGCGCGAACTGGTGCGCGCCAGGCTGCGAGAGACGTTTGCACGCGGCACGCACCGGTTCGGCGACGCGATCGACTCCGACGGCCACGGCAACGGCCCGTTCCACATCCGCCTGGCGCTGACCCGCACCGACGACGACCGCTTCATCCTGGACGCGACCGAGACCGACGACCAGGCGCCGGGACCGGTCAACTTCCTGATGAACCCCGACGTGCCGGGCATGGCGCTTGGCCTGTTCTTCCTGGGCGGCGACCCGGCCCAGGTCTGCAACGCCGGCGGACCGCGCGCACTGGACGAGGTGCGGCTGCGCGAAGGCTCGCTGCTGTGGCCGCGATTTCCGGCGCCGCTTGGGCTGCGCGGCATGACGATGATGCGCTTCCTGTCGGCGCTGAACGGGCTGGTGAATACGGCCGGCGGTCGGGCGCCGGCAGCGCATTCCGCCTACGTCATCATCATGCTGCGCGGCGAGGCGGGCGGAAAGCCGTTCCTGATGTCGGATGGCGTCGGGGTCGGCCACGGCGCGCGGCCGGAAGCCGATGGTCTCGACGCCGTGTACTTCGTGGCGCAGGAGAACTATCCGGTCGAGTTCCTCGAACAGGGCTACCCGGTTCGGCTGCGGCGCTACGGCATCAACCGCGACAGCGGCGGGCCCGGGCGGTTCCGCGGCGGCGCCGGCGTGGTGCGCGAATACGAGGTGCTGGCCGAGCACGCGGTGCTGTCGATGCGCATCGACAGCGTGGTCAACCCGCCCTGGGGCGCCGATGGTGGACTGCCGGGCGGCACCGGCCAGGCCGTGGTCAATCCTGGGACGGCGGGTGAGCGCCGGCTAGCGCCGCTATCGGACGGCACGGTGCTGCGCCGCGGCGATATCCTGCTGCTGGAGACCGGCGGCGGCGGCGGCCGCGGCAATCCGCTCGACCGCCCGGCCGAACAGGTCTTGCAGGATGTGCGCGACGGCTTCGTGTCCAGGGCGGCGGCGCGGCGCCACTACGGCGTGGCGCTGGCCGGCGATGCGGTGGATACGGCGGCCACGCGCACACTGCGGGCGCGCTGGGAACTGGTCGATGCCGGCGGCTGAGTTCGCCGTCGCGGTCGATATCGGCGGCACCTTCACCGACATTACGCTGCTCGATACTGCGACCGGCAGGCAGTGGCGCGCCAAGACGCCCAGCACGCCGGCCGACCCGTCGGCGGCGTTCCTCGCCGGGGTGATGCTGGCGCTGAAGCAGTCCGGTGCGCAGCCGCAGGAGATCAACCGCGTGCTGCACGGCACGACGGTCGCCACCAACCTGATCCTCGAGGGCAGGACGGCGCGCACGGCACTGGTGACCACTGCCGGCTTCCGT
>DASSRN010000141.1:0-2811 GCA_035701785.1 Acetobacteraceae bacterium | reverse complement strand
TGCCGCCGCCGCCGCCGTCCTGATCGGCACGCCGACATTCCGGCTGCGCGGGCATTATTTCGCACTGTCGATGTTGGCCTACCCGCTGGCGATCCTGTATTTCCTGCAGTACTTCGGCTTCCAGGAGATGTCGCTGCCGATGCATCGCGACAATCCGGCGGCGTATCTCGAGTTCACCGATCAGCGGCTGTACACGCTGGTGGCGCTGGGGCTGCTGGCGGCCGGCGTTGTGGTGTGCATGCTGGTGGAGAACTCGCGCTTCGGCCTGGCCCTGCTGGCGATCCGGCAGAATGAACTGGCAGCCGAGGCGGCCGGCATCAACTCGCGGCAGTGGAAGATGCGGGCACTGGTCACGTCCGGCACGATCGCTGCGGCGGCGGGCGGGCTGTACGCGTGCGTGCTGCTGGTGGTGACGCCTGACTCAGTGTTCGGGCTGCTGGTGTCGGCACAGCCTGTCGTCGTCACGCTGTTCGGCGGTGTGGTGTCGATCTGGGGGCCGGTGATCGGTGCAGCGGTGCTGGTACCGCTGGCAGAATCGCTGAACGCGCAGCTGGGCAATGTCATTCCCGGCATCCAGGGCGTGGTGTACGGCGCGGCGATCATCGTCATCATCCTGGCGGCGCCGGATGGGTTGTACTGGACGATACGCGATCGCTGGTTCCGTCGCGCCGCGCTGCCGGGGGCGCCCCCTGCCCTGCCCGCTGGTGCGGCACCAGCGCGCAGCTTCGCCGCGCCGAGTGCAGCGACGCCGCTGCTGGCGGTGCAGAATCTGTCGCGTTCGTTCGGCGGGCTGCGCGCGGTGAGCCAGGTGAGCTTCTCGGTCGCGCAGGGCGAGATCCTCGGCATCATCGGTCCGAACGGCGCTGGCAAGACGACGCTGTTCAATGTGCTGAACGGTGTGCTGCCGGCCGATGAAGGCAGCGCGACGCTGGCCGGCGAGGCGATGCTCGGACGCAAGGTGCACCAGGTGTGCCGCATGGGCGTGGGGCGCACATTCCAGGTAGTGCGCAGCTTTCCACGACTGCCGCTGTTGGACAACGTGATCGTCGGTGCGTACGGCGCGGGGATGCCGGATCACGATGCGGTGGTGTCGGCGGAGCGCGCGCTTCAGCGCGTCGGCATGCTGTCGCTCGCGACGCGGCAGGCGGGTCAGCTGACCAACAAGCAGCTGCGGCTGATGGAACTGGCGCGAGCGCTGGCCGGGCAGCCGCGCGTGCTGCTGCTGGATGAGACGCTGGCCGGGCTGGGGCGCGACGAGTGCGACGAAGTGCTGGATGTGCTGGCGAAGCTGCGCGACGAGGGCATGACGATCGCGATCATCGAGCACACGATGCACGCGATGCTGCGGCTCGCGGACCGGTTCGTCGTGCTGGATCATGGCGCGGTGCTGGCGACCGGGCTGCCACGCGACGTGGTGGAGGATCGCGCGGTGATCGAGGCGTATCTGGGGAAGAAGTTTCTGGCGCGACAGAATGCTTGAGTTGGCAAGTCCGCTGCTCCCCCTCCCCTTGCGGGAGGGGGTTGGGGGGAGGGGGGTTGGGGTGGTCCGCGGCCCCCTCCCCCCGCCCCCCTCCCGCAAGGGGAGGGGGAGTATCGTGCCGACTTCGCAGCTCCATGCTTGACGTCCGCAACCTCTCGGTCGCGTATGGCGGCCTGCGCGCACTGAACGACGTGTCGCTGTCGGTGGTGGCGGGACAGTTCGTCACCGTCGTTGGCCCGAACGGCGCGGGCAAATCGACGCTGTTCAAGACCATCTGCGGCATCGTGCCGCCGGTGCAGGGCAGCATCGAATTCCTCGGGCAGAACCTGCTCGCCATGCCGGCGTCGCGGCGCGCGCATCTCGGCGTCGCGCACGTGCCGGAAGGGCGGCAGGTGTTCAAGACCCTGACCGTGCGCGAGAACCTGGAGATGGGCGCGTATACGCAGGCGGGCCGCGCGCAGTGGCAGCACACGCTGGAGCGCATCCATGCGCTGTTCCCGATCCTCGCAGAACGCGCGACCCAGCTTGCCGGCACGCTGTCTGGCGGCGAACAGCAGATGCTGGCGATCGGCCGCGGTCTCGCCTCTGTACCGAAGCTACTCATGCTGGACGAGCCGTCGATGGGCCTGGCGCCCGCGGTCGCGGACACGATCTTCGAGCGCATCTCGCAGATCCATCGCGAGGACGGCGTCACCATCCTGCTGGTGGAACAGCGCGTGGCCGAGGCACTGGAACTGTCCGACCACGGCTACGTGCTGGAGACCGGTCGCATGGTGCTCGACGGCACCTATGACACACTGCTGGCGGACGACCGGGTCCGCCGTTCCTATCTTGGACTGACCGATGCCTGACAATGGAGAACCCGACATGACGAAGCTGCCTTCGATCGGACGCCGCGGCACACTGGGCCTTGGCCTTGCCACCGGCGCCGCAGCGCTTGCCCCGCGCCGCGTCCGTGCGCAGGCGAACGAGGTCAAGATCGCGATGCTGGTACCACTGTCCGGCCCTTGGGCACGCCAGGGCATCCTGGAGCAGATGGGCGCGCGCATGGCGATCGACGACATCAACAACGCCGGCGGCATCAAGGCTCTCGGCGGCGCGAAGCTGCGTCTGATCGAATACGACACCGGCGATTCCGCCGAAAAGGCGAAGGACGCGGCGCAGCGCATGATCGCGCAGGAACCAGACCTGGTAGGCGGCTTCGGCTGCTGGCTCTCCACTTTCACCCTGGCCGCGACCGAGGTCACCGAACGCGCCGAACTCCCCTGGCTCACGCTGTCCTATTCGGACCTGATCACCGGTCGCGGATACAGGTATGTGTTCCAGTCGTC
>DASSRN010000140.1:0-11917 GCA_035701785.1 Acetobacteraceae bacterium | reverse complement strand
TGACCGACAACGGCAACCTCAAAGCGGTCGCCGACGCCGCAACCCGGCTGACGATCAGCGAGGCCACCGGCGGCAAGGGCGGCTTCGTTTACCAACAGAATACCGGCGAGCTGTATTATAGCTCGAACGGCAACTTCGCAGGCGGCGGAACCCTTGTAGGCGTGATCGACAGCAGTAACGGCGTTCCGTGGACTTACAACGCGAATAGCTTCACCCAGGTCTAGCATTGTGATCGCATGAACAAACCGGGTCGGGCCGTCAGGCAGAAAGCAGCAATGACGGCCAGGTCCGGCATGCCCAAGGCGGTTGCTGCCTGGCTGTCAGGCGACCTGGCCAGCGCCGAGGCTCACTGGCGAGGGGTGTTGCTGCGCAACCCGAAAGACCCGCTCGCGCCGCGGGCGTTGAGCGATATCGCGCATCAATCCGGACGCTATGAGGAAGCTGCACAACTGCTGCGCTCCTTCGCCGCGACGGCACCGGAGTACGCCAATCTTGGCGTCGCACTGGAGGCAATTGGCCAGACGAACGAGGCAGAAGCAGCCTATCGCAAAGCTGTTGCGCTCGATCCGAAGCTCGCTTCGGCACGCTGCAATCTGGGCAACCTCCTGCAACGGCAGCAACGCGCCGCGGAGGCAGCGCAAGAATTCCGAGCAGCGCTGGGGTTGCGCAGCGACTATGCCAGAGCATGGACCGGACTCGGCAACGCCCTCCAAAGTCTCGGAAACCTCGCCGAAGCGGTGTGTGCGTTTCGTAAAGCGGTAAGCCACGACCCCAACGACGCCATCGCCCATTGCAATCTTGGCACGTTGCTGTTCGCGCTGGACTGCAACGTCGAAGCCTACGCCGAACTCCGCCGAGCGCTGGCACTCGATCACGAATTGGCACTTGCGCACGGCAACCTTGCCGCGCTGTTCGCCCGCTGTGGTTTTCCATTGCAGGCGGAAGCCGCAGCCCGCATCGCGATTTCTCTCGCCCCGGATCAGCATTGCTGGCTCACCAACCTCGGTGTGGCGCTGTTCACCCAGGGACGCCACGCCGAGGCAGAACAGGCCTATCGCAAGGCGCTGGCCATTCGTCCAGACTATGCCGAAGGGCACGGCAACCTGCTGTTCGCGCTGAACTATCGCACGCAACTCAATGCCGAAGCGATCTTCGAGGAGTACCGGAACTGGGATCGCCGTCACGCCAGGCACCTCACGGCGGAAAGTTCGCCAGTCAGCCCGGATCGAACGCCGGGACGCAGACTGCGGATCGGCTACGTATCGGCGGACTTCCGCCAGCACGCAGTGGCCATGTTCATCGAGCCGCTGCTCGCCGCGCATGACCGGAGCCGCATCGAGCTGTATCTCTATTCGGGCGTCGCCGCGGAAGACGCCACGACCGAACGCCTGCGCGCACTGAGCGATCACTGGCGCAGCACGCTGGGACAGTCGGACGCGCAACTCGCAGATCTGATACGCGCCGATCGCATCGACGTTCTCGTGGACCTCTCAGGTCATAGTGCTGGCAATCGGCTGCTGGCGTTTGCGCGGCGGCCAGCGCCCGTGCAGGTCGCATACCTGCTTGGGCACGGCTACAGCACCGGATTATCCGCCATGGACGCATTTTTCGCCGACAACGCGCTCGCGCCCGCCGGCACCGATGCGGTGTTCAGCGAGCGCGTGATTCGGCTGTCCCGGATTCCCCTGGCATACGCGCCGCCTGATGACATGCCGTGCGTCGCATGTTCTCCCGCATCCGATCGGGGCTTCATAACGTTCGGTTACTTCGGTCGCACCGAGCGGCTCAATGACGACGTCATCGCGACCTGGTCACGCATTCTGCACGCGGTGCCGCGGTCGCGATTGACGCTGGACAACCGTCCCTTTCAGGAAGCCGCATTTCGCGATCTATTCGTATCGCGTTTCGCCCGTCACGGGATCGACCCTGCCAGACTCGATCTGCAATACTCCATCCCGCAGTCGCGGGCCTGGGCGGCGTATGGCAGCATCGACATCGCGCTCGACCCGTTTCCGCACAACGCCGGCACCACGACAATCGAGGCGCTGTGGCAGGGCGTCCCAGTGGTCACACTCGCCGGTCGCCCGACTGTCGGGCGGTTCGGCGCTGCCATCCTCCACGCCGTCGGCCTGGACGACTGGGTAACCAGCGATCAGCACGGCTATATAGCCCGCGCCGCGGCAGCGACATCCGACCTCCCCGCCCTGGCGCAGCTGCGCGTCGACCTGCGGCAACGCATGGCGGCATCACCGCTGCGCGACGCAGCCGGTCTCGCACGCGAGATCGAGTCGGCCTACCGCTCGCTCTGGGAAGAGGCAGCCGAAGGCGACGTTGGTCGCCTGCACCGGCTCTATACCAAAGGCGACCGCGCATCGGCTGCCCGTCATGCCCAGCGCATGCTGCAACGCGACGAAGCGAATGCCGATGCGCATCACGTACTTGGCCTGCTGGCCTATTACGAACAACGCCTGAAGGAAGCCGATAGCCATCTCGCGCAGGCCCTGGCGGCACGGCCGGCACACGCCGAGTTGCACGCCAACCACGCCGCCGTCCTGCGCAAACTCGGACGGCTCGCGGAAGCGGAGACTGCCGCGCGACGCGCGCTGGAACTGGAACCGGATCGCGTCGCCGCACACAACAATCTGGGCAACATCCTGCGCGACGCAGGCAACTTCGACGCCAGTGCCGCAAGCTACCAGGCGGCAGTGCGTCTGGCCCCCGGCTTCGCCGATGCATGGGTCAATCTGGCCTGGGTACTGGCACTTGGCGGGCACGCGCGTCAGGCGGAGCAGGCGGCGCGCACGGCGATCGGCTGTGATGTCCACAATGCCGATGCGCACAACAATCTGGGCCTGGCACTCATGCGACAGGGGCGCCTGACCGAAGCCGAGGTGACACTGCGCCAGGCGCTGGCGCTCCGGCCAGATTTTGCACTGCCGCACAGCAATATCCTGTTCTGTCTCAACTACCACCCGTACGCCTCGGCCGAGGACATTTTCGCGGAGTATCGCCGCTGGGACACGCAGCACGCATTGCCGCTGCTGCCGGCTGGACGGACTTTCGAACTGGATCGCACACCGGGGCGACGTCTGCGGGTCGGCTACGTGTCGCCCGACTTCCGCCAGCACGCAGTGGCATTGTTCGCTGAGCCGCTGCTGGCCGCGCACGACCGATCGGTCGTCGAGCTGCACTGCTACGCAGAAGTGCCGGCGCCCGATCCTACCACCGAGCGGTTTCGCGCCCTCGCCGACCACTGGCACATCACAGTCGGGCTCAGCGACACGGAATTGGCCGAACAGATCCGCCGCGACCGCATCGACGTTTTGGTCGATCTTGCCGGCCACACCGCGGGGAACCGGCTGCTCACCTTTGCGCGCAAGCCTGCGCCGGTGCAGGTCAGCTGGCTGGTCGGTCACGGCTACACCTCCGGCCTGTCGGCAATCGACGCATTCCTTGCCGACGACCAGATCGCACCGACCGGATCAGACCATCTGTTCAGCGAGCGGCTGATCCGCCTGTCGCGCATACCGCTCGCCTACCAGCCGCCCGAAGAAATGCCCGAGGTCGCTCCGCTGCCGGCGCGTGAGCGTGGATACGTGACCTTCGGCTATTTCGGTCGCACTGTGCGGCTGAACGACAACGTGCTGGCAGTCTGGACCCGCATTCTGCAAGCGGTGCCCGGGTCGCGGTTGATGCTGAACAGCGCGCCGTTCAACGAACCCGCCGGACGCGCGCAGATGGTGGCACGGTTCGCCGCGCTGGGGGTCGATGAGGCGAGGCTCGAATTGGTCTACACCTCGCCGCAACCGGTGACCTGGGCGGCGTATGGCGCGGTCGACATCGCGCTCGACCCATTTCCGCACAACGCTGGAACAACGACGATCGAGGCCTTGTGGCAAGGCGTGCCGGTCCTGACCCTGGCAGGGCGACCTACTGTCGGACGTTTCGGCGCCGCGATCCTGCACGCGGTCGGGCTGAACGCCTGGGTCACTGACGATGCCGAGACCTATGTCACACGAGCGGTGGCGTCGGCTGCCGATCTCGAGGCATTGGCGGCACTGCGCGCTGACCTGCGTCCTCGGGTGGCTGTGTCGCCATTGCGCGACGCGGACGGCCTCGCGCGCGAAGTCGAGGCGGCGTACCGCAGGTTGTGGCAAAAATGGTGCGACGACGACAGCGATGTCCGGCAGCTCTATGCCGCGGGCGACGGGGTTGGCGCGGCCAGACTCGCCGAAAGTCGCCTGGCTCGCGATCCATGCGACGCGGCCGCGCTGCACGTGCTTGGCCTGATCCGCTACAGCCAGGGCGACGCCCGGACCGCCATACAGTTGTTGCAGCACTCGGCTGATGCGGCAGGGGAAGCGACGGTCCTATCGGATCTCGGTGTTCTGTTGCGCGCGGCCGGGCGTCTGCGCGAAGCCGAGGCCGCCTACCGCCGCGCGCTCGAGATCGACCCCTCACTGGTGCAGGCACTCGGCAACATGGGCAACGTCCTGCTGGATCAGCACCGCCCGATCGAGGCACAGCACGTGCTCCGGCAGGCGCTGCACCATACGCCCGACCAGGCCTGGTTGTTGCGCAGCCTGGCGCTCAGCCACATCGCATTGGGCGAAACCGAGCAGGCAGAAACGGCGCTCCGCCAGGCACTGGCGATCCATGCCGACGACACGGACGCGCACGACACGCTTGGCGCGCTACTCGGCCACTCGGGACGTCCGTTGGAAGCCGAAGCGCATCATCGCGCAGCGCTACCGCACTCCGCGCAACGCCATCGCGTGCTCTCCAATCTGGCGATCGCGCTACAGACGCAGGGCAGACATAGCGAAGCCGAACAATGCTGCCGCGAGGCGCTCACCACTCGGCCGGACTACGCAGTGGCGCACAGCAATCTGCTGTTCTCGCTCAACTACCGCGAAGACCTGACGCCGCAGGCCATCTTTGCCGAATACCGCAGGTGGGACGCCCAGCACGCAGCACCGCTGGCGCCCACAATGCGACCCGCACCGCAGCCGCATCGCGGCCGCAGGCTGCGGGTCGGCTACGTTTCCGCCGATTTCCGCCAGCATGCCGTTGCGTGGTTCGCCGAGCCGCTGCTCGCCGCGCATGACCGCACGCATATCGAGCTGTTCTGCTACTCGGGCGTCACCATACCCGACGCGATCACCGACCGCTTCCACACACTGGCGGAGCATTGGCGCATCACCGTCGGGCTGGATGACGCCACGCTCGCCGAAACGATCCGGCGCGACGGTATCGACGTACTGGTCGACCTAGGCGGCCATACGGCCGCAAGCCGGCTGCTGATGTTCGGCCGCCGGCCGGCGCCGGTGCAGGTGAGCTACCTGCTCGGGCATGGCTACTCCTCGGGCATGTCGGAAATGGATGCATTCCTCGCCGATGCCGAATTAGCGCCGCCCGGCGCTGATGCACTGTTCAGCGAGCGCCTGATCAGGCTGCCGCGCATACCGCTGGCGTATGCAGCGCCGGACGCCATGCCAGCTGTCGCGGAACTGCCCGGGCTGCGCGAAGGCCGCCTGACATATGGCTACTTCGGGCGCATGGAACGGCTGAACGAGACGGTGATCGCGACCTGGGCCCGCATCCTGCGCGAAGCGCCTGGATCGCGGCTGATGCTGAACAGCCTGCCGCTGCGCGAACCCGCCTTCCGTGACCTGATCGCCGCACGTTTCGCGGCACACGATATCTCCTCCGACAGGCTGGCGATGGTGGCGACCGCGCCGCAGCCCGCCACGTGGGGCGCCTATGGCGACGTGGACGTGGCGCTCGACCCGTTTCCACATAATGCGGGCACCACCACGATCGAAGCGCTGTGGCAGGGGGTACCCGTGGTCACCCTGACCGGGCGACCGAGCGTCGGGCGGTTCGGCACGATGATCCTGCGCGCAGTCGGCATGGGCGATTGGGTGAATGAGGACACCGACAGCTACGTCCGATGCGCATTGCAAGCGGCAACCGATGTTAAGCGGCTTGCAGCGCTGCGCGCCGGGTTGCGGTCGCGCGTCGCCGCGTCGCCGCTGTGTGACGCGGCTGGCCTAGCGAGGGATGTGGAGGCAGCCTACCGCATGCTGCGGGACGCATGTTGAGCATCGCCGCCACGGCGCGCGTGTCTCCGCTTGCCGACATCGAGGACTCGCAGCGCGGCAGCCGCATCGTCATCGCGGACGATGTGATTATCGACGCCTTCGTGAAAATCAAGCCTGCCGGCGGCATGGGTGACGTGGTGATCGGCCGCTGCTCAGTAATCAATGCCGGATGCGTACTCTACACCGGCAACGGCATATACATCGGCAGCAACGTGCTGATCGCCGCCAACTGCACGCTGGCGCCGACCAACCATGCCTTCGACGATCCGAACACGCCGATCCGCACCCAGGGGTTCCAGCCTAGCCGCGGCGGTATCGTCATCGGTGACGATGTGTGGATCGGCGCCAACTGCGTGCTGCTGGACGGCGCCGTGATCGGCTCTGGCAGCGTGATCGGGGCTGGCTCGCTGGTGCGCGGATCGCTGCCGCCATTCTGTCTGGCGCACGGGTCACCATTGGTCGTGCATGGCTGGCGCGGACGGCAACGCTAAATTTACTCTCCGCCGATACAAGCGAAGCCGGACGAAATGCTTCGGTATGCATCACAGTGTCGGGTGCGCAACCCTTGTTCACAGTCCTCGGCGCTGCCGGCTTCATCGGTTCCGCGCTGGTCACAGCGCTCCGGCGTCGCGGGACCGACGTGGCGGTGGTGAACCGCGCCGTGCTGCCGGATCTGTTGGCGGATCGCGCGCCGGCCGGACACGTGATCGACTGCATCGGTCTGACCGGCGACTTCCGCGCGCGCCCGCTGGACAGCGCCGATGCGCATGTCGGTGTGGTCGTGCGCTGCCTTGCGGATCTGCGATTCGATTCGTTCCTGCTGCTCTCCTCCACCCGTGTCTATGCACGCGCAGATACGACGCACGAGGACGCGCCGCTGCCGGTCATGCCGTCGGATCCATCCGACCTCTACAACCTCAGCAAGCTTGCCGGTGAGGCGCTGTGCCTCGCCGATCGGCGTCCAGCGGTTCGCGTCGCGCGGCTGTCAAACACCTACGGCGACGCCATGCCGGCGCAGACGTTCCTTGGCGAACTGCTGCGGGAAGGCAGAGCGCGCGGTGCTGTCACGTTTCGCCAGGGCCCCGACTCTGAAAAGGACTATGTCAGCCTTCCCGCCGTGGTCCGGCTGCTGCCGCTGATCGCCGCGGCTGGCCGCCACCGCCTCTACAACGTCGCGGCCGGCGTCAACACCAGCCATGCGGCGATCGCCCGCTGCCTGCACGAGACTGCCGGCTGGGCATGCGATTTCGTGCCCGATGCGCCGACCATCGCGCACCCGACGATCGACACCAGAAGGCTGGATGCCGAGTTCGGAACGGCCGACAGCCTCCTCCTCGCCGATCTGCCATCCCTGCTGTCACAGGATCAGCCATGCTGATCATCGACGAAGCCCACGGCCACGTCACGGTTCGCCACGACGACGGCACCGCGGAGGAGCACGCGCTCGATACGCCTGAAGCCTTCGAGGCGGTGAGCGCGGCCTGGCTCCGCTGCGGCTGGGACGTGAAATACGTCTATGGCTTCACCTGGATGGGTCGCCCGATCATCCAGCTGCCAGAGGACATGGTTCGCATCCAGGAGGTGATCTGGCGCGTGCGGCCCGACGTGATCGTGGAGACCGGCGTCGCCCACGGCGGCTCGCTGATCTTCTACGCCAGCCTGTTCGAGGCGATGGGGCATGGCCATGTCATTGGCGTCGACATCGAGATCCGCCCACACAATCGCGCGGCGATCGAGGCGCATCCGTTGGCCGGGCGTATCACCCTGATCGAGGCCAGCTCCATCGCTCCCGGCACGCTCCCCGCCGTGCGCCATGCGATCGCGGACGGCGAGCGCGTGCTTGTCGTGCTGGACGCGAACCACCGTCGCGCACATGTCGAGGCGGAACTTGATCTCTATTCGTCGCTGGTCACGCCCGGCTCATACATCGTCGCCTGCGACGGCATCATGGCGCAGCTTGCCGGTGCGCCGCGCACCGCGCCCGACTGGACTTGGAACAATCCGCTCAGTGCGATCGACGCCTTCCTGGCGCACAACCCTGACTTCGTGGCCGAAGAGCCTGGCTTCCCGTTCAACGAGGGCTGCGTTCGCAACCGCGTCACCTACTGGCCCAAGAGTTTCCTGCGGCGTCGCGAAGCATGAAGGCGGTCATCCTGGCAGGCGGCATGGGCACGCGGATCTCCGAGGAATCGCATCTGCGCCCAAAGCCGATGATAGAGATCGGCGGCCGGCCGATCCTGTGGCATGTGATGAACATCTACACCGCGTTCGGCGTGACCGACTTCATCATCTGCCTGGGTTACCGCGGCTACATGATCAAGGAGTATTTCACCAACTACGTGATGCACGAATCCGATCTGACAGTGGACGCGACCCGGGCGGAGATCACCTATCACACCAACCACGCCGCCCCCTGGCGCGTGACCCTGGTCGATACCGGTCTCGGCACCATGACCGGCGGACGGTTGAAGCGCGTCGGCCGCTACCTGGATCACGACGAGTGCTTCTGCATGACCTATGGCGATGGCGTGGCGAACATCGACGTCGACACGCTGATCGCGTTCCACGAACGCCACGGCAGGCTCGCCACGGTTACTGCCGTGACGCCGCCCGGCCGTTACGGGGCGCTGATGCTGGACGGCGACCTGGTGACCCGCTTCAGCGAAAAGCCGCCAGGCGACAACGCGCTGATCAACGGCGGCTTCTTCGTGCTGCATCCGTCCGTACTGGACCGCATCGCCGGCGACGACAGCCCGTGGGAGACCGAGCCGCTGGAGAGCCTGGCACGCGACGGCGAGCTGTGCGCTTACCGGCACACCGGCTTCTGGCAGCCGATGGACACCATGCGCGACAAGACCACGCTCGAGGCGCTGTGGTCGTCCGGCGAGGCGCCGTGGAAGATGTGGTCCGATTGACCATCGCATCCGAGTGATGCGGGAACGACCCCCTTCCCGGCCGCGTTTGTACTGCATGACCAGACGCACCCGATTGCTGTCCGGCCTGCTGGCGTGTGCAGTTATGCCGTGCCTGGCGGCCGCGCAGAACCCGCAGCCGGCGCCGCCGCAGGAGGATCATCCGACGGTCGCAGCACCGAATGCCCCCAATCCGCCACCAGAGCAGATCGCGCCGGCTGGCCGCGGCGCCGCAACCGGCAACACGACCCTGAGCGACAAGCTCTCCGAGCAGCAGGGCACCCTGAAGCCACCGGCTGTCGATCCGGGCATCCAGGCTCCGGTGCATGCGCCGACTCGCGGCACAATGCCGGTCATCCCGCCACCAGGCACGCCCGGCGGCGATCAGCGCGTGGTGCCGAAGTAGTCAGAGGCGCCGCAGCACCTCGCAGACCTGCGCCGCCTGCCCGTCGGTGAGTTCGGGATACATCGGCAGGCTCAGCACCTGATCGGCGGCAGTTTCCGTGGCCCGACAGCCGGACGGCCCTAGCGCCACGCGTCCAAGATAGGCCGGCTGCAGGTGCACCGGGCTCGGGTAATGAATGCCGGTGCCGATGCCCGCCTGTCGCAGCAGCACCTGAACAGCAGCCCGATCAACGACCCGCAGCACGTAGAGATGAAACACGTGCGCTGCACCGTCCCGCCGCGCGGGAGCGGCAATCGAGGTGTGGCGCAGTGCCTCATCGTAGCCGGCGGCGATGCTGCGCCGTCGCTCGTTCTGCCGGTCCAGATGCCGCAGTTTCACCCGCAGGACCGCCGCCTGCATTTCATCAAGCCGGCTGTTTACGCCGACTGCATCGCTGATGTAGTGCGTGCGCCAGCCATACTGCCGCAGTGCCGCAAGAGCGGCAGCGCGCCCGGCGTCCTGTGTGGCCACCATCCCGCCATCGCCAAGCGCGCCCAGGTTCTTGGTCGGATAAAAGCTGAAGGTAGCGGCATCGCCGAACGTGCCCAGCCTTCCGCCGTGTAGTTCCGCGCCGTGCGCCTGGGCGCAGTCCTCCACAACGGCAACGCCATGGCGACGACAGGTCGCCACGATCGGGTCCAATGCCGCCGCCTGACCGTAGAGATGCACCGGAATCACCGCGCGGATCGGCGGCACGCCCACCGGCGGATGCGCCAGGACCTGCGCCAATTCGGTGGGATCCATCGTGTAATAGTCGGGCTCGATGTCGATCAGCACCGGTGTCGCGCCGACCATCTCGATTGCGGCAACGGTGGCGACGGCGGTGTGCGACACCGTGACCACACTCGCTCCCGGCCCCACGCCCAGCGCGCGCAGCGCCAGCGCCAGCGCGTCGGTGCCGTTGCCGCAGCCCACGGCGGCGGCTGTGCCAAGCCAGGCAGCGAATTCCGCCTCGAACGCACGTCCTTCCTGGCCCAATATGTACCAGCCGGATTCCAGCACGCGCGCTACGGCGGCATCGATCTCGGCCTTCAATGCGCGGTAGCCAGCGCCCGGATTGGCCTGCGGCACAGTGATGGGCGGAGCGCTCATGGTGTCTCCTGATGCGGATCGACCGCGATGTAGCGTGCCGGCCGCGGCCCCTCGCCACCGCACTGGAATGCGCCCGCACGGGCCAAGGCGGTGCGGTCGTCGTCGGACAGCCGGATCACTTCGCGCAGGTGATCGGTCCAGCTTTCCATGGACCAGACTTCCATCCAGCCCTCCGGATGCGCCACGTCCTCATACAGCTGCCAGAACATGGCACCAGCACGGCCGCGCACCTTCCGCACCTCGGCCATAGCAGCAAGGAATTCGCCGCGCTGCTCCTGCCGCACGCGGTAATGCACCGTCTCCATCACCCGCCCCCGCGCCCGCCGCAGCAGCGGAACCAGCTCCGCGGCCGGCGCCTCCGGCATCGCGCGCGGTTCGGGCCGCGCCTCGGCCAGCGGGCGCGCGATCGTCAGATCGATGGAGAACTTGCGCACCAGGAACGCCAGCGCGAAGCCGATGCCAGCCGCCACCAGCAGTGTATCGGCCATGCCCATCCGGTTGGCGAGCCAGCCCCAGGCGAACGATCCGGCCGTCAGCGCGCCGTTCTGCGCCAGCTGATAGATCGCCAGCGCCCGCGCGCGCACCCAGGGTGGGCAGACCAGCTGCGCCGCCGCCTGGATGGTGGCATAGGCCGAGGTCCAGCCGATGCCGAACAGCAGCATGCCGAAGGCGGCCGGCAGCCAGTGCCGCGTCGCGCCCAGCAGCGCGATCCCGGCGCAGGAGAACAGCGTGCAGCCGACCACCGTGGTGCCGCGGCTGAAGCGGCCGCGCACCTGCGGCAGCAGCATGCCCGAGGCGACGCCGCCGATCCCCATCATCCCGAGGATCACGCCGTACATACCGGCCTCCAGGCCGAGATGCTCGCGCACCAGCAGCGGCAGCAGCGCCCAAGGAGCCGCGGCGGGCACCGAATAGGCCAGCGTGCGCACCATCGCGTACTGCACCGCCGGCGTATTGCGCACGAAGCGCACGCCGGCCCGCATCGCCGACAGCAGGTGCTCGCGTGGCAGGCCAGTGAAGCGTCGCCCGCGCCGCCAGGTGAACAGCGCGTGGAGCACCGCGACAATCGAGACGGCATACAAAGAGAAGGTCAGGCTGGAGCCGCCCAGCAGGATCAGCGCGCCGGCAAGCGCCGGCCCGATCGCCCGCGTCAGGTTGAAGCCGATGCCGTTCAGCGCGATCGCCTGTATCATGTCCTCGCGCGGCACCAGTTCCGGCACGATGGCACTCCAGGCTGGTGCGGTCAGCGCTGCGCCGATGCCGATGGCGAACGTCAGGGCCAGCAACCAGGTGGCGGTCATCAGATGCCCAAGCGTCAGCGCGGCAAGCGCAGCGGCGGCCAGGATGGTCCAGAACTGCGCTGC
>DASSRN010000139.1:0-3504 GCA_035701785.1 Acetobacteraceae bacterium | reverse complement strand
GCGACTGTCGCAACACGTGCGCGGCGTCGGCATCACTGTCGAGGACATGCCGGACGACGAGACGCTGGAGGATCTCGGCATCGAGTCTGGGTGGGAACTGACCGGGCTTTATCGTGGCACGCCGCTGACCGAGCGCAGCGTCAGCGACACGATGCGTGAGCCGGACCTGATCTTCCTGTACCGCCAGCCGATCCTGCTGGAGTGGGTGGAGACCGACGTGGACCTGTATCACCTGGTGCGCAACGTGCTGGTGCACGAGATCGCGCACCATTTCGGCTTCAGCGACGCCGCGATCGAGGCGCTGGAACGGGAGATGGAGTAAACGACGCGGCCAACTGCCTATCGCATTGCCAGGGACTGGCGTCGTGCCTGCAGAAATTTTCGCAACGCCGGATCGGGCTCGAGTTCGATGGCGCGGTCATACGCACCCTGCGCCTCGGCAGATCGGCCGGACCGCGCGAGCAATTCTGCCCGTGCCGCCCAGTAGGGCTGATATTCCGCAAGCCTCGCGTCGCTGGCCAGCTCGTCGAGACGTGCCAGTCCCGGCCCTGGCCCACGTGTCTCCGCGATGGCGATCGCGTGGTTGACCGCCACTACAGGGGTATCTGCGATTGCCGACAGTGCTGCATAGAGTTGTTCGATGGCCGTCCAATCAGTGCGTCCGCTGGCGCGGCGCGCCGCATGCGCTGACTGCACCGCCGCTTCCAGCTGATACCGTCCGATCACGCCCATCGCACCGGCGCGTGCCAGAACGGCTTCGGCCTCCTCGATCATGCTCTCGTCCCAGCATGCCAGGTCCTGCTCTGTCAGCGGCACGTAGCTGCCCTGCGCGTCGCGCCGCGCGTCATGCCGCGCCTCGACGTGCAGCATCAGCGCCAGCAGTCCAAGCGCCTCCGGCTCGTTCGGCAGCAGCGACGCGACGAGGCGGCCGAGCCACAGTGCTTCGTCAGCGATTGCCCGACGCGACGCATCCAGCCAGCCACCGGCGAACGCGGCGTAGATCGCGGCGAGCACGGCATCCAGCCGTTCGGGCATCTCCTCCCGCTCCGGCACGCGGAGCGGGATGCCTGCCTGGCGGATCTTCGTCTTGGCCCTTACCAATCGCTGGCCCATCGTTGCGGGCGCAACCAGGAACGCCGAAGCGATCACCACCGCGTCGAAGCCCAGGATCGTCTGCAGCATCAGCGGCGCGCGGATGGCAGGATCGATCGCCGGATGAGCGCAGGCGAACATCAGGGCCAGCCGATCGTCGGGGAATCTGGTGTCGTCCATCGGCTCACCCATTTCCTCAGCGAGCAGACGCACATGGCCCAGTGTCTGGTAGCGCGTGCGCCGCCGCCGGGCGGCGTCGATCTGCCGACGGCGTGCGACGGCCATCAGCCAGGCCTCGGGATTCCGCGGCACGCCGGCCGTGGGCCATTCCGCAAGTGCTGTGGCGAATGCATCCGCGAGCGCATCTTCGGCACCGGCGACATCGCCGGTGCGCGCCGCGAGGAAGGCGACCAGCCTCCCATAGCTGCGGCGCGCGATCGTCGCGGCGGTCTGCGCGGCCGGCTGCACTACATCGTCCAGATCGGCCGCACCTCGATCGCCCCGGCACTGGCGCCCGGGCAGCGCGCCGCCCAGGAGAGCGCCGCATCCAGGTCGGGCACCTCGATCAGATAGTAGCCGGCCAGTTGCTCCCGGGTTTCCGCATAGGGGCCGTCGAGCACTTGGGTCTTGCCATCGACGACACGAACCGTGGTCGTGGCGCTGGTGGGACGAAGGCGGTTGCCGTTCACCACGACGCCAGCCTGATTGAGCGCCTCGGTGTAGGCCATATAGGCGGCGTGCATCCGGGCGGTGGCCTCAGGAGGCGCTGACTGCATGGCGGTCTCGCTGGAATGGATCAACAACATGTACTGCATGGCTGCTCCTCTCGGGGTCCGGCCGCCATCATGCACGGCCAAACGGATGTCGTTCGAGAGGGCCCGGTTTCGACAGGCGCAGGTCACAAAAAAACCCCCTCCCCTTAGTGGGAGGGGGTTGGGGGAGGGGCGGCTCGCTACTCGGCCGCCGCCTTCTGCACCTGCACGTCGGTCGAATACCGCAGATGCACCGGGGCGTTCGCCTCCCACGGATCCTTCAGGCCGAGTGTCCTGCCGTGCTCCTTCACTGCCGGCATGACCTCCTTCACCAGCAGTTCGATGCAGCGGCGGCGGTCGGTGGCAGGCACCGTGCCGTCATTGCCCCAGATGCCCATGATGCCAGGGCGGGTCTGCTCGATCAGGTGCTTCAGCCGCGCGATCACCTGGTCCGGCGTGCCGGCGATGATCATCGTGTCGGCGACCTGCTCCTCGAAGGTTGGCTGCCCGCGCGGGTTCTTCGCACGCCCCACTGCGAACTCGACGAAGCCGCGACGGCCGGACGGCGAGAAATAGCCCGCCGGATTGGCCCACACCGGGTGCGCCAGGCCGGTGAACTCGCCCTGCATCCACATGAACTGGCGCGCGTTCTGCAACGCCTTCTCTTCGTTGTCCTGCACGTGTACGCGGATCAGGTAGCCGAAGTTCTCCGGCCCCGCCTCGTAGCCGACCTCCTTCGCCGCCTTCGAGTACGTGTCCCAGATCGTCCTGGTCGCATCGATCGCGGTGTTTAGCGCGATGTACGGGTAACGCTGCTGCGCGGTCCAGATCACCGTCTCGCGCGACAGCACGCCTGGTATCCACACCCGTGGATACGGCTTCTGCACCGGGAGCGCCCAGGGGTTCACCACGCGATGCTGGTAGTGCGTGCCTTCCCAGCGGAACGGGCCTGGCTGGGTCCAGATCTTCGTGATCAGGTCGTGCGCCTCGACGAAGCGTTCCCGGTTGTACGCAGGGTTCACCCCGTTGGCGAGCTGCTCCTGGCCGCCGCCACGCACGAAGCCCGACACCACGCGCCCCTTCGAGATCATGTCCATCATGGCGATCTCTTCGGCGAGCTGCACCGGGTTGTCCGATAGCGGCAACGGGTTACCGAGGAAGACGATCTTCGCCCGCTTGGTCACCGCGGCGAGGATGGCGCCAAACATATTGGTGCGGGCCTGCATGCAGAACGGCGCATTGTGGTGCTCGTTCAGCATGATGCCGTCGACGCCCCACTCGTCGGCCATGATGTATTCTTCAAGGTACTCGTTGTAGAGCCGGCTGCCCTCCGCGGGGTCGTAGTTGCTGTTGGAGAAGGTCAGTGCCGTCGCGCCGTATTTCAGCCCCTCCTTCGCATCATAGGCGGCCATCGGCTGTTCGGTGAAATACATCAGGTGCATGGCGTGCTCCCTTCAGTTCGCGTTGACGAACGTCGAAACGAGCCTGGCCAGCTCGTCCGGTTTTTCCATATCCACATAGTGTCCGCAGGCGGACACGGTTTCCAGCCGCGCGTTGCGCAGCCCCTTCGCATAAACCTCGCCGGCGCTCTTGGGCACGTGCTTATCGTCGTCGCCCCACACCACCAGCGCGGGCGCTTGGATGCCGCCCAGCAGATGCG
>DASSRN010000138.1:0-2381 GCA_035701785.1 Acetobacteraceae bacterium | reverse complement strand
GCGGTGATCGCCGCCACCACGGCTCTTTCGCTGCTGGCACAGAATACTGCCTGGGCCGTGTGTTCGGACGGCAGCACAATGCCGGCCGGCGGCTTCGTCGTCGGCAAGGCGCCCGTGAAGAATGCGAACAACTTCTCGCCTGGAATCTTCACGGCTGCGGCCGGCTCGATTTTCATCCCCGACACCTCGGTGAACGAGAACAATGACCCGACCCAGCCTCCGACAGGAGGCGGCCATAACTGGGTGTTCGACCAAGGATCAACATTGTGCAAGGTGACCGACGTCGGGAAGAAGGGCGTCACCAAGTCATGGAGCATTCCGCCGAACACGCCGACTCAGTGCGTCGTATTGCCGGTGATCCGCAATGGCGTGTTCGTCAACGTCGGTGACATCCCGTTCCAGGGTGAGGCAATAACTCCGACCTGCGACCCGACGAAACTAAGCGGCTTCACGCTGCCGGACGGTACTGTTACCCCGCTGCCCAACCCCAACAACACAAAGCTGAACCAACTCGGCTGCTCCATTTCGCAGGGGCAGCCTACCGACGTTCACACCGCGACCACCTGGCTGTTCGTGGACGGGCCCCAGAGCGGACTTTTCAACGTCAGGCTCGAGAATGCGCCGAATGTGCGCGGCGGCGACTCCGGCAAGACAGCCGGACCGCAGGACTGGTATGCCGAGATCAACAACACGTTCGAAGCAAAACCGCTGCTGACCGGCGCCGCCATCAGTCCGGACGGCAGTTTCGCGATCGCCACGTCGATCCGGCACGGGGGGACGGCCGTCTATGGGTGCCTCGATCCACTCGGCTATCCTGGCGACCCGAGCACGCCAATCGATCCGAACTTCAACATTCCGCAGGCCAGCACCGTCAAGTGCATGCCGGTTGGCAGCAACGGCCTGGCAGCTGACCTCACGACCGCCTTCGCCACCGACAACCAGCCCTATTTCGGCGGTCAGCGTCTGGTGGACACCTTCAACAATGACCCCGGTGGTACCGCCCCGTCGGCTTGGCCGCAGTGCATCATCCAGGGGAAGGGTGCGGTCGGTGCCACCTTGCATGATCAACTGGTGGACGTCTTCAACCGCACACTCATCAACGGCTGTGGCACAGCCACGCCGAACACCGCCTTCTCCGCGGCGCTGATCACCCAGCCGAGCGCCATCGTCACCCACACCGCGCCGAACGGCGACCAGTATCTATACATCACCCCGGTCGGTGGCACGGTGGTTCAGTACAAACTTACAACCAACACGAACAAGACGACGCGCTATAGCTTCCGGACTTACCTGACTGGCATCTCGCTCAGCACCGGACTTGGCGTCGCTGATGACCTGCAGTCCCTGATCGTCATGACCGACCCGTCCACCGTCGGCCTCGCGGGACAGGGAGTCCTGACGCAACTGCCGCTTTGCGAGGATATGCCGTAATCGCACTCTTCCGGACAACCGGGCAACAGAGTTGAAGACGGCATGCGGGGAGCAGCGATGCTCCCCGCTCTCCGTTCGAGCGCGGAGGCATGCCGGTTCCAGGTCGAGGGGAACCGCGATCGCGTCAGACGGTGAACTGTTCGGCGATGATTCTTTCCGACAGCACGCGGTCCGGGTCGAACAGCACCGTGATGCTGGTGGAGCGATCCTCGCGCACCGCGACCGAAAGCACGTCGCGCACCTCGGTGAAGTCGGCGACCGCCGCAGTGGGGCGCTTATCCGCCTCCAGCACCTCGAACACCACCTGCGCGGTGCTGGGCAGCAGCGCGCCGCGCCAGCGCCGCGGGCGGAACGCCGAGATCGGCGTCAGCGGCAGCAGGTTGGCCGACAGCGGCACGATCGGCCCATGCGCCGACAGATTATAGGCGGTCGATCCGGCCGGCGTGGAGATCAGGATGCCGTCACACATCAGCTCCGGCAGCCGCACCCGCCCGTCCACCGTAACGCGGACCTTTGACGTCTGACGCAGCTGGCGCAGCAGCGACACCTCGTTGAACGCCAGCGCCTCGGCGCGCGTGCCGTCGGCGCAGACCGCCGCCATCCGCAGCGGAGACAACACCGCCTCCAGCGCGCTCGCGAGGCGCTGCGGCAGGTCGTCCTCGCTGAACGGGTTCATCAGGAAGCCGACCGAGCCGCAGTTCATGCCGTAGACCGGCACGCGCAGCGGCAGAACGCGGTGGATGGTCTCCAGCATCAGCCCGTCGCCACCCAGCGCGACGACGATCGCGGCGCGCTCCGGCGGACAGTCGCCATAAAACGCCACCAGCCGTTCGCGCGCCTCGGTCGCCAGCACCGTGGGTGCGGCGCTGAAGGCGATGCGCCCCGGCACGAAGTCCCGCGGCCGCAGGGCCAGCGAGACAGGCTCGGGAGCGTTCAAACGCGTTTCCGGT
>DASSRN010000137.1:0-2333 GCA_035701785.1 Acetobacteraceae bacterium | reverse complement strand
TGCGACAGTCCGAGAAGCGGCGAATCGATGGTGTTCACGGCGGCCCGGAGCATACGCCGCGCCGAGTCCGCGGGCGAGGCGGCGGGCTATGTGAATGCAGTGGAACATGGGGATGAAAGAACGGCGTCCCACCACACAGGGTGGGACGCCGCAAACAAAGCGCCGCCGAAAAGCTCAGCTATGCCAGCGGAACTCCTGCGCCTTGCGCTGCGAACCGAGGCTCAGCTTCACGTTGACCAGCGCCGGGCCGCGGAAGTTCATCGCCTCGTCGAGCGCACCGCGCAGGTCCTTCGGATCCTCGACATAGGCGCCATAGCCCCCGAACGCCTGCATCATCAGGTCGTAGCGTGCGCCCCAGATCAGCGAGTTCGGCCGCAGCTTCAGCATCGGGTTGTCGGGGATCTCGCCCATGCCCGGTCCGATGCCGCCGTTGTTGAACACGACGATCTTCGCCGGCATCCCGTAGCGGCACAGCGTCTCCATCTCCATGCCGGAGAAGCCGATCGCCGAGTCGCCCGACACGTGGATGATCGGCCGGTCGGGATGCACCACGCAGGCAGCGATGACGATGCCAAGCCCCACGCCCATCGTGCCGTAGGTGCCGGCATCCAGTCGGGAGCGCGGCATGAAGTTCGGCAGCTGGGTGCGGCCGATATCCATCGTGCTGGCGCCCTCGCTGCAGATCATCGCGTTTTTCGGCGCCCATGCCGCAACATCGCGCAGCAGCCGATAGTAGCCGCCGGGCGCTGACTCGTCGGCGATCTGCGGCGCGATCAGTGCCGCATTCTCTCCTGACTTCTTGGCGATCGCCGCGCGCCACGCGGTCTCCTTCGGATAGAACCACTGCCGGCTCGCCAGCGCCTGGTTGAGCTGCCCGACGATCGCCTTGCCGTCGCCCACCAGTGCAACCTCGGCCGGCTTGTTCTGATGCATGGCCTCCGGCTCGATGTCGAGCTGGATCACCCGCACGTCCTTCGAATAGCGCGGCGGCAGGCCGAAATGCATGATCCAGTTGAACCGCGCGCCCATCAGGAACACGACATCCGCCTGCTGCAACGCGAGGCTGCGCGCCGCGCCGACCGACAGCGGATGGTCGTCCGGCATCACGCCCTTGCCCATCGGCGAGGCAAGGAACGGCAGTTGCGTGCGCTCGATGAACGCACGCACCTCGTCCTCGGCGCGCGAATAGGCCATGCCCTTGCCGATGATCACCAGCGGCCGTTCCGCCGACTGCAGCACGTCGAGTGCCTGCTCGACGTATTGCGGCATCGTCTGGATGCGCGGCGGATCGGGGCACTTCTGTACCTCGACCACCTTGTCCTCGTCGCAGGACCCGGTGATCAGGTCGTCGGCGATGTCGAGATACGCCGCACCGGGCCGGCCGTAGATCGACTGACGCACCGCCATTTCGACGTAGAACGGGATTCGATTCACATGCTCGATGGCGTGGGCCCATTTGCTGACCGGCGTCGCGATCACCACCTGGCGCTCTTCCTGGAATGCGCCCATGCCGTTGCGATACGTCTCGGACGCGCCGCCGATCAGCAGCATCGGCCAGCAGTTCGACTGTGCGTTGGCGAGACCGGCGAGACCGTGGATGACGCCAGGACCGGTCACCACGATGCAGGCGCCGGGACGACCGGTGAGATAGCCGACCGCGCCTGCGGCATAGGATGCGGTCTGCTCGTTGCGCATGCCGATATACGGGAGGCCGACCTTCTGCGCCGCCTCAGCGATGGGGCCGACGGGAAACCCGACCACGCCGAACATATATTCCACGCCCTGAGCCTTGAGGCTCTTCGCCAGTAAGTCGGCGCCCTTGATCTCAGCCATGTTTCCTCCTGTCTTCGGACGGCAGCAACGAGTGTGACGGAACGCTGGACGATGTGGCGGATGGCGTCAAATGGTCAGGGCCGGAGGAAGCGTTGCAGCGGAACGGCGGGATCAGCCAATGCAGCGGGAGCGGCCTGGCACTTCGCCTTGATCAGCGCCTGGCCGGCGCGCACATCGCGCGGATTGTTGGCAGCGGTTACGCCGATGACGATATCGCCTTCCGCCAGATGCACCGCAGTGAACGCAGCGGGCGGCGCATTCGCGCGTACCACAGTGCGGACCGCATCGGCCGGCAGTCCCGCGACTTGAAGATTGACGCCATGCTGGTCGGTCCAGAACCAGGGAATGTCGTCATAGGCCTGGGTCTCGCCGCACATCGCCTTGCCGACCGCGATGCCATGGTTCTGCGCATGCCGCCACGATTCCAGCCGCAACCGCCGCTCGAACAGCGGATGGTGGAACGCTGTCACATCGCCCGCCGCGTAGACATCGGTCGCGCT
>DASSRN010000136.1:0-8593 GCA_035701785.1 Acetobacteraceae bacterium | reverse complement strand
GATCTACTGGCTTATGGAATACCGAGTCGACGGGCTGCGCTTCGACGCGGTGCATGCGATCCTCGAACAGGACTGGGTCGATGAGATGGCCGCGCAGGTGCGCTCGACCGTAGCGCCTGGGCGGCATGTGCATCTGGTGCTCGAGCATCACAACGACCCGTCGCATCTGAGCAAGGACATCGACGCTCAATGGAATGATGATGGCCACAACGTGCTGCACGTTCTGCTGACCGGCGAGGACAGCGGCTATTACCTCGACTACGCCGACCAGCCTGCCTGGAAGCTGGCGCGCTGCCTGTCCGAAGGCTTCGTCTACCAGGGCGAGCAGCTGCGCTATACCGGCGAGCCGCGCGGCGGCCCGAGTGGTCATCTCCCGCCGACCTCGTTCGTCCTGTTCCTGCAGAACCACGACCAGATCGGCAACCGCGCGCTGGGCGAACGCCTGACGGTACTCGTCGACCCCGCCGCTTTGGAAGCTGCTGCTGCCTTGTTGCTGCTCTGCCCGCAAATCCCGATGCTGTTCATGGGTGAGGAAACCGCGAGCCGCACGCCGTTCCTGTTTTTCACCGACCATGGTGCCGAACTTGCCGAAGCCGTGCGCGAGGGCCGACGTGCGGAATTCGCGAAATTCCCCGCCTTCGCCGATCCCGCGACGCGCGAGCGCATTCCGGATCCCAACGCGCCCGAGACGTTCGCTGCTTCGGTGCCCCGCGCGGACGCGGAGCTGGGTGCTGGTCGGGAGGCTTTCTACCGTCGTCTTATCGCCCTCAGGATGAGCGAGATCGTCCCTCGGCTGGAAGCTGCGCGCTCGCTGACGTCCGAAGTAGTGGGGCCGAAGGCCGTTGTTGCGCAGTGGCGGATGGGTGATGGTGCGGTGCTGACGATCGCTACCAATCTCGCTGCCGAGACCGTGCCGTTCACGATGCCAACCGGAAAGTTGCTGTTCGCCAACACCGCTGTTCCCCATGGCTCGTTGCCGGGCCATTGCACGTGCGTCCTGCTCGAAGGACCGCAGGCCACCGATGGTTGACGAGGCGATCCGGGATCTGGCGATACGCGCCGGCATTGCCGCCGACTGGGAAGACTATGCCGGCAACCCGAAGACGGTTTCCACTGAAGTGCTGCGCCACATACTCGAGGCGCTGGAACTCCCATGTGCCACGCGCGGCGACGTGCTCGCCAGTCGCAGGCTGTTGCAGCGGAAATCCACAGTGGAGGGGCTTCCGCCGCTGATCACCGCAACCGCGGGCAGGCCGACACGGCTTGATGTCGGCGCCAACGAACCATGCGGAGCTGAACTCTGCCTGGAGTCGGGCGAGAGCCAGGCGATCCAGCTGTCACCAGTGCGAGGCCGGCTGCGCGTGCCGGCGATCAACGCAGCGGGCTATCACCGGCTGCTCATCGACGGCCGGGAACTGGTCATCGCCGTAGCGCCACGCCGCTGCCACACGATCGAGGATGTCGTACCGGATGCGCGCCTCTGGGGCATCGCGGCGCAGGTCTACGCGCTGCGCCACGACGTCGATGGCGGTATCGGCGACGTTGCGGGAGTCGCAGCGCTGGCTGAGGCCGCAGGCGCGCGCGGCGCGGATGCGATCGCGCTCAGCCCGCTTCATGCACTGTTCGGCGCCGATCCGTCGCGCTTTGGTCCGTATTCGCCCTCGACCCGTCTGTTCCTGAACCCGCTGCACGCCGCGCCGGCACTGGTCTTCGGCGAAGCCTACGTGCTGGATATCCTGCGCTCGGAAGGCCTGGCCGACACATTCGCACAGCTTGGGGCTGCGAAGCTCATCGACTGGCCGGCAGCAGCGGATGCGAAACACCGGCTGCTGCGCGCTCTGTTCGAGCGATTCACCGACGGCCATGGGCCGCTGCATCTGGATTTCGCGAGCTTCCGCGCCGACGGTGGCGAACTGCTCGTGCAGCATGCGGTGTTCGAGACGCTGCACGCCATCAAGTCTGCGGCGGGCAGCGGTAATTGGCACAGCTGGCCAGTCGATCTGCGCGATCCCGGCAGCGCGGCGGTCGCGGTGTTCGCAACATCGAACGAGCGCGAGGTACTGTTCCAGTGCTTCATGCAGTGGCTCGCCGATCGTTCGCTGGACGTTGCGCAGCGGCGTGCGCGTGCTGCTGGCATGCGCATCGGCCTGATTGGCGACCTTGCCGTGGGCATGGACCCGAACGGCAGCCATGCATGGAGCCGGCAGAGCGACCTGCTGGGGGGACTGTCGATTGGCGCCCCGCCCGATCTGCTCAATCCCCGCGGTCAGGACTGGGGCCTGACGGGATTCTCGCCCCGTGCATTGAGCGCTGGCGGCTTCGCGCCGTTCCTCGCGACATTGCGTGCGGCGCTGCGTCATGCGGGTGGCGTGCGGATCGATCACGCCATGGGGCTGACCCGGCTGTGGCTTCTGCCACAGGGTGCCGATGCTGCCGATGGCGCCTATTTGAACTATCCGTTGACCGATCTGTTGCGCCTTCTGGCGCTTGAGTCACAGCGGCACAATGCGATCGTTATCGGCGAAGACCTTGGTACGGTCCCGGCGGGCTTCCGCGAAGAGCTTGAAATCGCCGGCCTGCATGGCATGCGTGTGCTGTGGTTTGAACGCAATGGCCAAGGGTTCTCGCCGCCGGAAGCGTGGGACCAATCCTCGGTGGCGATGACCTCGACGCATGACCTGCCGACTGTCGCGGGATGGTGGCATGGCAAGGACATCGCCATTCGCGCGCAATGTGGCCGTCTCGGCGTCGGCGTCGCGGAGGCCGATGTAGCCGCCGAACGTGCGAGCGATCGCAAGGCGCTGTGGAAGGCATTCGTGCACGCGGGAACGGCTAATGGCGACACGCCGTTGCCGGATGATACGCAACCTGTTGCGGACAAGGCATTGGCGTACATCGCCGCGACCCCGTCACCACTTTGTCTGCCACCATTAGAGGATCTGCTCGGCATCGAAGAGCAGCCCAATCTGCCAGGCACCATCGACCAGCACCCCAACTGGCGTCGCAGGCTGCCAACCGACGCTGGGTCGCTGCTGGATGAGCCCCAAGCTGCAACCCGTGTGCAGACATTGGCGTCGCAGCGACCACGCTTATGAGCGCACCGCGCGCCACCATGCGTCTTCAGCTGCATCGTGGATTCGCCTTCGCAGATGCAGCCAGGCTGGTGCCATACATGGCGCGTCTCTGCATCAGCCATCTCTACAGTTCGCCCATCCTTGCGGCGCGCGCCGGCTCGACGCATGGCTACGACGTCATCGACCCAACCCGTGTGAATCCGGAACTCGGTGGCGAGGCTGGGCTGCGCGACCTGGTAACGACACTGCGTGGCGCAGGGCTGGGCCTGATAGTCGACATTGTGCCCAATCACATGGCGTCGGGAGGCATGGAAAATCCCTGGTGGGCCGACGTGCTGCAAAATGGCCGTGCCAGCGCCTATGCCAGTTTCTTCGACATTGACTGGGACGCCGACGACAAGGTGCTCGCGCCGTTCCTTGGCGCTTCGTATGGCGAGGCGCTGCGCGATGGCACGATCACGGTGGTGCGCGGCCGGGATGCACCGGTCATCCGCTATTACGACAATCAGTTTCCCATCCGTCCGGAGGACTATCCGCAGATCGAAGCGGCTCCGGCGGATGCGTTCGATCCCGCGAGCGAGGCGGGCAGGGAACGGCTGCATCGGCTGCTGGAGCATCAGCACTACCGGCTCGCATGGTGGCGCAGCGCCGGCGATGCCACCAACTGGCGGCGCTTCTTCGACATCAACGGCCTGGTCGGCGTGCGGGTCGAGGATGAGAAGGTGTCCGAGGCGACGCATGCCACGTTGTTCCGGCTGTATCGCGACGGGCTCATCGATGGCGTGCGCGTCGATCACGTCGATGGACTTGCCGACCCGCCTGGCTATTGCCGCCGGCTGCGTGCGCGCCTGAACCAGTTGGATGCGTCGCGGCCCGCCGATGTTCCGCCCGGACCTGCCTGGTTCGTGGTCGAGAAGATTCTTGGTGCAGGTGAGCATCTGCCCAATGATTGGGGCGTCGACGGTACTAGCGGCTACGACTTCATGGACGTCGTCGCGGCCCTGCTGCACGACCCGGCGGGCGAAGCTGCCTTGCACGCCCTTTGGGCCGACCTGAGTGGGCGGCCGAGTGATTTCACCGAAGAAGAGACCGCGGCACGGCGCGACGTGGTAGAACACGCCTTCACCGCGCAGCTCGACGCCACAGTAGCGGCGCTGCACAGGATCGCCGCTACCAATGTCGATACGCGAGACATCACCGGTGCGGCGATCCGCCGGGCGCTGGTGGCTCTGCTCGCGCACTTTCCGGTGTATCGCAGCTATGGCGTTGGCAAGCGTTCGGCAGCGGTGGCACAGGCCGTGGCAGAGGCAATGCAGGAAGTGCCTGCCGCCTATCATCCGGCGCTTGAACTGCTTGAACGCTGGCTGGGGGAGGAGGCAACGCCGGAGGCGGCAGTTCGCTTCCAGCAGCTCAGCGCACCGGTCGCCGCGAAGGCGGTCGAGGACACGGCCTATTACCGCTATGGCGTGCTGCTGTCGCGCAATGAAGTGGGTGCCGATGTGCGGCGCTTCAGCATGACTCCGCAGGAGTTCCATGCGGCCAACATGGAGCGACGTGCGCGCTTTCCCGACGCGATGCTGGCCACCGCGACGCACGACCACAAGCGCGGCGAAGATGTGCGTGCGCGTCTTGCGGTGCTGAGCGAGATACCAGACGAGTGGGATCGTGCCGTGCGTCACTGGTTCGCGCTGAACGCACAGTATCGGCGCAGCGGCGACCGGCCGATGCCATCGCCCGGTGACGAGGCGATGCTGTACCAAATGATCATCGGCGCATGGCCGGTGGATGGCTTGGATGTGGGCGCGTTCGCGGAACGTCTGGCCGGCTGGCAATTGAAGGCGATACGCGAGGCGAAGCTGGAGACCGACTGGGAGTCTCCGAGCGAAGCGTATGAAGAAGCAAGCCGTTCGTTTCTGGATGCAGTCATGGGCGACGAAGCTTTCCTGGCGGCCGCTGGACGGTTTGCCCAGCAGATCGGGCCTGCCGGCGCTGTCAATGGTCTGGTGCAGACCCTGTTGAAGCTAACGGTTCCGGGCGTCCCCGACTTCTACCAGGGCAGCGAGTTCTGGGACCAGAGCCTGGTTGATCCAGACAACCGGCGACCGGTGGATTTCGCGCCGCGAATGGCTGCACTGGAATCAGGTCTGGCGCCCCGGCGGCTCGCAACGTCCTGGCGAGACGGTCGTGTCAAGCAGGCAGTGATCCGGTGTGCGTTGGAGTTGCGTCAGACGCTGCCGTCGATGTTTGCGCGCGGCGCCTACGAACCAGTGGACGTGAGCGGACCACGTGCAGCGAATGTGGTCGCTTTCGCGCGTTCGCTCGGCGATGCGTGGGCGCTCGTGGTTGTACCCAGGATGTGCACACCACTGCTGCAGGACGCGGACGGCATTATCATACCCGCGGCAGCTTGGCAGGATACGACGTTGCACCTGCCTGATTCGATCGCAGGGCAGGTGCTTCGAGACGTCATCGGCGGTCGCTGCCACTCACACAAGTCGCAACGGGGGGCAGTCGGCGAATTACTCCGCGACTTCCCCGTTGCGTTGCTGGTGGCCGAGTAGCCTCAGGCGAGTGCGGGCCGCGCCGACAGCACCGCGGCTGCTGCAGCGCTGGGCACTTCGACGTCGATCTCCAGCGTGGAGATTGGATCGCCGCGGTCCATCTTGATCTGCACCCTCTCGCGCTCGATCGTCACGTGCTTGGCGATCACCGAGATGATTTCCTCCTGAAGCACGGCCAACAAGTCGGACTTGCCGACGAACGCGCGCTCATGCGCCAGCAGCACCTGAAGCCGCTCGCGCGCAACCGGCGCAGAGTCGCGGCGGCGAAACAGGCTGATCAGATTCATGCCACGGCCCTCCGGCCGAACAGCCGATCCATGAAGCTCCGCCGCGCTGCCGGCACTGTCACGACGAGCGTCTCGCCGCGCAATCGCCGCGCTGCCTCGAAATACGCCTTTGCCGCCACGCTGTTCGGGTTCCCCAGCGTCACCGGTGTGCCGAGATTGGAGGCGCGCAGCACCTCCTCGCTTTCCGGAATGATGCCGAGTAGCGGGATCGACAGGATCTCCAGCACGTCCTCGGTCTTCAGCATCTCGCCGCGGGAGGCGCGCGCGCCGTCGTAGCGGGTGAGAAGCAGGTGCTTGTCTATCTTCTCGCCCCTTTCGGCCTTCGCCGTCTTGGCGTCGAGCATGCCGATGATGCGATCGGAATCGCGTACCGACGAGACTTCCGGGTTGGTCACCACCACCGCCGCATCGGCATGGCGCATCGCCAGCGTGGCGCCGCGCTCGATGCCGGCCGGGCTGTCGCAGATGATGTAGTCGAATTTCTCGCGCAATTCACCGATGACGCGCGTCACGCCTTCCGCGGTGAGCGCTTCCTTGTCACGCGTCTGCGAGGCAGGCAGCAGCGACAGCGTGTCGATGCGCTTATCGCGGATCAGCGCCTGCGGCAGCTTCGCATCGCCCTGCACGACGTTGATCAGGTCGAACACCACACGGCGTTCGGCGCCCATCACCAGGTCCAGGTTGCGCAGGCCCACATCGAAATCCACCACGACCACGTTCTGGTCCTGCTGCGCCAGCGCAGCGCCGAGTGCGGCGGTCGATGTCGTCTTGCCGACGCCGCCCTTTCCGGATGTCACGACTATGACCGTGGCCATCGAGTTTCTCCCCTCAGTCGAGCGTTGCCAACATCATCGCCTCGCCGGCGAGCCAGGCCTGCACCGGCTTACCGCGGAGCGTCGCATCCATGTCATCGGCGGTCTGATAGACGCCGTCGATCGCCAGCAGTTCCGCTTCGAGACGACGACAGAAGATCCGCGCGCGGCTGTTGCCGGTGAGACCGGCGATCGCCCGACCGCGCAGCGTACCGTAGATATGGATCGAGCCCGCAGCGATCACCTCGGCACCCGATGCAACCGAACCGACGATGCTCACATCGCCCTTCTCGAACACGATGGACTGGCCTGAGCGCACCGGCTGATCGATCAGTAGCGACGTCGCATCATGCGCCGGCGCCGTACGCGGCTCTTCGGGCACATCGATCGATCGTGCCGGGCGCGTGGTGTTGGCGTGAAGGGGCGCCCACTGCTCGAGCCCCTGCCAGGACGGATGCGCGCCTTCGGTGCCGATGATGCGGATGCCGCGGCCATTCAGGCGCTGCAGCAGTCCGGCGACGTCGGGCTGTTCCGATGGCAACCCGCCGAGATCGAGCACGACGGGACGTCCGTTAAAGAACGACGGCGAGCGCGCCACCTGCGCATCGAGCGCGTCGAGCCAGTCCTCGACCGGCGGCTCGGGCGCGAGCACGAGCGCCATGAAGGAACGGCCTCGGACCCGGATGAACGGACGCGAATCGGCTGTTGGCACCTTACCGGCGTATCAAGTGCCCGCCGCAAAGGTCAACTGGAACCACGGCAAATTACGCTGCAAGAAGAAAGAGCTGTGGATATTTCATCATCTGCTGTGGAAAACCGCCCGCACGGGCGCGAATCGCACGCAGCGCGCGTGCTGACCGCGCTTCCCGCGGGTAGCGGCGACTCGGGTTTCGGCCTCCGGATCCCGATTCGTCAGGTCGGCTGCAGGATGTGGATCACCCGGCTGGCGATGTTGTCGCGCGTCCTCGCGCCGTAGGTGGCCATGTGCGGCGATGCGGCGTGCGCCTTCAACGCCTCGGGGCTCTCCCACTTCTCGATCACTACAAATGTATCGTCACCATATTTGGCTGGTGAACTGTCGGTATCGATCACCGGCCCGTATTCGATGCAGCCTTGTTCGGCATGGACCGCCGGCATGTTGGCGCGGAACTCCTTCAGGATCGCCTCGCGCATGCCAGGCTTGGCGGTGATGATGGCAACGACGTGGATCATGGAACGCTGCTCCCGTGGCTGGAGCGCTATCCGACCGCAGAAGTGCGCCAGGGGCAAGGTCATTCCGACAGCCTAAAAATTGGTCAAGCTGGCGCAAGGTGCCCCAATAAAGCGCAGCCGAAGCGTCTCGACTTATGCGGATCGGACAAAGACCTGGATGCGCGTGCGGCAGAGGGTCGACCGATCCCGTGGCATGGCGGTTGCACCTCACCGTTGAGTGAAGCGGAGTTTCGGCTCCGCCACGGAACAGAACACACAGGGAACAGGTCTATGGCTCCACTGAATACCATGCTTACCCGCCGGCGCTTCGGCGGTCTTGGCGCTGCTGCTGCGACGTTTGCTGCGATGGGGGGCGTGAAGGCGGCATTCTCGCCGGCGGCGGCGCAAGCCGGTCCGATCAAGGTCGGCGTGCTGCATTCGCTCTCGGGCACCATGGCGATCAGCGAGACCACGCTGAAGGATGTCATGCTGATGTTGATCGAGCAGCAGAACGCCAAGGGCGGCGTGCTGGGTCGTAAGCTCGAGGCGGTGGTGGTCGATCCCGCGTCCAATTGGCCGCTGTTCGCCGAGAAGGCGCGCGGTCTTCTGTCGGTGGACAAGTGCGCCGCCGTGTTCGGCTGCTGGACCTCCGTCTCGCGCAAGTCGGT
>DASSRN010000135.1:0-2524 GCA_035701785.1 Acetobacteraceae bacterium | reverse complement strand
AAGCGGCGCGGCTCGCTGTGGCCCTTCTCGATCAGTTCGGCGCGACCGTGAAGCCGGGTAGGACGGAGATCCTGGACATCGACGACACATTCTGCGCAGCGCATGGCGGCCAGCAGTTGGCGTTCTGGAACGCGCATCACGACGAGCGCGGCTTTGCATCGATGCACATCTATCACGTCGCGAGCGGCGCTCCGGTAGCGGCCATCCTGCGCCCGGCGCGCACCCCGAAGGGCACGGAGGTGTGCACCGTCGTCAAGCACGTGACGCAACGCCTGCGCAAGGACTGGCCTAACACCCGGATCGTCTGGCGCGGCGACAGTCATTACGGCCGCGTCGAAGCCATGGAATGGGCGGAAAACAACGGCGCTGACTACATTTTTGGCCTCCAGGGTAATGCGGTGCTCGACGCCCTCGTGGCCAAGACCGCCGACAATCTGCGCTTTCATCATGCCAAGAGCCGTCAGGTGAAGATGCGCACCTATGTGAGCTTCACCTATCAGGCCAACAGCTGGAAACGGCCGCGCAAGGTGGTGGCGCGGCTGGAGTGCTCCCTGCAGCCGGACGAAGGCGGAATCACCTCGACCGGCATGCGCCAGGAGGTGGACATCCGCTACGTTGTCACCTCGCTCAAGGGCTCGGCGCAGTATCTCTACGAGGAGGTCTACTGTCAGCGCGGCCAGATGGAGAACCTGATCAAGCTGCACAAGGCGCAACTAGCATCGGACCGCATGTCGTGTCACAGCGCGACGGCCAATCAGGTGAGGCTCGCGTTCCACACCGCTGCGTACTGCTGATGCTCGCCGTGCGAAATGCGATTCCGCAAACAGACCCGCTCGCAAAGGCGGAATTTGCGACCATCCGCGAACGGCTGTTCAAGATCGGGGCGCGCATCATCGAGCACGCTGCCCGCATCCGCATCCACCTGCCAACCAATTGCCCGCAGGGGGCGCTGTTCCGCATCGTTGCGCTCGGCATCATGCCGGCCGCACCGTGAGCGGCGGGGCAGCGTGCCCCAACCAGCCGCCGGCGAAGGCAGATCAATCCCAAACGCGTTGCAGCCTGAGTTCTTGGGCACGCGCCGATCAACTGGTCGGGTCGGTCGCGCGCGCCTGCGCAAAACAGGTGTGAAAAACGCCTTCCGTGGTGCATGATCCAGGTTAGGGCTTCCTTCCGCAGCCGCTTCGCTTTCCTCACGCCGGTTGCGGCGCCCGCCGGATGATGCCGCGTTGAGGATTGTACCCGACCACGGCGAGCAGGAAGAACACCACGGTCGCGCCGCTGACGATCGCCGCCGCCATCGCCTCGAACTCGCCGTAGAGCGCAAAGCGGATCAGTTCCACCGCGTGAGTGAACGGGTTCGCCAGCGCCACGTAATAAAGCAGCTCCGACCCGCCCTCGCGGAGCTTCCACAGCGGGTAAAGCGCGGACGAGAAGAAGAACATCGGAAACATCACGAAATTCATGGCGCCGGCGAAGTTCTCAAGCTGCTTGATGTGAACCGACAGGAACAGCCACAACGCCCCGAGCATCAGCCCGGACACCATCAGGGCGGGCAACACGGTCAGCCAGTAAATCGGCTCGAACGTTACGTCGAACAGGATGCAAACGGCGAGAAAGACGTAGCATGTGATCACCGACAGGGCTGTCCCGGCGATCAGCTTGCAGACCAGCAGCACCCAGCGGGGCAGCGGCGCGGTGAGGAGGAGGCGCATCACGCCCATCTCGCGGTCGTAGACCATGGAAAGCGACGACTGCATGCCGTGGAACAGCAGGATGATGCCGAGCAGGCCCGGCACGATGTAGACCTGATAGGTGATGTAGGTCTTGTAGGGAGGAATGATCGAGACGCCGAACACGTTGTAAAAGCCGGCCGCGAACACTGCCAGCCACATCAACGGACGCACCAGGGCGGACAGGAGCCGCCCGCGCTGCTGGGCAAACTTGGTGATTTCCCGCATGGTGAGCGCCTTGAGCGCGCGGCCGACATGAGCGATCTGCATGGGGTCCTCCGGCCTATCTGTTCATATGGCACGGCGTTTCGGCTTCATCGTCGCCGAGCGTGTCGAGTTCGTTGGTGCGATGGAGAAATCCCTCCAAGGGCGCGCTGGCGACCACCATGTAGGGCGCCGCCAGCAGCACCGCCTGGCGCACCTGATGGTCCCACGGCCGCACCGAGACCGGCAGCCCCTTGTCGCCGTCGAACCCGGCATCGCCGAGGATGAAATCGCGCTGGGTCGCGAAATCCGTCGAGCGGGTACGCAGCATGGCCTGAACCACCATCTTCACCGCAAGCCAGGCGGCCCAGTCCGCGCTTTCCATCCGGCGTCCACCGGACTTCTTGTCGAACCGCGAATTGACCTGCGGCGCGCCGTTGTGCTCCCACGTCCAGTGCCACGCTTCCGGTTCGAGGTCGATGCTGCCGACCACCGGCCGCGGCAGCACGGTGCGATAGGGCACCTGCCGGGCGAAGTCGAACGCCTCGTCGGCAATGAAGACCGCGTCATAGTTCCCGCGCAGGGCCGTG
>DASSRN010000134.1:0-7691 GCA_035701785.1 Acetobacteraceae bacterium | reverse complement strand
GGTGTCCGCCAGATCGAACACCACGCGCATGTCGTGCTCCACCATGACCAGCGTCTTGCCTTGCGTCACCCGCCGGATCAGCGCGACCGCGTACTCCGTCTCGCTGTGGCTCATGCCGGCGGTCGGTTCGTCCAGCAGGATCATGCTGGCGCCGCCGGCGATCGTCATGCCGATCTCCAGCGCGCGCTGCTCCGCATAGGACAGCAGCCCCGCCGGCACATCGCGTCTTTCCGCCAGGTTGAGGTCCTCGAGCAGTTGCTCGGTCTCCTCGTTCAAGGCGCGCTGCCGCCCTAGCGCGTGCCAGAACGAGTAGCGATAGCGCCGGCTCCACAGCAGGCTGCAGCGGATATTCTCGAACACGCTGAGCCGGTGGAAGATCGACGTGATCTGGAAGCTGCGCGACAGGCCCAGCCGGTTGATCCGATGCGGTGGCAGGCCATCGAGCCGCGTCGCATCCAGCCGGATCTCACCCGAGGTGATCGGAAACCTGCCGCTGATCAGGTTGAACAGCGTGGTTTTGCCCGCGCCGTTCGGGCCGATCAGCGCATGCCGCTCGCCCGCCGCCACCTCCATGTCGACCCCGCGGATGATCGCGGTTTGCCCAAAATTCTTGGTGACGTCGCGCAGTGACAGCGAAGGCGGGCTCATCGCCGCGCCTGCTCCATCAGCCCATCCCAGACGCGCTTGAAGCGACCCGATTCGCGCGCCAGCCATAGCCCACCACCCAGCAGGCAGGCCAGCGACACCAGCCACGGCACGATGCTGAATATATCGACCGCGCGGCCGAACAGCGACAACTGCTTGCCCTGCGCCATGCCGATGGTCAGGAACGACAACAGCTCGACCAGACCGACGAACCCCACCAGCACCAGCCCGCCCGCCGGCAGGACACGCAGATACGGCACCACCAGTCGACGCAGCAGCCCGGCGCGCGCCAATGGCGCATGTTCCAGGATGATGCCGGTCAGGCCGGTCGGTGCGAACGTCACCATCGCGATGAACAGCACGCCGACATAGACCAGCCAGGAGTTCGACATCAGGCTGACGCCGCTTTGCAGCACGGTAATCAGGATGGCGCCCAGCACCGGGCCGAAGAACGTGGTGGCACCACCGATATAGGCCATCAGCAGCGCATTCGCCGCGAGCGGCGCGGCAACGGCATCGAACGTGACGATCTCGTAGGTGATGGCGAACAGCCCGCCGCCGACGCCGGCATAGAAGCCGGACACCGCAAACTGCAGGAACCGCACGATGCGTGGGTCGTAGCCGACGAACTGCGCGCGTTCGTGGTTGTCGCGACACGCGTTCGCCATGCGGCCGAGCGGCGTCATCGTGTGGAAATACATGCCGGCCGCCGAGATCATCATCCACGCGACGATCAGGTAGTAGACCTGGATCGACTGCCCATACTCGAACCCGAACAGGCTGATGCCGATCTCGCGGTCGGTCTTCACGCCGCCTTCGCCGCCGAAGAAGTGGTGGAACATCGTCGCCGCGGTGGTGACCAGCTGCACGATGCCCAGCGTGATCATCGCGAAGGCGGTGGAGCGTTGCTTGGTTGCCATGTAGCCGAACACGATACCGAACCCGAGACCGCTGAGGCCGGCGAGCAGCGGCATCAGTTCCATCGGCACCGGCAGCGATCCCGCGCCGGCGGCATCGAGGAAATGCACGGTGGAGTAGCCCGCCAGCCCGAACAGCACCGAGTGGCAGAACGACAGCAGCCCCGCCTGGCCCATCAGCATGTTGAACGACAGGGCGAAGATGACCATCATGCCCGTCTGGCTCAGCATCGACAGCATGAAGCCGGAATGCCGGCCATGCGCGAAGTCGTAGAACAGCCAGGGCAGCGCCACCGATACCGCCAGCGCCGCAAGCCACGGCCATAGCCGGATGGCGAGTGCGAGAGGGCGGCGCGACGGCAGCGCGCGCAGAGCCGCGTCACTCATGTCTCGCGCGTGCCCAGCAGTCCGCGCGGACGGAACAGCAGGATGACGATCAGCAGCACATACGGCACCAGCGGCCCAATACGTGAGATCGATATCGTCAGGATCTCGCCCAGCAGATCGTCACCCGACAGCGTGATGCCGAGTGGCCGCAGCAGGTCGGCAAACGACCAGTCCATGACCACCGAGAACGTCTGCACCATCCCCATAAGGATCGAGGCGATGAAGCAGCCGGCCAGCGACCCGAGCCCGCCGAAGATCACCACCACGAACACGATCGGCCCCATCGCATCGGCCATGCCCGATTCCGTGGTGAAGTAGTTGCCGGCGATCACGCCGGCGAGGCCGGCCAGCAGGGATCCTCCGGCGAACACCGTGGTGAACACGCGTGGCACGTCGTGTCCCAGCGCGCTGACCATGCCTGGATGCGTCAGTGCCGCCTGGATGATCAGGCCGATGCGCGTCTTCTTCAGCAGCAGCCAGGTGGTCAGCAGCATGCCGGCCGACACCACCAGCATGAAGCCGCGATACGCAGGGAAATTCTCGCCGTAGATGGAGAACAGCGGGAAATCCAGCGAGGCCGGCACCCGGTAAGGCATCGGCAGCATGCCCCACGCCATCTGCACCGCGCGGCCGATGATGAACACCAGCCCGAAGGTGAACAGCAGTTCGGCGATATGGCCGTTGTGGTGTACCCGCCGCAGGCCCCAGACCTCGATCGCCGCGCCGAGCGCCGCGCACAGCAGCGGTGCGACCAGCAGTGCCGGCCAGAACCCGATCCAGTGGCTGATCTGGTAGGCGAAATACGCTCCCAGCATGTAGATGCTGGCATGCGCGAAATTCAGCACGCCCATCATGCTGAGGATCAGCGTGAGCCCGCTCGCCAGCATGAACAGCAGCATGCCGTAGACCAAGCCATCGAGCAGGGAGATCAGGCCGATCTGCACGCGACCACCCTCCTCCCTTTCACGACGCGGCTACGACGACGGCCGCTTCATCTTGCAGGTGGTTGGCAGCGTCTCGTCGGCGACCGTGGTCTTGAACTCGGTCTTCCAGCCGAGGCCGGTCTTCTCCGCGTCGTATTTCACGTCCTTGGTGAAAACGCCCTCGTAGTAGGGATACAGCAGCTGATGGTCTTCCTTGCGCATGATGTTGGTGACGCCGAACAGGTCCTTCTGCTCCATGCCCTCCAGCGCCAGCGCGACCTTCACTGCATCGGTGGACTTCGCCTGGTTTATCGCCCGCACCAGCATCTCGAACTGCGTCACACTCGGCTCGGCGATGAACATGAAGTCGTGCGTTGCCCGCCACTTCTTGAAGAACTCCTCGGCTTCCGCATTGTGCTCTTCCACCGGGATGTTCTCGTGGTCGTCCAGCACCGACGTGACCCGCCCCTCGCCGGCGGCACCCATGGCGGTCGCCGCGCCGATCACATGCCCAAGATAGGTGTCGAACCGGACATTGAGCCCCGCATCAACCGCCGCCTTCAGCAGCAGGTTGAGATCGGGCCCATAGTTGCCGGTAAGGATCGAGTCCGCCCCCGATGCCTTGATCTTCGTGACATACGGCGAGAAGTCCTTGATCTGCATCAGCGGGATGAACTCGTCAGCGACGATCTTGATGTCGGGGCGATACTGCGCCAGGAACCGTTTGCTGTCCTTCTCGATCGACTGCCCGAACAGATAGTCCTGGTTCAGCATGTACACCGACTTGACCGATTGCGGCAGCGACTTGATACGCGCTACAGCCCGCATCTCGACGCTGCCGATGAAGCGGAAGTGCCAGAAGCTGCACTGTTCGTTGGTCAGCTCCGTCGCCAGCTGGCCGCAGTTGATCTGCAGCACGCGGTTGTCCGGGTTGCGCGCGTTGTGCTTGTTCACGCCGTCGATCAGCGCTGATCCGACATTGGAACCGACGCACGACATCACGAACGGCAGGTTCTGGTCGGTCACGCTCTTCAGCGCAATCAGCGCCTCGGCCGGCTGCAGCTTGTCGTCGAACGTCACCAGCTCGAACTTCCGGCCGAGTGCGCCGCCCTTCGCGTTGATGTAATCGACGATGAACTGGAACATCTTCAGGCTGGCATCGCCGCCCGAGGCGAACGCGCCGGAGAACGGATCGATATAACCGATCTTGATGGTATCCTCGGCACGCGACGGCACCGCCGCGACAGTCAATCCCAGCGTCAGCAATGCAAATGCGAGCGAGCGCAGGCGCCCCATATTGTTCCCTCCCTGGCCGCGTTTCCGGCACTTGCCGGAAGCTTAGGCGCCGCCCGGAAAGCAAGTCAATTTGCGCTGCCGAACCTTTGTCGCAGCGTTGGCTTGTGCGCCTTGCCGGTCGCGTTGCGTGGCAGCGCATCCACGAAGCGGATCGAGCGAGGATGCTTATAGCGCGCCAGGTTCAGCTCGCAGTGCTGATAGATCTCTGCCTCACTCAACGCACAGCCCGCCTTCAGCACAATGATGGCGCGCCCCACCTCGCCCCATCTCTCGTCCGCCACGCCGATGATCGCCGCTTCGGCGACCGCCGGCAGCTGATACAGCACGTCTTCCACCTCCGCCGGATAGACGTTCTCGCCGCCCGAGATGTACATGTCCTTCCAGCGATCGACGATGGTGTAGAAGCCGTCGCTGTCGATCGTCGCCGCATCGCCGGTGCGCAGCCAGCCGTCGGTGAAGGTGGCCGCCGTCGCCTCGGGCCGCTGCCAATAGCCCGGCGTCACACTTGGCGTCTTCACCCAGATCTCGCCGATCTCGCCCGGCGCTGCGTCGCTGCCATCGACGCCGACCAGCCGCATCGCCACGTGGAGGCACGGCTTGCCCGCGGAGCCCGCCTTGGGTATCGCGTCCCACGGTTCCATGATGGTGAACACGCCGCACGTCTCGGTCATGCCGTAGCACTGGATCAGGTTCAGGCCTTGTTCGCGCCACTGATGCAGCAGCGGCAAAGGCACCGGTGCCGCTGCGACATAGGCCAGCAGGTTCGGATTGAACCTTGCGTCACTGAACTGCGGCAGTTGCGCCATGAACTGGAAATGCGCCGGTGCACCGATGAAGTGCGTGATGTTCGCATCGCTGTCGCCGAACAGCTGCAACGTCAGTGCCGGGTCATAGGCGCGCATCACCACGACCTTGCCGCCGTAGTGGAACACCGGGTTCGCGAACACATCGAGGCCACCGACATGGAACAGCGGCAGCACCGCCAGGCACGTACTGTCCGCGGTCAGCCGCGCCGGACCGGTAAGGTTGATCGCCTGCCAGAACCGCATGCCATAGGTGATGATCGCGCCCTTGGGATGGCCCGTGGTCCCAGACGTATACAAGATCGTAGCCACATCGTCATGCGTCAGCGACTCCGGCTGCACCGCATCGCCACCCATCGCGACCAGCTGCTCATAGCCGCTGTCCGACGGTTCGCGACCGCACAGATGGCGGATCTCACATGCCGCCGAAAGCTCCAGCGCGGTCTCGCCGAACTCAGGATCATAGAACAGCACCACGGGGCGGCTGTCGCCGACGATGAAGCGCAGTTCGGGTACCGTCAGACGCCAGTTCAACGGCGCGAACACCGCGCCAAGCCGCTCGCACGCGAACTGCAGTTCGAAATGATCGGTGGAATTATGCGCCAGTATCGCCACGCGATCACCACGCTGCACGTCGAACCGCGATCGCAGCCCAGCCGCCAAACGGCCGATACGCGCATCGAATTCCGCATAAGTGAAGGTCCGACCAGTCGCCAGGTCCTGCATCGCGACATGGTCGCCGCGGGTCGATGCGTGATACGCAATCCAGTCGTATACCGGTATTGCCATGGCCGCCTCCCCAGGAGTGATCGAACGTCACTCTCTGCCAGCCAGCATAACAGTCCGGGCTACACCGCGCCAATCAGCGCATCGGCGAACACCTCACCGGTGCTGCCATCGGTGATGCCTACATCCGTGACGTGCGGCCCGGGATTGCACGCCAGGCTGGCGCCGACGATCGCCTTGAAGGTCAGCAGCGGCGGCTGCCAGTCGATGATCGCGTCAGCCGCTGCACGCAATGCGCGCAGTTCAGCAGCGACGTTGGCAGCGGGCGCATCCGACAGCAGCCCGCACACCGGCAGCCGCAGCACCGCGGTAACCGCGCCACGCGTCGCCACCGCCATCCCGCCACCTGACGCGATCACCGCATTGGCCGCCGCCGCGAGGTCCGCCGGCTCGCGCCCGAACACCACCAGATTATGGCTGTCATGCGCGATCGAGGTCGCCAGCGCACCGCGCCATGTGCTCCAGCCTTGCAGCACGCCAAGGACCGGTGCCGCCGCCGCCTTCGCATGACGATGCACCACTGCCATCAGGATCACATCATCCGGCAGCGCCACGGCACCGTCGCGCACTTCGGCAACCGCCTCACCCCATTCGGTGAAGCGCGGCCGCGCCACCGTGCGCAGCCGCACCTGACCGGCATTCACGCCACCCGCGCGCAGCACGAAGTCATCCGGCGACAGCGGCCGTACGTGCATCGTATGCAACGGCGCGCCAGGCGGACTGTCGGCAAGCGCGACGAGCAGACGGCCATCCGCGGCGACCAGCGCACCGGATGCGAACACCTGTGTCACCGCAAGTTCCTCGAGGTCCGACAGCACGATCAGATCGGCGCGTCGTCCGGGCGCCACCCGTCCCAGGTCGCGCCGCTCCAGCCGCATCGCCGCGTTCAGCGTGGCGCAGCGCAGCGCCTGCATCGGGACCAGTCCGCGCCGCACCAGCCGGCGCAGCACGTCGATCATACCGCCCGCCTGCGCAAGGTCGTCGGGAAACACATCATCCGTGCAGATCGTCAGCGTCTGCGGAATCTGCGGCAGCGTGCTCAGCGCCTGCACAGCACCCGGAAGCACATAGTCGTGCGACCCCCCGCAACTCGACGGTGAAGCCGGCGCGCAGCTTCGCGAGCAGGTCGTCGCCGCTGGTGATCTCGTGATCGCTCTCGATGCCCGCTGCGGCGAACGCCTGCAAATCGGCGCCAGCAAGTCCGCGCGCGTGACCGCACACCAGCTTCCCGCTTGCCAACCCTTCGCCGACGATGCCGCGCATCCGTGGCTGGCGTTCCAGCACGCCGCGCATGTCCATCACCTCGGCGACGCCCGCGACCTCCGGCCAGCGCAGCATCGTGCGCATCTCGTCCGGCCCGAAATGCGCACCGCCGCGTTCCAGTCCCGGCGCCGATGGCACGCAGGACGGCGCCAGCATCGTGATGCGCAGCGGCAGTTGCTCGGTCGCCGCAATCGCCCAGCGCAGCCCGTCGAGGCCCGCGACGTTGCCGATCTCGTGCGGATCCCAGCAGATCGTGGTGGTTCCCTGCGGCACCACCACTTCGGCATAGCGCCGCGGCGTCACCATCGAGCTTTCGATATGCAGATGCGAATCGATCAGCCCCGGCGCCACGATGCGCCCCGCCAGCGCGATCTGCTTGTGCGCGTCGTCGCGTGCGCCGCGCGCATGCACGCTGGCGATCAGCGGTCCCACCAGCCCGACATCCACCTCGCGCAGTTCGCCCGTCGCCACATCGGCGACCACGCCGCCGGTGAGCAGCAAATCGAACCGCTCCTGCCCGCGCGCCGCCCGCACCGCCCGGTCACGCAACGCCGCTTCGTGCAGGTCCTGTGGTTCAGACATTGCCGCGATATCCATAGAACGTGCGCGCCGCCTCCAGGCTGATCTTGCCGTCGCGCAGATCGGCCTGCACCAGCGCCGGGTCGCGCTCC
>DASSRN010000133.1:0-33700 GCA_035701785.1 Acetobacteraceae bacterium | reverse complement strand
TCTGGCGGACCCGCGGTGTCGTGCAGGAAGCGGTCGCGGATATAGCTGCTCAGGCAATAAATCAGCGACGCGCGTTGCAGCAAGACGCTGCGCTCCGACGGCGATCCCATGCCTTCCATCTCCTGCGGATCGTTGTGCAGGTAGAGGCAGAGACTGGTCCTCTGGTCCAGACGCCGTGCAAGGCGGCGGAACAGCGGGGCTCGATTGTGCATTTCGACCACCGGGCAGCCCAGTTCGCCAATCGCATCCGCAACGGCGTCCGCATAGCGTTCGCTGGTGCGCCGCCAGAACCGCCCGGCTATCGCCGTCACCTGCCGGTAGGACAGCGGGAAGTCGCCTGGGTCAGCGCCGCCGATGACCAGCAAGCGTTCGCGGTAGGCGCTGGATTCGCCATACTCCGCCACATTGAGCGCGACTGCGCCGGCACGGCCGCCCATCACCTGTTCGCGCATCGGCAGCACCACTGCGATGTCAGGGTTCGCGGTCGATTGACAGTGCTGGTGGGAGGCCGGATTCATCGGCTCAGGTGGTTCGGAGTCGGAATTCTGCATGATCGTGGAAGAACGCACGCGTTCCGCCAGCCGCACAGGTTTGCTTGCCTTCGCCGACAATGCGCCGAGTATCCGGGCGCAGTTCGTGCTGTTCGTCGCCTTCGTCGCAGTCTGGGCACTGGTGTTCGCCATCACCGAGGCCCCGGTCGCGATCAAGCACGACATGTCGGAAGCCTACGCCTGGGGGCACGAGTTCCGGCTTGGCTATAACCAGCATCCGCCGTTCTGGGCGTGGATCTGCGGGCTGTGGTTCTCGGTGTTTCCGCGCACCGGCTGGGCCTTCGCGCTGCTGAGCAGTCTGAACGCTGGTATCGGTATCTGGGGTGCATGGGCGCTGATCGGCGATTTCGCCAGAGGTGCCAGGCGCGTCGCGGCATGGGCGCTGCTGCTGCTCACGCCGCTCTATACGTTCTATGCCTACAAGTACAACGCCAACATCATCTTCGTGTCGATCTGGCCGTGGACGCTGCATTGCTTCGTCCGATCGCTGCAAGGACGGAGGCTGGCCGACGCCGTCGCACTGGGTGTGATGGTCGGCCTCGCGATGATGTCGAAATACTACGCACTGGTCCTGCTGGCGACCTGCTTCCTTGCCGCGATCCAGCACCCGTCGCGCTGGCGATATTTCGCCTCGTCCTCGCCCTATGTCACCGCGGCGGTGGCGCTGGCGATCTGCACGCCGCATATCGTGTGGCTGCTCACCAATCAGGCCCCGCCGATCCGCTACCTGTCGGCGGTATCCGGCCAGGTTTGGGGCCATGTGCTGGCACAGATCGCGCGCACCGCAGTGGGCGCGGTGGAGATGAACCTTGCCGTGGCAGTTGTCATCGCCGCTGCTGCCTGGATCGCACGGCGCCGCAGTTCTCCCCTGCCCGGTCCTGCTGAATTGCTGATGCCACGTTCGGTGCTGGCGGCGCTGGCGCTGGCGCCATTCATACTCACGATCGCCACGCCGCTGGTGCTGCGCAATCCGGTCACACCAGAGATGACGGTGGGGATCTTCCCGCTGCTGCCGCTGCTGCTGATCGAACTCGTTGGTGTGCGCGACATCGACCTGCTGCGCCGTGTCAGCGTTGGCCTGGCGCTGGCCGTGACACTGGGCAGCCTCGCGCTGTCGCCGGTGCTCATGCTGACGCGCACTTATCTGTCGTCGCGGGCCGAGGACGTGGCGCCGTACCAGGAGATCGCGCACGAGGCGACGCGGCTTTGGCATCAGCAGACCGGGCGCCCGCTTGCCACGGTCGCCGGGTCCGACTGGTACGAGAACGCGATCACGTTCTACAGTCCGGATCGTCCGTCGGCGTTCGTTCACTTCAACTATGCGATGAATCTGTGGGTGAAGCCGGAGACGCTGGCGCGCGGCGGGCTGCTCTCGGTGTGCCTCGCTGACGACAAGGTGTGCCTGGATGCCACGGAGCGGTTTGTCACGCCGGAGACGACGCGCACCGAGGTCTCGTTGGTGCATGAGTTCCTGGGGCACGTCGCCGATCCGGTCGCGTTCATCGTCACGGTGATTCCGCCGCGGACCTAGCGTCTACAGCACCCGCCCTGCGACAGCGTCGAGCTTCGCCACCAGTTGTGGATCGCGCATGTGGCTGGCGGTGATGATGGCGTTGTCGAGCGCATGCTCGCAGCCGGCAGGGCATGCTTCGCGCCGCTGGCCGATCAGCGGCACCACGTGGCGCACCAGACCGCGTGCCTTGTCGGCGTTGTCGAGCAGCACGCGCACCACGGCCTCGACCGTGACGTGGTCGTGGTCCGGATGCCAGCAGTCGAAGTCGGTCACCATCGCGACGGTGGCGTAGTTCAGCTCCGCTTCGCGGGCGAGCTTGGCCTCCGGCATGTTGGTCATGCCGATCACGCTGCAGCCCCATGAGCGGTACAGCTCGCTTTCGGCCTTGGTGGAGAACTGCGGCCCCTCCATCACCAGATACGTGCCGCCGCGTGTCACCGGCAGGGCAAGCTCGCGCGCCGCCTGTTCCAGTGCGTCACCGAGGCGCGGACAGACCGGGTGCGCCATCGAGACGTGGGCGACGATGCCCTCCCCGAAGAAGCTCTTCTCGCGCGCGAAGCTGCGGTCGATGAACTGGTCGATGATGACGAAGTGCCCCGGCGGCAGCTCCGGCTTCAGGCTGCCGACCGCCGACAGCGACAGCACGTCGGTGACGCCGGAGCGCTTCAGCGCATCGATGTTGGCGCGGTAGTTGAGGTGCGTCGGAGACAGCGGATGGCCGCGCCCGTGGCGCGGCAGAAACACGCAGCGCACGCCGGCAAGCGTGCCGAACAGCAGCGCGTCGGATGGCATACCCCAGGGCGTGGCGACCTGGCGCCACGCCTTGTCCTCCAGCCTCTCGATGTCATAGATGCCCGAGCCGCCGATGACGCCAATGACGGGCTGGATCATCGCCCTAGGTCAGTGCACATCCGCCCAGACCTTGCGCTTCACCGCATAGGTGAGGCCGGTCATGATCAGGAAGAACAGCACCCAGCGCCAGCCCATCTGCTTGCGCTCGACCATCTCCGGATTGGCCGCCCAGGTGAGGAAGGTCACCACATCATGCGCCATCTGGTCGACCGTAGCCGGCGTGCCGTCGGCGTAGGTGACGCGGCCGTCCTGCAACGGTGGCGGCATGGCGATCTGATGGCCGGGGAAGTACTTGTCGTAGTTCATCCCCTCCTGCATCTGCATCCCGGCCGGCGGATCGGAGAACCCGGTCAGTATTGCATAGATGTAGTCGGCATGGCCCTCGCGCGCGTTGACGATCAGTGACAGGTCCGGCGGCAACGCGCCGTTGTGCGCGGCACGATTGGCGACATCGTTGGGGAACGGCGACTTGAACTGGCTGGCCGGCGTGCCGGGCCCTTCTTTCGGGTTGCCCTGGTCGTCGAGCCCCTGTGGCACCGTGACATCAGCGGCGATCGCCTTGATCTGCGCCTCGGTCAGTCCGATGCCGGCGAGGTCCCTGTAGTGCAGATACTGCATCGCGTGGCAGGCGGCGCAGACCTCGGAATAGACCTGGAAGCCGCGCTGTGCAGAAGCGAGGTCGAAGGCGCCGAATGGGCCGGTGAAGCTCCAGCGGTGTGGCGGCGGCTCCGGCGCATCCTGCGCCCAGGCGGCAGGTGCGATGGCGAGCAGGGCTGCCAGCAGCAGGTGGCGCAGCGCGTGCATCATGCCTTCTCCATCGGCCTGGCGGTGGCACCCGAGGGCACCGGCCCTCCGCCGCCGATGACCGGGCGGCTGATGCTTTCGGGCAGCGGCAGCGGCCGCTCCAGCTTGCCCAGGATCGGCAGGATCACCAGGAAGTGCAGGAAGTAGTACAGCGTGGCAACGCGGCTAAGCACCACCCACACGCCTTCTGGCTTGTGCGCACCACAGATGCCCAGCACGACAACCGCCACTACCCACACCCAGATGATCTGCCGGTAGATTGGCCGGAACTTCGCGCTCCGCACCCGCGAGGTGTCGAGCCACGGCAGCACGAACAGAACCAGGATCGAGCCGAACATCATGCACACGCCGAGAAGCTTGTTCGGCACCGAGCGCAGGATGGCGTAGTACGGCAGGAAGTACCATTCGGGCACGATGTCGGCCGGGGTCTGCAGCGGGTTGGCCGGTATGAAGTTGTTGGCGTCGCCCAGCAGGTTCGGCGTGAAGAACACCAGCAGCGCGTAGACCAGGAAGAACACGCAAAGGCCGACGCTGTCCTTGACCGTGTAGTACGGGTGGAACGGCAGCGTGTCCTGCGGTGTGCGCACGTCGATGCCCAGCGGGTTGTTGGAACCCACGATGTGCAGCGCGGCGACGTGCAGGAACACCACGCCCACCAGCACGAACGGCAGCAGGTAGTGCAGCGAGAAGAAGCGGTTGAGCGTCGGGTTGTCCACGCTGAAGCCGCCCCACAGCAAGGTCACGATCGACTTGCCTACGATCGGGAAAGCCGAGAACAGGTTGGTGATGACGGTGGCGCCCCAGTACGACATCTGCCCCCAGGGCAGGACGTAGCCCATGAACGCGGTCGCCATCATGATCAGCAGGATCACCACACCGATCATCCACAGCAGCTCGCGCGGCGTCTTGTACGAGCCGTAGTACATGCCGCGGAAGATGTGGATGTAGGTGACGATGAAGAACATCGACGCGCCGTTCTGGTGGATGTAGCGCAACAGCCACCCGTAGTTCACGTCCCGCATGATGTGCTGAATGGAGCCGAACGCGAGGTCCGAGTTCGGCTGGTAGTTCATCGCCAGGAAGATCCCGGTGGCGATCATGACCATCATGCAGACCATCGCCAGCGCGCCGAAGTTCCAGAAGTAATTGAAGTTCTTCGGCGTCGGGAACGTGCCGTACTCCTTCTGCATCATCGTGAAGATGGGCAGACGGGTATCGATCCAGTTGACGAGGGGGTTGGTGAATTCGCTCTGGTGCTGTTCGGCCATCAGGATGTCCTTCGTCAGCCGATCTTGATCTTGGTGTCGGACTCGAACGCGTAGGGCGGCAGCGCCAGGTTGGCGGGCGCCGGTCCGTGCCGTACGCGTCCCGAGGTGTCGTACTGGCTGCCGTGGCACGGGCAGAACCAGCCGCCCCAGTCGCCGCGCGGGTCGGTCGGCTTGTTGCCCAGCGGCACGCAGCCGAGATGGGTGCAGATGCCGATCAGCACGATCCACTGGTCGTGGCCGGCCTTGACGCGCGCCGAGTCGGCCTGCGGTTCGATGAGCTGTGAGAGCTGGACGTCCTGCGCTTCCTTGATCTCCTGGTCAGTGCGGTGGCGGACGAAGATCGGCTTGCCCTGCCAGAGCAATGTGATGCCCTGGCCGGCGACGATCGGCGTCAGGTCCACCTCGACGGAGGACAGCGCCAGGACGTCCGCCGAGGGGTTCATGTAGTCGATGAACACCCATGCCACGGCGGCGACGCCGATACCGGCGGAGGCGCCGGTGACCAGCTTCAGGAAGTCGCGCTTGGTGACATCGGGATGGCCCGGGTGAACAGCGGCGACAGTATCAGCCATCTTTCCCTCGATCGCACTCGGCCTGGCGCAAGACACGCCAAACCGCGGGCGGACCCCATCGCCAGCCCGGAAGTTCTGAGCCTCGCGGCCACCGCGTGACCGCGGACGGCGCGCATACTAGGATTGCCGATACAGCCCCGCAACACACCGCCGCGACGGGCTAACCTACCGCTGAGCCAGGGACAAGCCCCCCAGGGAACATCGATGCCGCAATCCGTTGCCCCGCCGCCACACGAGGCGCTGAAGCCGGCCGCCCAGGCCTGGTTCGAAGACCTGCGCGACCGCCTGTGCGCAGCGTTTGAGGCGATCGAGGATGCGGTGCCGGCCGATAGTCCGGCCGGGCGGTTCGTGCGCACTGCCTGGGACCGACCCGGTGGCGGTGGCGGCGTGATGAGTGTGATGCGTGGGCGGGTATTCGAGAAGGTGGGGGTGAACGTCTCGACCGTCTGGGGCGAGTTCAGCCCGGAGTTCCGCGCGCAGATCCCCGGCGCCGAAACCGATCCGCGCTTCTGGGCCAGCGGCATCAGCCTGGTGGCGCATATGTGCAGCCCGCGCGTGCCGGCGGCGCATTTCAACACGCGGATGCTGGTCACCACCAAGGGCTGGTTCGGCGGCGGCGGCGACCTGACGCCGATGCGGTTGGACACGCCCCAGGCGGTCGAGGACGCGGCCGACTTCCACGCCACCTACAAGGCGGCCTGCGACCGGCACGACGCAGGGTACTATCCCGAGTTCAAGGCTTGGTGCGACCGCTACTTCTTCCTGCCGCATCGGAACGAGCCACGTGGCGCCGGCGGCATCTTCTTCGACCATCACTTCAGCGGCGACGCCGAGGCCGACTTTGCGTTCACCCACGATGTCGGGCTGGCGTTCCTTGACGCATTCCCACGCATCGTGCGCCGGCGCATGCTCGAGCCGTGGACGGCGGAGGAGCGCGAGCACCAATTGGTGCGGCGCGGCCGCTATGTCGAGTTCAACCTGATCCACGATCGGGGCACGCTGTTCGGACTGAAGACCGGCGGCAATGTCGAGGCGATCCTGATGAGCCTGCCGCCCGAGGTGAAGTGGCCCTAGACGGCCAGGGCAGCACGCCGGACCGCTGGCTGCGCCCGGGTGCGCAGCGCGTGGCCGCAGTCACGATACCAGCCGGGTGCGCCGGCCGGCCACAGCGGACCCATCGGTCCGCTCTCGCTGGCATCAAATGGCAGTCCGAGCGGATGCGCGTCGCGATGCGCTTCGACCACGTCGCGGTCCACCTGCCGGGCCGCCGACAGTCGATACGCATCGCCGCCGGCGATCGCCTCGTCGAGCGCTGAATCGATGAAGCGCGCGGAGGCGCGGATGGCCTCACCCGCCGGCATGAACGCGGCTGCGTGGTCACCGCCGGCGCCAGTGTCGGTGCGAGCCGTCAATTCGCTGGTCGCCAGCAACACGCCGCGCGCGAGCGCGTAGGCGGCGCGGGCGGTCAGCCGGACGCTGGCACTGCGGCCGGGAAGCCCACCGTTCAGGCAATGAATGATGGTATGCAACTCCCGGACGGTTTCCTCATGCCGCACCGGCGACCCTGCGGCGAACCGGGCCGCGATCGATACCAGCCGCAGCGATTTCTGCGCGTACCCTGTGAGAGCCGCATCGGCGTCCAACAAAGGCAACCCGCGGCACAGGCCACGTGCAGCACATGCCGCGCCCACGCGGAGTGGTCGATTTCCACTGGCGGCATGCATATGCGTTGCCTCCCTGTGATCCACCGCAGCGTTACTCTGTCCGAACGTTGCTTGTTCAACAAGACAGGCACATTGACCTAGATCAACTGAGGCCGGCTTTTTGGTTAACGCACAGCCTCGAGGATCGACACGTAGTTGGCGACCGCAGCGCCGCCCATGTTGAACACGCCGGCAAGCTCTGCCTTCGGCAACTGCATCGTGCCCGCCTGGCCGGTGAGCTGCATCGCGGCGATCGCATGCATGGACACGCCGGTGGCGCCGATCGGGTGTCCCTTCGCCTTCAGCCCACCCGACGGATTGACCGGCAGGCGACCGTCCTTCGCGGTCCAGCCCTCGAGCACAGCACGCGCGCCCTGGCCTGGCGCGGTCAGCCCCATCGCCTCGTACTCGAGCAACTCCGCGATCGTGAAGCAGTCGTGTGATTCGACGAACGACAGGTCGTCGAGCGCGAGACCGGCCACGTCGAGGGCGCGCCGCCACGCGTGCGCTGCGCCCTCGAATTGGGTGATGTCGCGCCTGGAGATCGGCAGGAAGTCGTTCACCTGCACCGCGGCGCGGAACCGCGCCGCCTTGCCCATGGTGCGCGCTGTCTCCTCGTCGGTCAGCACCAGTGCGGCGGCGCCGTCCGACACCAGCGAGCAGTCGGTGCGCTTCAGCGGCGGCGCCACATAGGGGTTCTTCTCGCTGACCGTGCGGCAGAATTCGAAGCCGAGGTCGCGGCGCATCTGCGCATAGGGGTTGTCGACGCCGTTCTTGTGGTTCTTCGCCGCGATCGCCGCCAGCGCGTCCGACTGGTCGCCGTAGCGCTGGAAGTAGCGTTCGGCGATGCGGCCAAACACCCCGGCGAAGCCAGCCGGGATGTCTGCCTCCTCCTTCTGGTAGGCGGCCTTCAGCAGGTTGTCGCCGACCTGGGCGCCTGGCGTGGCTGTCATCTTCTCGACGCCGATCACCAGCGCGAAGCGGCCGCGCCCGGCGGCGAGGAAGTCGCGCGCGCCATGCACCGCGGCCGAGCCGGAGGCGCAGGCGTTCTCATAGCGGGTGATCGGGCGGAAGCGCAGTTCCGGCACGTGCTGGAGCACCAGCGAGGCAGGGAAGTCCTGCGCGGAAAAGCCGTTGTTGAACAGGCTGACGAAGCTCGCCTCAACATCCGTCGGCGCGATCCCGGCATCGTCGATCGCGGCACGGGCGACGCGGCCGATCAGCGCCTCGATGTCGGGATCTTCCAGCTTGCCGAACGGCGAGTGCGCCCAGCCGATGATGCAGGCTTCGCTCATGGGAACCTCCGTGGTCCGTTGGTGCTGACCCTAGCTGATCGGCGGTGGGGTGGCGACACAGGCCGCGCGCCGTGCTTGCCGGAGGGCGGCCGGCAGCGGCAAGCTTGGCACCGAAGCAGCAGCAGCGAGGGAACAGACAGATGCAACGGTGGCGTATGACAGCGTGCGCGAAGCTGGCGGTGCTGTGCGGCCTGGCACTGGCCTCGGGCATCGGCGCCGCCTCGGCGCAGCAGCCGACCCAGGCGCAGGCAAACGCGATCCGCCAGTCATGCCGCAGCGACTACCAGGCACATTGTGCCAGCGTGCCAACCGGCGGCAGTGCGGCGCTGCAGTGCCTGCAGAGCAACATGGCCAGCCTGTCGCAGGGCTGCCATACAGCGGTGGCCGCGGTCGGGGGCGGCGGGATGGCCGGTGCGGCTCCTCCGGCAGGCGCGGCCGCGCCCGGCGGCGCCATGCCGCAGGGGGCGATGCGCGGGCGGATGATGGGACTGCGCCAGGCGTGCGGCGGCGACTTTCGCTCAGTTTGCCCGGGGGTGATGCCGGGCGGCGGCCGGGCGTTGCAGTGCCTGGCCGACCACCAGGAGAGCCTGTCGGAGCCGTGCCGTGCGGCGCTGGCGGAGGCAAGAGGCGCGCGGTAGCGCTGGCCAAGGCCAGCTTACGCGCTTGCGTCAGCGACGCCACTGACACAGTGGCGTCGCTGCCATCCACAACCGGTTCCCGATCGGAACGTGACCGGGCCGCGCCCTACCTGGGCGTCAGCACCATCACCATCTGCCGGTTCTCCATGCGGGGCATCTGCTCCACCTTGGACACCGGATCCATCTCGTTCTTGATCCGCTCCAGCACGCGCACGCCGATCTCCTGGTGCGCCATTTCGCGGCCGCGGAAGCGCAGCGTCACCTTCACCTTGTCGCCTTCATCGATGAACGACTTCATCGCGCGCATCTTCACCTGGTAGTCGTTCTCATCGATGTTCGGGCGGACCTTGATCTCCTTGATCTCGATGACCTTCTGCTTCTTCTTGGCCTCGTTCTTCTTCTTCTGTGCCTCGTATTTGTACTTGCCGAAGTCGAGGATCTTCACCACAGGCGGCACGGCGTTCGGGCTGATCTCCAGCAGATCCAGGCCCACCGATTGGGCCCTAAGCCAGGCGTCGCGGGCGGTCATAACCCCCTGCATCTCGCCGTCCTGGTCGATCAGCCGCACCTGCGGCGCCCGGATCTCGTCGTTCACGCGCGGCCCGTCGCGGGTCGGCGGAGCGGTCATAGGTCCTCTTGGTATGGTCTTCTTCTCCTGTCTTGGTTGCTGTCAAGGCGGTAATCTTGCCGATACGGCCGTTCAGTTTCAAGCATTTAGGTTAAGGAACCCCGCACGCGCCGCGTGCGGAGCCCCTTGCCCTACCCCCTCAGATCGGGTGGCGTCGCCTCGGTGGCAAGCGCCTGCACCGCCGCCTCCAGCGGCAGCACCTCCTGCGACTGGGCGCCCAGCCGGCGTAGCGCCACCGTCCGCTGCTCCGCCTCGCGCCGCCCGACCACCGCCAGCACCGGTACGTGCGCCAGGCTGTGCTCGCGCACCTTGGCGTTGATCTTCTGGTTGGTCAGGTCGAGCTCCACCGCGAGGCCCGCCTCGCGCAGCACCTCGGCCACCTCGCCGGCGTACTCGTCGGCATCCGACACGATGGTCGCCACCACCGCCTGCACCGGCGCCAGCCACAGCGGGAAGCGGCCGGCGTAGTGCTCGATCAGCACGCCCAGGAAGCGCTCGAAGCTGCCCAGGATGGCGCGGTGCAGCATGACCGGTGTGCGCCGCGCGCCGTCGGCTGCGACATACTCGGCGCCAAGCCGACCGGGCAGCTGCATGTCGACCTGGAACGTGCCGCACTGCCACTCGCGGCCGATCGCGTCCCGCAGCGAGAAGTCGAGCTTCGGCCCGTAGAACGCGCCGTCCCCTGGATTCAGCTCCGGCTCGACGCCGGCGCGAACGCAGGCGGCGCGCAGCGCAGCCTCCGCATTGTCCCATTCCGCATTGGCGCCGATGCGCACCTCGGGCCGGTCAGAGAACTTCACGCTGAATTCCGGAAAGCCGAAGTCGCGGTAGATCGATGCCAGCAGCGGCACGAACCGTGCCCCCTCGTCGGCGATCTGGTCTTCGGTGCAGAAGATGTGCGCATCGTCCTGCACGAAGGCGCGCACCCGCATCAGCCCGTGCAGGGCGCCGGAGGCCTCATAGCGGTGGCAGGAGCCGAACTCGGCGAAGCGCAGCGGTAGCTCACGGTAGGAGCGCACGCCCTGGCGGAAGATCTGCACGTGACACGGGCAGTTCATCGGCTTCACCGCCAGCGTCTTGTCCTCTTCCTCGACGGTGACGATGAACATGTTCTGCCGATAGGTCGCCCAGTGGCCGGAGCGCTCCCAGAAGCTGCGGTCCAACAGCTGCGGGGTCTTCACCTCCTGGTAGCCGGCCGCATCAAGCCGGCGGCGCATATAGGCCTCGGCGGTGCGGTACAGCTTCCAGCCCTTGGGATGCCAGAAGATGCTGCCGGCGGCCTCTTCCTGGATGTGGAACAGGTCCATCTCGCGCGCGATCCGGCGGTGGTCGCGCTTCTCCGCCTCCTCCAGCATATGCAGGTGGGCGTCGAGTTCCTTCTGGTCGCGCCAGGCTGTGCCGTAGATGCGGCTCAACATGGCGTTGCGGTGGTCGCCGCGCCAATAGGCGCCGGCCACCTTCATCAGCTTGAACGCGCCGCCCACATCGCCGGTGGACCGCATGTGCGGACCGCGGCAGAGGTCTACCCAGTTGCCCTGGCGATACAGCGTGATCGTCTCGTCGCGCGGCAGGTCCTGGATGATCTCGGCCTTGTACTTCTCCCCCTTGTCCTGGAAGAAGCGGATCGCCTCGTCGCGGTCGATCTCCTGGCGCACGAACCCTTCCCCGCGGGCGACGATCTCGCGCATCTTCGCCTCGATCGGCGCGAAGTCCTCCGGGGTGAACGGCTCGTTCCTTGCGAAATCATAATAGAAACCGTCGGCGATCGCCGGGCCGATGGTGACCTGGGTGCCCGGATAGAGTTCCTGCACCGCCTCGGCCAGCACATGCGCCGCGTCGTGGCGGATCAGTTCCAGCGCCTCGGGATCGCGGCGGGTGACGAAGGTCACATCGGCGTCCTGGTCGATCTCGGTGCCGAGGTCGACCAGCCTGCCGTTCAGCTTCATCGCCAAGGCGGCGCGGGCGAGCCCGGGACCGATTGCCTCGGCCACCGTCGTGCCCGTCACCGGCCCGTCGAAGCGGCGCACGGACTGGTCGGGCAGGGTGATGGCAGGCATCGGTCGAGTGTCCTCCTTGGATCGAAGCCGATTTCTATGGCGATGGGGCACACGCTACACAAGTGCCATGACCTGCCGATACACCTCGAGCGTCGCCTGCTGCATCTGCGCAACGGTACAGCGCCGCAGCACCGCCTCACGCGCCCGACGTCCAAGTGCGGCCCGCTCGTCATCCGGCAGCGCAAGGGCGGCCTCGATCGAATCGGCCAGGGCCGCCGGATCGCCTGGCGGCACGCGCCAGCCGGTGACGCCGTGCTCCACCATCTCAACCGGACCGCCGAGGTCGGAGGCGATCATTGGCCGTTCCATTGCCTGCGCCTCGATCACCACGCGGCCGAATGCCTCCGGCTCGGTCGAGGCATGCACCACGATGTCGGCCAGCATCAGCGCCGCGGGCATGTCCTCGCAGTCGCCCACCAGGCGCAGCCGGTCCGCCACGCCCAGCGTCTCGGCCTGGCGCACCAGCCCGGCGGAATAGCCGCTGCGGCCCTGGTCCGATCCGGCCAGCACGACGCATACCTCGCGACGGGCCAGCCGCGACAGCGCCTCAATCAGCACACCCTGCCCTTTCCATCGCGTAAGCCGGCCCGGCAGCAGCGCCACCCGCATTCCGTCAGGCAGTCGCCACGCCTCCGCCAGCCGGGCGATGCGATCGCCCGATACCGCCGCCGGATCGAACCGCGCCGGATCGACGCCGCGCGGGATGACGCGGATGCGGGTCGGGTCGATGCCGTGGCGTGCAACAATGTGCTCGGCGATGAACCGGCTGGCGGCGATCACCTGCTCGCCCTTCGCCATCACCGCGTTGTAGTGGCGCTTGAACGGCAAATCCTCGCCGTAGGTCCCGTGATAGGTGGTGACGAAGTGTGCACCGGTGCGTCGACAGGCGAGCCAGGCCGACCACGCCGGTCCCCGCGAGCGGGCATGCACGACCTGCGCACCTTCCGCCCTGATCAGGCGCTCCAGCCGGTGCGCGTTCTGCCACAGCGAATAGGGGTCGCGCCGATCCAGCGGCAGCGCGATGTGGCGACCGCCTGCCGCCCTTACCGCCGCCTCCAGGCGCCCGCCTGCGCTGGCCACCAGCGCCAGCCATCCCGCACCGGCGATCGCCTGGGTGATCTCGACCGTGCCGCGCTCGACGCCGCCGGTCACCAGCGACGGCAGCACCTGCAGCACAGTCATGGCTTGGCCGCCGGCCGTCACTGCGTTTCAGCTTGAATGTGCTGTCGGGCGGGCGCTAAATGCCTGCAGAGCGCGGCACAAGCGTTGTTGGTAACCGGCACAGCCGTCCGCGGGGAGAGAGGGCTGCTCGCCGTACCCGGGGTATCGCCACTTGACCGACCTGCACTGGCTGCCGAACCCCCCATGTTGGCGAGCCGGCGGTCGGTCGCCGACACGCCATCTGGCACCCTGGAACGGGCCTGCATCGATTGACCGTTGTCACCCGGCGCCCTATTGTTGGGACGGGGCAATGATACTTCCGGGGAAATCGCATGGCGAGCGGGACGCCGATGCGCGTGCATTGGCATTGCATTTGCCAGTCGCCTGGCTGGCTGTACGCCCCGCCGCAAGATGGTGAATAAGCCCCGACCACAAGCCATGCCGCGCAAACCCCAAAAAACCGATCGCCGGAAGACCGGCGGAGCAACAGCCGCACCGCGCAACGACCGTTCCGTTGCCAGGCGCAAGGGATCGGCGACGCCCGAGATCCACGCGACGCAGACCGCCCCCGCCGCACCGGGAACACCGCCAGAGATGTCCATCGACATCGATCCGGTCGTGTGGGGCGGCCGGATCAACGGACGCTTCGACGTGCAGGTCCGCGGCCGGGTGGTGTCGAGTGAAGCGATCGACACCTTGGAACTGCTTGCCGACGGCATGGCCGTCTCGCGGGTGCGGTTCGGGCATTCGGCGAAGGCGGCCAGGTCCCGCCATTGGGACTTCCAGTTCAGCCTTCCCAGGCTGCTGGAATACGCCAATATCCGCTGCCCCTGCCTTATCCGGGCACGCGCTGCGGACGGCCACACGCATGATGAACCATTCGAGGTGTTGGTTGACCTGAGCAGCCCAACGCCGGTGCAGGCCAGCTTCCAGGCGACACAACGCGGGGTCGGCCGCGACGCAACAAGGCCTTCCATCATGTGCTACGTCGAGCGTGCGGTGCTCGACATCAACGGGATCCTCGAGATGGCTGGGTGGGCTGTCTCGCTGGCACCGATCGTCACGGCACAGGCGTGCCTTGAAGGGGATGAGCGGGTCCTGGCAGCCGACATCGGCGGCTCGCGCGGCGATGTCGCGAGCGCCTATCCGGATTATCCTTATGCGGGGACCTCGGGTTTCACGGTGTCGGGCTACGCCGACCCGGCCTTGTCGGGAACCCCCACCAGCGTGACATTGCAGGTGTTCAGCCTCGATGGCTGCTCGCAGGAGGTCACGGTCCCGCTGGAGTACAGCGCTGCGGTTGCGCTGCCGCAGGCTATGCCCGCTGCACCGGAACCACCGGTCGCACCAGCCCCCCCCAAGGTCGCGCAAGCATCGGCTGACGACCCTCGCCGTGTGATTCACTTCTTCTGCGACCAGGCAGAGGTTGCTGCCAACGGCATGCTTCGGGTCGGGGGTTGGGCCGCCTGCGCCGTCGGCGTCGCAAGCGTCGACGTCTACCTCGATGGCGAGAAACTGGGCGCGGCCCAGCTTGGCCTGCCGCGCGACGATGTCGGCGAGACCTACGCGTCGATCCCGTTGGCCCGTTTCTCGGGCTTCGCCTTCCAGCACCGTCTGCCGGCGCTCGCCGAGGGTGAACACGATCTTTGGATCACCGTCCACAACGGCATGGACGACGTCTTCAACGCCAGCAGGCTGCTGCATACCCAGGCGACCGCAGCCTATTCCGACGACGACGAACCGGTGGCCATCAGACCTGGACCTGATCCGGCAACCGACCTCTCGGAGTTCGTGTTCAATCTCGACACGCCGATGGTGGTCGCAGGGACGGCAGTCAACCCGGTCACGGGCAGGCTGACCATTGAGGGCTGGGCGATGGCGCGGTCGGGCGTGAGCTCGATCACGCTCCACCTGGACGAGCATCGCCTTGGCGAGGCGCATTATGGTCTGGCGCGCCAGGATGTCGCCGCCGCCTATTCCGATTGGCCGGATGCGCTGCGCAGCGGCTTTGCCTTCCACTGCCCACCGCGATCGCTGGTGAACGGCAGGCGCACCATCCGCCTGATCGTCCGGGCGAGCAACGGGCAGGAGATGCAGCACAGTTTCCAGCTCGAGATCAAACGGCCCGACGCCGACAACGACCTGATAAATATCCGGCGCCGCATGACCTGGAGACAGGCGGATATCATCGCCGGACTGCTGCGCGAACTGGATGTGCAGCCGACCTTCGATCTGCTCCTGCGCCAGGTCGACGCTGCGGCAACGGATCGATTGTCCGTCACCCTGCGTTCGCTCGACGCGCAGATATACCCGGCCTGGCGGCTGACGATCGCCACGGACAGCGCTGCGGCGGCGGATGCGCTGAATGGCGCGGTGCAGCAGATGGCGCTGCGCCGGGTGGAGCAGATCGCGGTGGTTGGGCCATCCCTGAACACGGGCGATTGGTCGCCTGTGGGCAAGGACAGCGTCTCTGCGCTGTTCGGCATCCTCTGCCCGGGCGACGAACTTGGCTGCGACGCGCTCGCCGCAATATCGGTTGCCGCCGGCCTGCATCGCGATGCCGACTTCTTGTATGCCGACGAAGCACGCCGCAGTCCGGTGAGCCAGGCCTTCGAGGCGTTTTTCAAGCCGGCATTCTCGCCCGACCTGCTGCTCTCCGCCAACTACATCGGCCGGCCATGGTTCGCCGCGCGCGAACTGATACAGCGTTGCGGGATAAAGCCGCGCGATCTGCTGAAGGACAGCGAATACGACCTTATCCTGCGACTGACCGAACAGGCGCGCGCGGTACACCATGTGCCGCAGCTGCTGGCTCGCAGGGAAAGCGACGCGGACAGCGCCAGAGCATCGCGCACCGCGCTCACGCGAACGGCAAAGCGTCGCGGCTTCACTGCCGATGTGCTGGCTGGCTGCGTCGCGGACACCTTCCGGCTGAAGCGCACGCAGCGCGCGACCGGCAACGTGTCCATCATCATTCCCACCTGTGGCGCGCAGGAACACGTCAAGACCTGTATCACCACGTTGCGCCAGCGCACGGCTTACAAGAACTTCGAAGTCATCATCGTCGATGACGTGCCGGACGATCAGCCGGCGATGAAGCGTTGGGTGCAGAAGCAAGCCGACAAGGTGATTCCCGCACCGCGCCCGTTCAACTGGTCGCGCTACAACAACCGCGCCGCCGATGCCGCCGATGGCAACTACCTGCTGTTCCTGAACGACGACACTGAGATCGACCAGGACGACTGGCTCGATGCGCTGCTCGAGCACGCGCAGCGGCCCGAGGTTGGCATCGTGGGACCGCTGCTGCTGTACCCCGATCGCAGCGTGCAGCACGCCGGCATGTTCCTGGGCGCGAGTGTCGGCCGGCACGCGTTTCGCTTCGCCTCCGAGTCGGAACCAGGCTATTTCGGCCTGGCGCAGACCCAGCGCAACGTCATCGCGGTGACCGGCGCGTGCATGCTGATGCGCCGTTCGCTGTTCGAGGCTCTCGGGCGCTTCGACGAAGGGCATTCGGTCATCAACAACGACCTCGACTTCTGCCTGCGTGCCCACGAGCACGGCAAGCTGACGGTGTACACGCCGTATGCCAGGCTGATCCATCACGAGCTGGCCAGCCGCGAAACGATCAGCGAAGTGTTCGACACTGCGGCATTCGACTCGCGCTGGCGCACGCTGTTCGCCGCCGGCGACCCGTATTTCAGCCCGCGCCTGTCGCGCCATTTCGACGATTACCGGCCGGATGATGAACCTGCACAGGCGTTCTTCGCGGGAAGCCCGCTGTTCAACGCCGCCGAGATCCGCCGCATCCTGGTGGTCAAGCTCGACCACATCGGCGACTTCATCACCGCGCTGCCTGCCATACGTCGCCTGAAGCAGTTGTTCCCGGCAGCCTCCATCACCGTGCTCGCCGGTCGAGCGGCGCGCTCCTTCGCCGCGCTGGAGCCCGACATCGACGAGTTTCTCGAGTTCGAGTTCTTCTATGTCCGCTCGCAGCTTGGTGAGAAGGATGTGACCAGCCGGGACCTCGAGGACCTGGCGCAGCGCCTGGCACCGTATCGCTTCGACATCGCGGTGGACCTGCGCAAGCATCTCTCGACCCGCGACGTGCTGCGCCACACCGGAGCGCGGTTCCTCGCCGGCTACGACTACATGGGGCAGTTCCCGTTCCTGGACGTAGCCCTGGAGTGGGAGGGCGACCGGACGCTGCACCGCAAGCACAGCCACGTCATGGACGACCTGTTGCTCCTCGTGGAGGCGATCGGCAATGCCGGCGCGACAGAGCGCCGCATGTTGGCGGTTGCACCCAAGCCGCTCGAGCGGTCGAAGCTGCCCAGGCCGCTTCGGAAACTGTTCGGCGCACCGGTGGTGGCGATCCATGCCGGCGTCGGCACTCCCACCAGGCAATGGCCATCGGAGCACTTCATCTCGCTTATCCTGCTGCTGCTGGAGCGGGACGGCGTGAACGTGCTGCTGGTCGGCGGACCGGACGAGGCGGATCTCGCAAGTTCGATTCTGGCCAGCGTGGGGCATCCCGACCGTGTCGGCTCTGTGGTCGGGAAATTGCCGCTGACCGAGTTGCCGCGCCTGCTCGCCGAATGTCGCCTGTTTGTCGGCAACAACAGCGGGCCGAAGCACATTGCTGCGGCGGTGGGGGTGCCGACGATCGGCATTCATTCGGGCGTGGTGGACGCAGGCGAGTGGGGGCCGATCGGTCGGCAGGCAGTCGCGCTGCAGCGGTCGATGATCTGCGGTCCATGCTATCTGGCCAATGCCGACGACTGCCCCCGCAAGATGGCCTGCCTGACCGGGCTGGAGCCGTCGGCGGTGCATCAGATGGCGCAGCAACTGCTGGCCCGTCCGGTGGCGCCCGTGCCGGCGCTGCCGGTCGACGAGACGTCAGTCAAGCGGCCCGCCTCTGCCAAGGCGAAGCCGAGGACAAGGCGACCGCCGCGCGTGCATGCCTGAGGATGCCGTGAGCGTCACCGGACGCCTCGACCGCGGCGACGGCGTTGAGCTCGCCTGGGCCCGTGTCGTCGGTCGCGGCCCGACCGTGGTGTTCCTGCCCGGCTTCCGCAGCGACATGACGGGCGACAAGGCGACTGCGCTCGCCGCCTTCTGCGCCGAACGCGGCCACGCGATGCTGCGCTTCGACTATTCGGGCCATGGCGTGAGCGGCGGCGAGTTCGAGGACGGCAGCATCGGCCGCTGGACCGAGGACGCGCTGGCCGTGATCGACGGGCTGACAGAAGGATCGCTGGTCCTGGTCGGCTCCTCGATGGGTGGCTGGATCGCGCTGCTGGCCGCGCTTGCCCGCCGCGACCGGGTAATCGCGCTGATCGGCATCGCCGCGGCGCCCGACTTCACCGAGCGCCTGATGTGGCAGGTGATGACCGCCGAACAGCGCCTGCGGCTGATACGCGACGGCGTGTTCCAGCGACCCAGCGAGTACGGCGAGCCATATCCGATCACCCGCCACCTGATCGAGGAGGCGCGCGGGCGGCTGTTGCTCAACGCGCCGATCGCGCTCGACTGCCCGGTGCGCCTGCTGCACGGGCAGGCCGATGCCGATGTGCCCTGGCGCACCACGCTCTCCATCGCCGCGCGGCTCACGAGCTCCGACGTTCAGGTGATGCTGGTGAAGGACGGCGATCACCGGCTGTCGCGTCCGCAGGACCTGGCGCTGCTACGCCGCACCCTCGCCCCGCTCCTCGGCCAGGATGGCGCGTAGCCCCTCGCGGTAGCTCGGATAGCGCCAGCGGAGCCCGAGTGCCTGCTGCGTGCGCCGGCTGCACACTTTGCGGTTTTCCGCCCAGAAGCTGCGCGCCATCGGCGACATCGTCGCCCACGCCTGATCGAACGGCACTGCCTGCGGCGCCGACACTCCCAGCAACCGTGCCGCCTCGGCCACCACCTCGGCGCTTTCCGCCGGTTCGTCGTCAGCCAGGTGCAGCACCCGTGCCCCAGGTCTCCGCTGCTGACCCATCGCCGCCAGCCCCGATCGCACGATGTCGTCGCGATGGATGCGGCCAAACGCGTGCCCTGGCCGGCTGACCCGACGCGCCATCCCCCCGCGCAGACCTTCAAACGCCGATCGCCCAGGTCCATAGATGCCGGCCAGGCGGAACAGGTCCACAGCACACCGATCGGCAAACCGCCGCCATTCCGTTTCAGCAGCCAGGCGGCGCCGGCTGCGCTCCGACGCGGGCGCGGGTTCGGTGGTTTCGTCCACCCACCCGCCGCCCCGATCGCCATACACCCCTGTGGTGGACAGGTAGCCGATCCAGCGCAGCCCCGGCGCAGCCGCAATCGCATCGGCGTAGCATGCCAGCACAGGATCCCCCGCTGCGTCCGGAGGCACGGTGGACAGCAGATGCGTTGCCCGCGCCAGTTCAGGACCAACGGCAGCGAACGTTGAGCGCGTTACGCCGACGACGCCGAATCCCTCCGCCTCCGCTGCCCGCGCGACCGCAGTCCCTACATATCCCATACCGAACAGCAGCAAGAACGCGTCCGGCACGCCCGGTCAGAAATCCAGATCGGCGTAGTGCTCGGGCGCCGTCATCCCCGGCACGCGGTCCGCCAGCACCCCGCGGAAGCAGGGCCGCGACTTCATCCGCGCGTACCAGTCCCTCGCGGCGGACGAGATGCTCCAGTCCACGTCGCCGATGAAGTCGATGCACGACAGATGCGCTGCTGCGGTGAAGTCTGCCAGCGAGATCGCGCTGCCCGCCAGCCACCGCCGCGTCTCGGCCAGCCAGCCGAGATATTCCAGGTGATAGCGCAGCCCCAGATACCCGGTCCGCAGCGCGGCAGGATCGGGATTGCCGCGCTTCGCCATCCGCTTCATCACCTTCTCGCCCACCAGATTCCGCGTCGCCTCGGCGGCGAACTTGCCGTCGAACCACGCCACCAGGCGGCGCGCTTCCACGCGTTCCGCCAGCGTGCGTCCCAGCAGCGGCGTATCGGGATAGGCTTCGTCGAGATACTCACAGATCACGCCTGAATCAGCGACCACCAGCCCGGTGTCCTCCACCAGCGTCGGCACCGTGCCCGCCGGGTTCATCGTGAGATAATCCTCGCGGCGCTCCCACACCTTCTCCGTCCGCAGATCGAACAGAAGACGTTTCTCTGCCAGAACGAGACGCACCTTGCGTGAGTACGGCGAAAGCGGCAGGTGATACAGCGTGCGCATCGCGTCGGTTATCGCATCGGGCTTCGCGTCGCGCCAAGCCGCCGCACGGTCACTCCTTTGTCTGGTATGACAGATCGATGGCCGTACCCATCTGCTCCTCGGGCAGCACGCGCCGTCGCCCGCCGCCCGGTTGGAAGCGCCGCAGATAGCTGGGCACCACCAGTTCCACCGGCGTCGCCACGATGCCCAGCTCGTGCAGCCCCGGCATCTCGCCGCTGCAGACATTGTCGTGTTGCAGCATCAGCAGTTGGTCGCGTGTCAGCGGCTTGCCAGGCACCAGTTCCATGAACCGCGCCTGTAGTCGCGCGATCCCCATCGGCACGTCCATCATGCGGTGATGCCGCCCGGTCTCCTTCAGTATGTAGCCAAGCAGTTCGCGCATCGACCACACGCGCGGACCGCCCAGTTCATACACCGCACCGACCGCATCCGGATGCGCCAGCGCCACCATCACCGCATCGGCCACATCGCCGACATACACCGGCTGGAACCGCGTATCGCCGCAGATCACCGGCATCACCGGCAGCAGTCGCGCCATCGCGGCGAAGCGGTTGAACAGCTGGTCCTCCGGACCGAACACCAGCGACGGACGCACGATCGTCGCGCCGGGAAACGCCTCGCGCAGCATCGTCTCGCCGGCGCCCTTGCTCGCGGCATAGCGGCTGGCAGCCTGCGGGTCGGCGCCGATTGCCGAGATATGCACCAGCCGCCCCACGCCGGCCTGCGTCGAAAGCCGCCCCACCAGCGCCGCGCCATCGGCATGGATGCGCTGGAAGTCGCCCGAACGGCCTTCCGACAGGATACCGACCAGATTGACCACAAGGTCCGCGCCGTCCACCGCGCGGCGCACTGTGGTTTCATTCGCAACCGAGGCGAACAGCGGCACCACCTGCCCCACCGCGCCCATCGGCTTGAGGAACAGCGCCGCCTCCGGATCGCGCACCGCGACGCGGACCACGAAGCCTTTCTTCGCCAGCCGCTTCACGACGTAGCGGCCGATGAAGCCGGAACCGCCGAACACCGTCGCCACGCTGCGCGTCGCCATCACCGCACCCCCTGCCGCCTGTGCTTGATAGGCGGCGGCGCCGCGAGGCTCAAGCCGCCGGGTCGGGGGCCTCTGGCGGGGGCATGTCCGGCTCGGGCGGTGGTTCCGTCTCCGGCGCACGCCGACGCCAGCCCAGCCGGTCCGCCAACCCCTCCGCCCGGCTCAGCGTCACATCCAGCGCCGCCATGGTCGTGGACAGGTCCTCGCTCTCGTCGCCGCGCCAGGCGCGGATGGTCCACAGCCACACCGCCAACAGCCCCTTCACCCGCAGTTCGCCGCGCACGCCACGCGAGGATATGCCGGCACCCTCGAGCATCCAGCGCATGCTCCGCCGCGTCGCCAGCGTCAGCAGCAGTGCCGTCGGCGGCTCCGCCGGCAGCGCCCGCAGCAGCGCCAGCACGCCGGCACGGTGGGCCTGCAGCGCGTCGATCCGCTTCATCAGCAGGTCGAACAGCCTGTCGCGCGGCGTTCCGTCCGCCGTGGCATCGCTCAGCGCCGCCTGATCCGCGAGCCTGCCGAAACGCAGCAGGATCGCGGCCCGCCCGGGAAACCGCTCGCGCGCCCGGGCCAGCGGCAGCCCCGCGGCACGAGCCGCGTCGGCAACGCCGACCGAACGCCAACCGCTCTCAGCCGCCTGCTGGAACGCGGCGGCGATCAGAGCACGGTCGAAGGCGGCATCGTCCATACCCCATCATGCCGCCGCCCACCGGCTTCGCCAACCGCCCCCTCTCCTCTCCGCCCGTGGGGAGCCCGTGGGGGCGGAGAGGCCGGGTGAGGTGGGGGAACCCCCACCCGAAAGCTGCCCCCAATGCCCACTTCCGTCTCACGATGCCTTCTGCTGCGACATCGTCTCATCCCCCGAGACTCCAGCCCCCACCTCCCGGTCCAGCGCGTCAAACACCGGCCCCGTGCCACGCACGATCTGCGGCACCAGCCAGGCCTCCGGCGGCCCGAAATCGAGCGGCGTCGGCAGCCCGCCCGCGGCCCGGATGCGCGCGGCGCGGTCGGGATAGAGCACCGCGTAGTGCTCCGCCTCCGTCAGCTTCGGCTCGCCCGCCGCATCCGTCTCGGGCGCGGGCACCGAGACATCCTTGAACCAGTAGCCCGCGCGCTCCATCGCCCGCGGTTCCAGCGCCTTCAGCGCCTTCTCCCTCGCGGCCTGTCGCCGCTCGAGCAACCGCGTGCCGCTCTGCGCCTGCCGCATCATCAGCCCGGCCTGCGCCCGGCAGCGCCGTCCCTCCGCGTGGTCGTCGCCCGCGGCCGCCGCCAGCCGGAAGCACTCCCTCGCATGTGCGCCGGCACCGACGATCTGCACCGCGAGGTCCGCCTCGAACGCGTTCCCCGGATCGAGCGCCGCCCAGGCCTCCATCGCCTGCTGGTCGCGCGTGGCGCGTGCCTCCGGCGTGTCGGGGAAGGCTGGCGGCAGGGTGGCGAGGAGTTGGGCGTAGGCCTCGCGCAGGATAGCGGGAGGGAGGTCGGGGAGGGCTGGAGTTGTATGCATGTGCTGCCTGGTGGCTCAACCAAGCTCCGCATGTGCGGATTAGATATACTACCTTCAATAGGTAGTACTACAGACAATTCTCGCAATCCCTAATGCAGCCTGATGGGCAAACTCTCCAGGCTCCGCAAAGTGTTGTTGAATCGATAACGGACCGGCCCGCCGATCGTCATCGAACGTGCCTTTCTGGCCAGCGCGGTCAGGACGACTTCTCCCTCCAACCGCGCCAGCACCTGGCCCACACACATGTGGATGCCTGCGCCGAAAGCCACATGACCCGCGCTGCTGCGGCTTATGTCGTATTCGTCCGCGCGCTCCCAGCGCCGCGGATCACGGTTGGCCGCACCGAACAGTAACAGCACTTTTTCGCCTTCGCCGATTGTCGTGCCGCCAATGTCGGCCTTGCGTGTGGTGGTCCGGAAAAAATGCTGAACGGGACTCTCAAGCCGTATGGCCTCCTCGAACGCAGCACGAGCCAGGCCGGGTTCATCCCGCAACCGCTGGAACTGTTCGGGGAACCGCGCCAGACAGTGAAGAGCCGCGCCCAGACTGGCCACAGTGGTATCCAATCCTGCGGAAAGCAACGAACGCACGAGTAGCGGCGCTTCATCCGCTGAAATTGCTCCTTCATCGACTGCCGCATGGATGGCAGAGCCAAGGCCCTCACCAAGCGCTGCGCGTTGTGTCTGCGCCTGCACCCACGCAATGGCCGCCGCAGCCTCGGCCATCTTCCTGTCCAGTCTCTCGGACCTTGGCCCCAGCGCGTCGAACGTCAGGTTGCCGTAGGTGAGCAACAGATGGCGGCCTTCGCGCGCTACGCCGACGGCGTCCGGGAACACGCTGAGTGGAAAGGCTTCAGCCAGGGCTGGGACGGCATCGAACTCGCCGTCTGCCACGAGTTCATCGACCAGCCGTTCTGCCGCACTGGCAAAGGCGGTCCTTAAATTCCGAACCGCCCCTGGTGAGAGAACCCTGTTCAATACACTCCGCGCCCGATCATGGAGCGGCGGATCCGCCTCCAGGACAAGACTGGGTGGCCGCCAGGGTTTCTCCTTGGCAAAGTCAGCGAGCCCCACGCCACGCGCCGAGGTGAAGGTCTGCCAGTCATTCAAGACCTTGCTCACCTCGGCATAACGGGCAATCACCCAGACGCCGTAGCGTGAAAGTCGGACGGCGGCCCCAGCCTCTCGCAGAGCGTCTTGGTGAGGAAACGGGTCGTCAAAAAACTCCACCGAGAACGGATCCGCATCCGATGCCGGATAACCAGTCGCCGCGCTCATCTCCTTCCCCCTGAAGCCGCTTACGCGTTCAGCGTCGCACTTTCGTCGTATTCAGCGAAACCGCCGCGCGGACCAGGCTCTTCAGCGCCTCCTCATCGATCCGATCGCTCTCATGCAAATCAATTGCCCGCCGCACCTTCCCATCGAGGCTGGCGTTGAACAGCCCGGCAGGATCCGGCAGCGAAGCCCCTTTGGCGAACGTCAGCTTCACCACGTTCTTGTAGGTCTCGCCGGTGCAGATCAACCCGCCATGCGACCACACCGGAACACCGCGCCACTTCCATTCCTCGACGACGTCCGGATCGGCCTCTCTGATCAGCGCGCGCACCCGCCCCAGCATCGCGCCTCGCCAGTCACCCAGTTCCCTGATCCTCGCGTCGATCAGTCGCGAAGGCGACTCGCTCTCCGTCATAAGCGTCCCAGTCTGCGAACCGCGCCAGAAAGTTTCACATGCAACTAGCTCTGCACCAGCAGATGCAGCGAGAACAGCCCATCCGGATCAGTCCACACCTCGCCTACCTGCCATCCCGCCTGACCCGCCATCGCCGCGAACCGATCAAGCGAAAATTTGTAGCTGTTCTCGGTATGGATCGTCTCCCCTTCGGAAAACCGCACCATATGCCCCGCGACCCGGACCGTCTGCGCGCGCCGGCTCACCAGATGCATCTCGATCCGGCTCGCATCATCATTCCAGATCGCGCGATGCTCGAATGCACCCAGATCAAAGTCCGCACCCGCCTCGCGGTTGAGCCTGACCAGAAGATTGCGATTGAACGCAGCGGTGACGCCCTGCGCGTCGTTGTACGCCGGCACCAGGATCGCCGGGTCTTTGCGCAGATCGACACCCACCAGGAACGTCGCGTCCTCCCCCAGCACCCCTCGCGCACGTTGCAGGAAGCTTTGCGCCTCGTCCGCATCGAGGTTGCCGATCGTCGACCCGGGGAAGAAGCCAAGACGTGGCAAAGTTGGCACTTCTATCGGCAGCGCCGCGATCTCGGTGAAGTCCGCCGGAACAAGGTACACCAGCAGCCCGGGCCGCGCCTGGCGCAGCCGCGCGCGCATCTGCTCCAATTGCGACACCGCCACATCGATCGGCACATAGGCACCGAACACTCCCGTCCGCAGCAGGAATTCCGCCTTGGCTTCATCGCTCGCGCCGTACTCCACCAGCACCGCCGGCGGCTTCACCGTTGCAGCCACAGCAGGCGCCACGCGCTCCAGCAGCGCACGCTCGGTGCGCGTCAGATAGTACTCCGGCAGTCGGGTGATCTCACCGAACAGCCGGCAGCCTTCCTCGTCGTAGAACAGCTTTGCCGGCAGCGTCTTGCGTGGTTGCAACAGGCCGGACAATGCCGCGTCGGCGACATTGCCGGCCGCCAGCGCCGTGGCGGAGTCATCCAACATCGATGTGCTTTCCCTGTCAGGTATCGCGTGCCAGACGAACGCCACTGAACTGCCAGCGCTTGTCGGGGTGGAAGAAGTTCCGATAGCTGGGCCGTGTGTGGCCCGCGGGCGTTGCAAGCGATCCGCCGCGCAGGACCATCTGGTTGATCATGAACTTCCCGTTGTATTCGCCGACCGCACCGGCGATCGGTCGATACCCCGGATATGGGCTGTAGCTGCTCGCGGTCCACTGCCAGACATGCGAGGTCTGCTCCGCGATATCGTCACAGCCGCTCGCCGCTTCCCACTCCGCCTCGGTCGGCAGCCGTGCATCGGACCAGCGGGCGAAAGCATCGGCCTCGTACCAGCTGATGTGACGCACCGGCGCATCCGGATCCAACGGCACCAGCCCGCGCAGCGTCATCTGCTGCCAGCCGCCGTCATGCTCGCGCCAATACAGCGGAGCGCACCAGCCGTTCGCCTGCGCGCAGGCGAAGCCATCCGACATCCACAGCGTGGGCGTGCGATAGCCGCCATTGGCGATGAACGCGAGCCAGTCGGCGTTGCGCACGAGGCGCGATGCCAAACGGTACGGTTGCAGCCACAACTCATGCGCCGGCGTCTCATTGTCGAAGCAGAAGCCTGCACGGCCGTGTCCCATGCGCACCATGCCACCGGCGCAGTCCACGAACCGCGTCAAGCCGGCCGCGCCAGCTGGTTCGAGCCACGCTGGCAGCACCGCCGGCGCCAGCGGGTTCTGCGCGAACGCATGCAGCATATCGGTCAGCAGCAGCTCCTGGTGCTGCTGTTCATGCTGCAGCCCCAGTTCCACCAGGCCAACCGCCTCGTTCGGCAGCTCCGCCAGCAGGTTCTGCATCGCCACATCCACATGCCGGCGGAAGGCGCTGACCTGCGACACAGCGGGCCGCGTCAGCAGCCCGCGAGCAGGCCGTGGATGCCGTGGTCCAACCGTCTCGTAGTACGAGTTGAACAGATAGGCAAAGTCGCGGTCGAACACCTGATATCCCGGCACGAAAGCACCAAGCACGAACTGCTCGAAGAACCAGGTGGTGTGCGCACGGTGCCATTTCGCTGGGCTCGCATCCGGCATCGACTGGACGCACTGGTCCTCGTCACTCAGCGAACGGGCGAGATGCTCCGTCCAGTCGCGCACCGCCGCAAAGCGCTGCGGCAGCGTTGCGTGCCGGGCGGCATGCACCGCAGCGGCCATATCATTCATGGGCTTCTCCCGCTCGCCCGGAAACTATGGCAGCACCGGCCGCCGTACAAAAGATGGGCGGCCCATGGCCGCCCATCCCGTGTCTTACGCGACAGGTATCGCGCGATCACGCACTGGTGTACTTGTACTCCGGCATGCCCTCCAGCGACGCCTTGGTCGCGCCGGGCATGACGATCTTGTCGTTCTCGATCTTGAGCTGATCGAACGGCACCGACACCAGCTTGGCACCCATGCCCAGGAAGCCGCCAACAGAGATCACCGCCGTACCGGCCTTGTGATCGGGGTCGCTCATCAGCACGTCGTCGATCGACCCGATCGACTGGTTCTGATCGTTGTAGACGCTCGCGCCCACGACCTTGCTCGCGCGCACCTGATGGTCCGCGGTGAAGTACTTCGAGTTGGACGCGGCGGTCGATCCGGCGTTGTTCATCGTTGCGTCCGGATGAGCTGTCGTCGTCGTGGTGGTGGTCGTCCGGCTCGATGTCATGCCGGGTGGCGTCGTCGGCGCCGGCGCCGCAGGCCCGGTGCTGTTGGTGGTCTGTGCCAGGACCGGCCACGCAACCAGCGCCGTGGCAGCGATCATGGTTCCGAACGAAGCATGTCTAGCCATGGTTAAATGTCTCCCTACAAGACACGCCACCAACGGATGCCACCGCACCCGGTTCGGTCCGGTGGCGCACAAAAGAACGTGTGACGCAGCGCGGTAGCAGCGACGCCGGGACACCCCCAGATTCCCGGTTTTCGCGGAGGCGGACATGGCGGCACGACCGATCTGGCGGGGATACCTGCGACTGGCTCTGGTGAGCTGCCCCGTGTCGCTGCACAGCGTGCTGCGTACCAGCGGCGACCTGCGCTTCCACTTCATCAATCCGAAGACCGGCCACCGCGTTCGCATGGTGACGCTCGACGCCGAGACCGACAAGGAAGTGCCGCGCTCGGAACTTGTGCGTGGCTACGAGTTCGAAAAGGACCGCTACGTGCTGCTGGACGACGAAGACTTCGAGAGCGCGCGGGTCGAGACCTCGACGACGATGACGGTGGACAAGTTCATCCCGCAGGATGCGATCCATCCGATCTACTACGACACCAGCTACTACATGGTGCCCGACGGCGACGCCGGCCGGGACGTGTACGTCGTGATGCGCGATGCGATCAAGGCATCGGGAATGGCAGCCCTGTCGCGCGTGGTGATTTCCCGGCGCGAACGCTCGGTGGCGATCCTGCCGCTCGCGCGCGGCATGGTGCTGCACACGCTGCACGAGCCGCGCGATCTCTATGCATATGACACGCAATTCGAGGACGTGCCCGCCGGCAAGCCGGATGCGGAGATGGTGAAGCTCGCGCGCCAGCTGATCCAGCGGCAGGAAGCGAAGTTCGAGCCAGCCGATATCGAAGACCGCTACGAGGCGCGGCTGCGCGACGTGATCCAGGCCAAGCTGAAGGGCGAAGGCTTCCAGCCGACCGAGCCCGAGGAGCCGCGCGGCGACAACGTCATCGACCTGATGGCAGCGCTGAAGCAGAGCCTGGGCCAGGGCAAGCGCGCCGCACCGTCACGCCGCAAGGCCGCCGCGCCGGCAAAGAAGAAGCGAGCCCCCGCCCGCAAGCGCGCCTGACGCCGCGAATCCAGTCGGGGTTACGGGCTGCCCTTCCGGATCGACCTGATCCAGGGGCCGATGAAGTCATCCCACAGCAGGTAGCCACCGACCAACATCATAGTGGCAGCTGCCGTCGAGATACGACCGCTCAAGGCACAGCTGCCTTCGGTCAGTCCGCTCGCGCACCTTATCTCCAGCCAGCCGACATACCCACTTGCGCCTATCAGTGCAGTAGAGAATAGCAACAGGATGAGCCGCCTGATACGTGTCATCTATTGACGCAGTGCCCTGAGCCGCCGCCCTTGTTTGCCCGATCATATACGATCCATATCGATCCGCCTATGGTGCCGATCGGACGGCCTTGACGTTGGCAGCCACGGGCTTGAGCTTTGACACGGTTGGAAGGAATTCGGCAGCTCATGCGACATGCTGCGATTGCAGGTGGCGGAATCCGATGGCGTGTCGTCGCATTCCTCGCGACGACACTGATGATCACGATGACCGCACTCCCCGCCCGCGCCCAGGACCGCGTGCTCAACGTCTACAACTGGACCGACTACATCGACCCGGCGGCGCTCGAGCGCTTCCGGAAGGAGACCGGCATCACCGTCCACTACGACGTGTTCGACAGCCTGGAGACCCTGGAAGCGAAGCTGCTCGCCGGCCACTCGGGCTACGACATCGTCGTGCCATCCAACGAGCCGACCTTCTCGCGCCTGATCAAGGTGGGCGCGCTGGCGCCGATCGACCGCGCGCGCGTGCCGAACTGGAAGAACCTCGATCCCGTTCTGATGCACCGGGTCGAGACCTCGGATCCCGGCAACCGCTACGGCGCGATCTATCTGTGGGGAACCACCGGCATCGGCATGCTGCCCGACCGCGTGAAGGCGCTCGCACCCGACGCCGCGACCGATAGCTGGGACCTGCTGTTCAAGCCGGAGAACGCGAAGCGCCTGGCGCCGTGCGGCGTCATCATGATGGACTCCGCGATCGACGTGGTCCCCGGCGTGCTGAAATACCTGGGCCGCGATCCCAACAGCACCGACGCCGGCGACCTTGCCGCGGTCGAGCGCACGCTGATGGGCATCCGCCGCTACATCCGCAGCTTCGCCTCCGGCGGCGCACTGGAGGCGCTCGCCGGCGGCCAGAGCTGCATCGCGCTCGACTACTCCGGCGACGTGATCCAGGCCAGCGCCCGCGCGGCCGAAGCAAAGCGCGGCGTCAACGTCCGCTACGTTGCGCCGAAGGAAGGCGCGCAACTCGGCTTCGACATGCTGGCGATTCCGGCCGACGCCGCGCACAAGGACGCGGCACTCGCGTTCATCGACTTCGTGCTGCGCCCCGATGTGATGGCCGGCATCACCAACACCGTGCGCTACGCCAACGCGGTGCCGGCGAGCCGCCCGATGATCCGCCCGGAGCTGCTGGCCGACACCAACGTGTTCCCCACGCCAGAGCAGATGGCGACGTTCTTCACCATCGGCCCGGTGCCGCCCAACGCTGCGCGTGAGCGCACCCGGATGTGGGCACGCTTCAAGGCGGGACACTGAACGGATTGCTGGCCGTCGCCGGTCTCCGCGTTCGCTTCGGCGAGGTGACCGCAGTCGATACGCTCGACCTGACGGTAGCACCGGGCGAGCTGTTCGTGCTGCTCGGTGCGTCGGGCTCCGGCAAGTCCACGCTGCTGCGAGCCATCGGCGGCTTCGTGCATCCCGATGCAGGACGCATCACGTTGCATGGCGCCGACATCACCGCGACACCGCCGCACCGCCGGCCGGTCAACATGATGTTCCAGTCTTACGCGCTGTTCCCGCACATGAGCGTCGCCGCGAATGTCGGCTTCGGCCTGCGCATGCGCGGCCTCGCCAGGCCGGAGATCACCGCACGCGTGCGCGAGATGCTGGAGCTGGTGCAGTTGCACGAACTCGCCGCGCGCCGCCCCGCGCAGCTCTCCGGCGGCCAGCAGCAGCGCGTCGCGCTGGCGCGCAGCCTGGCGCCGCATCCGTCGCTGCTGCTGCTGGACGAACCGCTATCGGCGCTCGACCGCAACCTGCGGCGCGACACGCGCGAGGAGCTGGTGCGCCTCCAGCGCGCCCTCGGCATCGCCTTCATCCTGGTGACGCATGACCAGGAAGAGGCGCTCACCATGGCCGACCGCATCGGCGTGATGCATGCCGGCCGGCTGCTCCAGGTCGGCACGCCGGCCGATGTCTACGAACGGCCCGCGACGCGCCTGGTCGCCGAGTTCCTGGGGGCGGCGAACGTGCTGCCGGTCACCCTGCGCGACGGCCAGATCCGGCTTGCCTGCGGCACTGCGATCGAGACCACCTCCCCTGTCCCGCCCGGCACGCAATGGCTGGCGATCCGCCCCGAGCGGGTGTCGCTCGGCGCACACGACCGCAACGCGGTGTCCGGCACCGTGATCGCACGCTCCTACGCCGGCGACTCGCTCACCCACGTGGTGCGCCTGGCCGACGGCAGTACGCTACGCACCACGGCGTCGCTGCGCCATGGCCTGACCGCGTCGCAAGCACAGGTCGACGATACGGTCACGCTGTCCTGGCAGCCGGACGCCTGCATCCTGCTCGCCCGATGAAGCGCCCCTCCGGCCGCACCGTCGTATTGGCGATCGTATGGGCGTGGCTGCTCGCCCTGCTGATCGTGCCGACACTGATCGTGCTGAAGATCGCGTTCTCGCAATCCGCCGACAGCGTGCCGCCCTATGCGCCGATGCTCCAGCATGACGGCCTGCATGCCAGCATCGACGCCTTCGCGCTGATCCTCTCCGACCCGCTCTACGCCCACGCCCTGCTGCTCAGCCTGAAGGTCGCCGCGATCTCCACCGCGATCTGCCTGCTCGCCGGCTACCCGATGGCGCTCGCCATCGCCCGCGCCCCCGAGCGCTGGCGCGGCCTGCTGCTGATGCTGGTGATGCTGCCGTTCTGGACTGGCTTCCTGATGCGCATCAACGCCTGGATCGGCCTGCTCCAGGACAATGGCTGGATCAATACGATCGTATCTATGACCGGCCTGACGCCCCCGCGCCTGCTCTACACCGACACGGCGATGTACATCGGCATGGTCTACACCTACCTGCCGTTCATGGTGCTGCCGCTCTACGCCCGCCTGTCGCAGCTCGATCCGCGCCTGCTGGAGGCCGCCGCCGATCTCGGCGCCCCGCCCTGGCGCGTGTTCGCCACGATGACCCTGCCGCTGTCGCTGCCCGGAATATGGGCCGGCATCCTGCTGGTGTTCGTCCCCGCCGCCGGCGAATACGTCATCCCCGAACTCCTCGGCGGCCCGCAGGCACAGCTGATCGGCCGCGTGCTGTGGCAGGAGTTCTTCCAGAACAGCGACTGGCCCACCGCCTCCGCCATCGCCTGTGCGCTGCTGGTCGTCGTGCTGCTTTTGCCCGCGTGCCTGCTCTGGGCACTCCGCCTCATTTCAACTCGGACAGCCGCTTCTGCGCCATCGGGCGCCACGGCGCGTCCGGCGTCGACCCCTCCAGCGCCTGGCGGAACAGCTGCGCCGCTTCCGCGGTGACGCGCCCCTGCACCTCGGTGATCGCCTCCGCCGCCTCGGCCGCGATGGTCGGGTCGAAGCGGATGCCGAGGGCAGTGCGCCACGCATCCGCCGCCTCGTTCAGCCGGCCGCGGCTCGCCTCCGCGTTGCCAAGCAGCACGTAACCCTGCCGCGCCTGCTCGCTGTGCTGGTCGAGCTGCGACAGCTTCTGCCGCAACTGGCCGATCAGCGCCGCCTCCTGCATCTCGCGTGCACGGGCCGCCTCCAGCCGATCCGCCAGCGGCACCGCCGGCAGGTTCGGCGACCCGCCCAGCAAATAAAGCGCCACCGCGCCGATCGGCACGATCGCCAGCGCCACCAGCACCGGCGTCCGTGACGCAGGCCGCGGCCCGGCCTCGCCGCCCGACGCCGCCGCCAAGAGCCGCCGCTGCACCTCGAGCACCGCACCGGCATGCTCCGACGCGGCGATCCGCCCATCCGCCAGGTCGCGGTCCAGCTCGCTCAACTGCGCCCGATGCAGCGCCACCGCCGCCTCCTGCCGCCCGCGCGCCGTCGCGGTGCGACGCAGCGACAGGCCCAGCGGCGCGAGCGCGATCGCCGCGAGCACGATGATGCCGACCCAGATCACGATCGCAGCAGATCAGCCAGGCGCCGTTTCTCTGCTTCGTCCAGCGGCGCTGGAGGCGTCGGCCGCCGTCGTCGCGCCAGCAGCGCCGCCCCGCCACCCACCAGCAGCGCCAGCGCCGGCGCGCCCCACAGCATCAGCGTCGTCGCATCCAGCGGCGGGCGCAGCCGCACGAAGTTGCCGTAGCGCGCCACCATCCAGTCGACCACCTGCTGGTCGCTGTCGCCAGCCACCACGCGCTCGCGGATGATGTGCCGCAGGTCGCGGGCCAGGTCGGCGTTCGACTCCTCCACGCTCTCGTTCTGGCAGACCAGGCAGCGCAACTGGTGGCCCAGCGTCTCGGCCCGCTGTTCCTGCGCCCGGTCGGGCAGCAGTTCCGCTGGATCGCTGACCCCCAGCGCGGGCGTCGCGATCAACGCACCCAGCAGCATCACAACGCCTGCCTTCACGCCAGCGTCCGCAGCAGCGGCGCTAGCGATTGGCGCAGCACATCGTCGCTCAGCCCGCCCGCCCAGCGCCAGCGCACGATGCCGGCGCGATCGACCAGATACGACTCCGGCACGCCATACAGGCCGAAATCGATCGCCGTGGTGCCCGGCTCGTCGCGCGCGATCCGCGTGTAGGGATCGCCGTTCTGATCCAGGAAAAAGCGCGTGGCATCGGCCTTGTCCTTGTAGGCGATGCCCCAGATCGGCGTGCCCTGCTGCTTCAGCGCCATCAGCACCGGCGCCTCCTCGACGCAGGGAACGCACCAGGAGGCGAAGAAATTCACCACCGTCGGCCGCCCCGAGGCGACGATGTCCGCCGATGAGAACCCCTGGCTGGGCGGCTGGCCGGGCAGCGTGAAGCTGGGCAGTGGCTTGCCGATCAGCATGCTGGGCACGCCGTGCGGGTCGTAGGTGCCCGCATTCATCCGGTCCAGCAGCACCTTGCCGCCCGCCACCGCGACCGCCGCCACGCCAAGCGGCGCCAGCAGCAGCGCGCGCCGCTGGATCGTCGTCACGACGCCACCGAGGCCGGCACCGCAGCCGTCCGACGCGCCGGCGCGCCGATGCGCAGCCGCCGGTCCGCCAGCGATACCCCGCCGCCGATCGCCATCACCAGCGCGCCCAGCCAGATCCATGGCGCCAGCGGATTGACGTGCAGCCGCAGCACCGCCTGGCCGTCGCGCTCCTCGCCCAGCACTGCATACAGGTCGCGCAGCAGGTTGGTCTGGATCGCCGTGTCGGTCACCGTCGTCTTCTGCACGGTGAACATCCGCCGCGACGGATGGAACAT
>DASSRN010000132.1:0-14817 GCA_035701785.1 Acetobacteraceae bacterium | reverse complement strand
GGCCCAGACAACCAGTTTCCCGAACTCTCCGGCCTGCACGACTCGGTGTCGGACATTGTGGGACGCGTCAGCTTCGCGCCCACGCGCTGGCTGAACCTGACCTACCGCACCAGGCTGGACCACAAGTCGTTCCAGACCAGGATGGCAGACGCGCTGGCGAGCGTCGGCGTACCGAAGTTCACCGTGAATGCCGGCTATTTCTACAGCGCCTTCAACCCGTACACGGAGTTTGATCAGCCTCTGCCGCCACCGCCCGGCTCGCCTTTCTTTACCCCGCGTAATGAGATAACGTTCGGCATATCGTCGAATTGGAACAATTACCGGTTCAGTGGGTTCATGCGACGGGATATCCAGCTCAGTCAGATGGTCTCGGCAGGTGGCGACGCCGCGTATGAAGACGAGTGCTACATCTTCGATATCAGGGTGTTCCGGCGTTACACCAGCTACAACGGCGACCATGGCTCGACGACGGCGCTGGTTCAGATGACCTTCAAGACAATCGGGCAGTTCGGCTTCAAGGCGCTCTGACCCGCAGAGGACTGGCGTGATGACCTGTACAACATCCAAATGGCTCATGTTCTGCTGGCTGGTGGTGCAGCCGGCCGTCGCCCTCGCGGTGACCGCGCCACCACAGGCGGCCGCGCCGCAGGGCATGCGGATCGTGGCGATCGTGAATGGCGACGTGATCACCAACGCGGATGTCGACAACCGCGCGCGGCTCTTCGCGCTGTCTACCGGGCTGCCGGTCACGCAAGATGTGCTGGACCGGCTGAAGCACCAGATCACGCGGCAGCTCATCGACGAGAAGCTGCGCATGCAGGAAGTGCAGCGGCGTAAGATCGTGATACCCGACAAGCAGATTGCCGATTCGATGCACGAGATCGAATCGCGCAATGGGCTGGCAGCCGGCGCGCTGATGCAGAAGCTGAGTGCAGGCGGAGTCGGTTCGCGCACGCTGATCGACCAGCTGCGCACACAACTCGGGTGGTCGCAGGTCCTGCGCGAGCAGCTTGGCGATCAGGTGAAGATCAGCGACGCCGATGTGTCGGAGCAGCAGCGCGTGCTGGCGCAACAGGTGGGCAAACCCGAGTACCGCGTCGGCGAGATCTTCATCCCGGTGGACGATCCGGCGTCTGCTGCCGATGCCCAGCGGTTCGCGGAAACGGTGATCAGCGAACTCCGCGCCGGCGCTGCGTTCCCGGTTGTCGCCGCGCAGTTCAGCCAGAACCAGACGGCTCTGCAGGGTGGCGCACTCGGCTGGGTGCAGCCCAATCAGCTCGACCCGCAGGTGGCACAGCTGGTTGCCGAAATGCCGGTGGGCGCGGTCAGCAATCCGGTGAAGGTTCCCGGCGGCATCTCGATCGTCAATCTTCAAGGCAAGCGCGAGATCGGTCGCGACGTCGGCACTGCGGTGTCGCTGCGTCAGGTGTTCTTTCCGTTCAGCAGCCCGCTCAATCCCCAGGCGCCGACCGACCAGCAGAAGCAGGCCCTGGAGAAGGCACGTGGCGTCAGCGCGAGCGTGCACAGCTGCGATCAGATGGAGCAGGCGGCGAAGGCGAACAACTCGCCGCGGCCGGCCGATCCCGGCGAGATCAAACTCGAAGGCGTCAATCCTCCGGCGTTCCGCCAGATACTCGCGACCCTGCCGCCTGACCGGGCCACCCAGCCGATGGTCACCAGCGATGGCATCGCGGTGATGATCGTCTGCTCGCGCGAAGAAAAGAATATGGCGCAGCAGAGCAAGCAGGAAGTGCAGGCGCAGCTGTTCAATGAGCGGGTCGAGCTGCTGTCGCGACAGCTGCTCGCCAACCTGCGCCGCCATGCCACCATCGACCTGCGGCCCAACGGCGCCTGAATTTGCACCGTCGCTGCGCGAGGTGATCGCGCGGCACGGATTGTCGGCCCGGCGCTCGCTGGGGCAGCACTTCCTGCTCGACACCAACCTGATCCAACGGATCGTGCGGGCGGCCGGTCCGCTGGGCGGGCAGCACGTGCTGGAGGTGGGGCCGGGACCGGGCGGACTGACGCGTGGGCTGCTGGCGTCCGATGCCGCGAGCGTGACGGTAGTCGAGATTGATCGGCGGGCGGTGGCGGCGATGCAGGAACTGTCGGTACAGGTGGGCGGGCGTCTGCGCGTCATCGACGGGAACGCGATGTCGCTTGATCTGGCATCGCTGGTGCCGGCGCCGCGGCATGTAGTGGCCAATCTTCCCTACAATATCGGCACGCCGCTATTGGTCGGCTGGCTGCGCCATGCGCACGAATTCGAGCGGCTGACACTGATGTTCCAGCAAGAGGTGGCGGAACGGATCTGCGCCGTCAGCAACACGCCGGCGTACGGGCGGTTGGCGGTGCTGTCGCAGTGGGTCTGTGCAGTGGAACTGTTGCTGCGCATTCCACCGACGGCGTTCGTGCCGCCGCCGAAGGTTTACTCGGCCGTCGTCGGACTGGTACCGCATGCGGTGCAGCCCGAACCGGAACTGTTCCGGGCGATGGAGCGGCTGACTGCCGCGGCATTCGGTCAGCGACGCAAGATGCTGCGGAGCGCGCTGAAGGGATTGGGCGGCGAGGTGCTGCTGCGTGCCGCGGGGATCGGATCGGATCGGCGCGGCGAGGCGCTGTCGGTAGCCGAGTTCGACCGGCTGGCGCGGCTGCTTGCTACAGCTGGTCCACAAACTGCCTGAGGCCGGTCAGCCGTTGTGTTGCGGAACGCGCGGCATGCAGCACGGAGCGCACTGCGACCACTGCCGTCTCGAAGCTCTGGTTGACCACGACGTGCTCATATTCGGCCCAGTGGCTGATTTCGTCGCGTGCCCATTGCATGCGGCGGGCGATCTCCGCTTCGGCATCGCCTGATCGTGCCCGCAGCCGGCGCTCCAGTTCGTCCAGCGTCGGCGGCAGCAGGAACACGCCCACGACGTCCCCGGGAAGGGCCGTGCGCAACTGCTGATGGCCCTGCCAGTCAATGTCGAAGATGAGGTCGGTGCCCGACCGGAGCGCCTGTTCGACCGGCGCACGCGGGGTGCCGTAGCAATCGCGGTGCAGCACGCGCGCCCATTCCAGCAATTCGCCCGCGGCGGCCATGCGATCGAATTCCGCCAGCGGCCGGAAGTGGTAGTGCACGCCGTCGATTTCACCAGCGCGTGCCGCGCGGGTGGTCACGCTGACCGAGCGACGCAGCTGCGGCTCGCTGCTCAACAGCGCCTCGGTGATCGCGGTCTTGCCTGCACCGGAGGGCGCCGACAGCACGAGGCAGACCCCGCGGCGCACGATGGTCATTCGATGTTCTGCACCTGCTCGCGCAGCTGTTCGATCGCTGCCTTCAGCTTCAGGCCGGTCGCGGTGAGCGCCACCGACGCCGACTTGCTGCACAGCGTATTTGCCTCGCGGTTGAGCTCCTGCACCAGGAAGTCGAACCGGCGACCGATGGTGGCGGCTTCGCCCAGCAGCGCGCGCGCCGCCTCGATGTGGCTGGCGAGGCGGTCGAGTTCCTCGCGCACGTCCGAACGTGTCGCGAGCAGCGCTACCTCCTGCGCGATCCGTTCCTCGGGCAGACGCGGTGCTTCGCGCAGCAGGTTGTCGAGGTTCTCCAGCATCCGCGCTCGTTGTGCCGCGGGCTGATCGGCCGCTTCCGCGGTCGCCTGCTGGTGTAGTGCCGCGATCTCGTCGAGCAGCCCGGCGATCACCTGGGACAGCCTTGCGCCTTCCGCCTGTCGCGCCTGGATCAGCGCGGCAAGCGCCGCGGAAAACCCGGCCGCGACCGGGGCCAGGTCCGGAATGGCGTCGTCCGATTGCGCGGGTTTCAACACGCCAGGCAGGGACAGCAGCGCTTCGGCGCGCGGCGCGGGACTGCCTGGGATGCGCCTGTGCAGTTCGGTCGTCAGCGTCAGAGCCTGCTCGAGCGCGGCCTGATCCACCTGCAATCGCGCCGTGGCTTCACGGCGAGCGGTCAGATTCGCGGATACGTTGCCACGCTTCAGCGCCTTGCCGGTGGCTTCGCGCAGTGTCGGCTCGAGCGCGTCCCAGCCGGCGGGCAGGCGGAACCTGAGATCAAGCCCGCGACCGTTGACGCTGCGCAGTTCCCAGACCCAGGTGAGACCATCGGTGCCGCCCTCAGCGCGGGCGAAGCCGGTCATCGAGGCGACCGCACTGCTCATCGCGAACGGCCGTCAGGCAGGCGGTTGCTCCGGCTCTGCGCCGGTCTCGAACAGTGCCGCGGCATCGAATTCCGCCTCGTCTTCCTCGGCATCGGCGCCCACGCGTTCGCCGCGCGCCTGCCTTTCGGCCTCTTCCTGGCTGCGCGCAACGTTGACAACGACCGGCAGGAACACCTCGGGATGGAGCGCGACGCGTACCTGCGAGAGGCCCAGTGTCTTGATCGGATGCTCCAGCAGCACCTGCGACCGATTAACGGTGAGCCCCGCCTCGGTGGTCGCTTCGGCGACGTCGCGCGCGGAGACCGAGCCGTACAGGCTGCCCGACTCACCCGCCTGGCGGATGATCACCACGGAGATTCCGCTGACCCGTTCGGCGACGCGCTCCGCCTCCTCGCGGCGCTTCAGATTCTGCGCCTCGAGTTGCGCGCGCTCTTGCTCGAACCGCGCGATGTTGTCCTTGCTGGCCCGCAGCGCCTTCTTCTGCGGCAGCAGGTAGTTGCGTGCGAAACCGGGGCGCACCTTCACGAGGTCGCCCATCTGCCCCAGCTTCTCGACGCGCTGCAGCAGGATCAGTTCGACATCTGCCATACCGGCCTCCGTCAGCTCACGATGTAAGGCAGCAGTGCGAGGAACCGGGCGCGCTTGATCGCCACCGCAAGTTCACGCTGCTTCTTGGCCGACACGGCCGTGATCCGGCTGGGCACGATCTTGCCGCGCTCGGACAGGAAGCGCGACAGCAGCCGCACGTCCTTGTAGTCGATCTTCGGCGCGTTCGGGCCGGAGAACGGGCAGGACTTGCGGCGGCGATGGAACGGACGGCGCGCGCCGACAGCAGCACGGCGGGCGGCAGGATTGATCTCGGTCGTCTCGGACATCTTCTATTCCTCTGCCCCGGCGCGGAACTCTTCGCGGAACTCGTCGCGCGCGCGGAACTCCTCGCGTTCGTCGAAATTCCGGCGGCGGCCGCTGTCGAAGCGGCCGGCGGGCTTCGGGCCGCGGAACGAGCGCTCGCGATCGTCCGATTTGCGCGACAGGATCGCCGAAGGCGCTTCCTCGATCTCCGGCACGCGCAGCGTCATGAAACGGAGCACGTCCTCGTTCAGGCCCAGCTGCCGCTCCATCTCGCTGACGAAGTCGGGCTTCGCGTCAAGGCCCAGCAGCATGTAGTGGCCTTTGCGGTTCTTCTTGATCCGGTAGGCCAGGCCGCGCAGGCCCCAGTATTCGCGCTTCTTGATCGCGCCGCCCTCGGTCTCGAGCTGGCTCGCGATGCCGTCGGCGATGCCTTCGACCTGCTGTTGCGTCACGTCGTTGCGCGCGATGAGCACGCATTCATATAGCGGCATGATGCTCTCCCTATGGCTGGAGGCCCGCGCCATGCGGGCATAGCCGGGGGCGATGCCGTCGCCGCCCGGCAGGGAAGCGCGCTGTGAAGCACAGTTAGGGGGCATGAGGCAAGCAGCGGTCAGGCGCGCGTCGCGGCCCGGCGCAGCCGGTCGTTGACCGCCCGGCCCAGGTCCCGCTCGGGCACTGGCATGGCGGCGATGCGGGTCAGGCCGAGGGCGGCGCCCTCGGCGTCCAACTGGCGCAGGCCGCTGAACAGGCGGCCGGCTGCCTCTAGGAGGTCACCCCGGTCGCTCAGGCTGAATACGGCGCCCGCGCCAGGCAGGGGCGGGCCGAACGCAAGCAGCGCCTCGTCCGGCTGTACCGCGGACGCGTCCAGACGCAGCGGCAGCGTGGGCGCGTAGTGCGAGGCAAGCTGGCCGGGCGAGCGCGGTGCGCTGCCCGTGGCGCCCGGCACGGTGAGGGGACCGATGACAGCCGCGAGCGCTTCGACCGTCGTGCCGCCGGGCCGGAGCAGCAGGGGAACGTCACCCGACAGGTCGAGCACCGTGGACTCAACGCCAACAGCGCTAGGGCCGCAGTCCAGCACTGCGGCGATCCGGTCGCCCAGATCCTGCATCACGTGTGATGCGGTGGTGGGGCTCACCCGACCGGAGACGTTGGCCGAAGGTGCTGCCACTGCCCGGCCCGTCTCCCGCAACAGCCGACGCGACGCGGGATGGGCGGGGATGCGCACCGCCAGCGTGTCGAGGCCAGCGCTGGCCAGCAGGCTGACCTCGCTGTCGCCGCGCCGCGGCAGCACCAGTGTGAGCGGGCCGGGCCAGAAAGCGCTGGCAAGTTGCCGCAACAGCGCGGTCTCCTGCACGTCGACCAGCGCAGCTTCGACATCGGGATAGTGGCAGATCAGCGGATTGAAGCGTGGCCGATGCTTTGCTGCGAAGATGGCGGCAACCGCTGCATCGTTGGTTGCGTCCGCACCAAGCCCATAGACCGTTTCGGTGCCGAACCCCACCAGCTCGCCAGCACGCAACAGCGCAGCAGCGCGGGCAAATCCGTTGTCATCATCCCGTAACACTTCAAGCATCGCGCACGCAGATAGCGGCTGGCGCCAAGCGTAGCAAAGGCTGCTACATTCGCCGGCGTGTCGTCAGGGGGGAGTTCGCACAATGCTCGACATTGCCTTCGCCAAGCCAGGCTTGCCGAAGTCGGGAGCGCTCGTCCTGCTGGTGGGGGAAGGCGAAATGCCGTCGGGTGCGTGGCAGCAGGCCGACGAAGCGACCGGCGGCGCGATCGCGCGCGCTTTCAAGGCAGCCGAGTTCAAGGGCGGTAAGGGCAAGACGTGCACGATCCTCGCACCCGGCGCCGGCCTGTCGCGCGTAGTGGCTGTGGGTCTCGGAAAGCCGGCGGAGCTATCGACGCGGGTGCTGAACGAGGTAGGCGGGCATACCGCCGGCGCGCTGATGTCCGAGCCCACCGGCTGCATCGCGACCGGTTCGCTGGACGCTGCGCAGGCTGCCGAGGTGGCATTGGGTGCGGTGCTGCGCGCCTACCGGTTCGACCGCTATCGCACGAAGGAAAAGGCGGAGGACAAACCGAAACTCGACAAGCTCACCTTGCTGACTGCTGACCCATCGCGGGCCAAGTCGGCCTGGGAACCGCTGGAGGGTGTGGCGAAGGGCGTGTTCCTGTCACGCGACCTGGTGAGCGAGCCGCCGAACGTGCTGAACCCGGCCGAGATGGCCGATCGCTGCAAGAAACTCGGCGACCTCGGGGTGAAGGTAGAGGTGCTGGGGCCGCGCGAGATGAGCAAACTCGGCTTCGGCGCGCTGCTGGGTGTGGCGCAGGGCAGCGCGAACGAGCCGCGCATGGTGGTGATGCAATGGCACGGCGCGTCGGGCAACGGCCGCAAGGGGAAGAGCAAGCCGGTGGCGTTCATCGGCAAGGGCGTCACCTTCGACACCGGTGGCATCAGCATAAAGCCGGCCGGTGGCATGGAGGACATGAAGTGGGACATGGCCGGCGCCGGCACCGTGGTCGGGCTGATGGCGGCGCTCGCCGGACGCAGGGCGAAGGTCGATGCGGTGGGCCTGGTCGGGCTGGTGGAGAACATGCCGTCCGGCACCGCGCAGCGTCCGGGCGACGTGGTGAAGAGCTACTCGGGGCAGACCATCGAGGTGATCAATACCGACGCCGAAGGCCGCCTCGTGCTCGCCGACGTGCTTTGGTACTGCCAGCAGAAATTCGACCCGCGCTTCATGGTGGACCTGGCAACGCTGACCGGCGCGATGATCGTGGCGCTGGGGCACGAATACGCCGGCATGTTCAGCAACGACGATGGACTGGCGCAGCGGCTGTCGGAGGCCGGGAAGGCAACGGACGAGAAGGTCTGGCGCTTCCCGCTGGACGATGCCTACGACCGGCTGATCCGTTCCGACATCGCCGACATGAAGAACATCGGCGGCCGTCCGGCCGGGTCGATCAGCGCGGCGCAGTTCATCCAGCGCTTCGTCAACCAGAAGCCGTGGGCACACCTGGACATCGCCGGCGTGGCGTGGAGCAGCAAGGACGCGCCGTGCGTGCCGAAGGGTGCAACGGCGTTCGGCGTGCGGTTGCTCGACCGGCTGGTGGCAGAGAACTACGAGGGATAGCGCGCCGTCAGATCCAGACGTCGTTCGGGGCGGTGCGGGCGCCGCCCTGGTCGCCGGTGTTGGCGACACCGCGCGGCTCGATCAGCAGCAGTTTCACCTCGTTGTCAGCGCAGGGCTTGTGCTCGACGCCCCTGGGCACGACGAACATCTCGCCGGACCGGATCCTGACTGCGCCGTCGCGGAAGTCGATCCGCAGTTCGCCGTCGATGACGATGAATGTCTCGTCGGTGTCAGGATGGCTGTGCCAGACGAAGTCGCCCTGCAACTTCACGATCTTGAACTGGTAGTCGTTCATCTCCGCGACCACTTTCGGCTGCCAGTGTTCGCTGAACAGGCCGAATTTCTCGCGGAAGCTGATCGGCTGATAGCTCATGCGCAGGCCTCCTCGCGGCGGCGTCACATCTCATCCCAGGGCAGCGGTTCGCGCTTCACCACCACGTCGCCATTGTGCGTCAATCGGATCAGGTTGACGCTGCGCGCCAGATCGGGCGAGCCGGAATAGTAAGCCGGCACTGAGCCGTCGCCCACCTGCTCGTGCCGGTCCCAGTGCCCGAGCGCCAGGTAGTCGGCGGCGGTCGCGGTGATTGCGTCGTCGCTGAACAGCCAGGACGGGCGCAGCGGCGTCGCCATGTTGTGCGGCGGCTCGTAGTGGCCATGCGCCATGGCGATCTGCCAGCGCGTGCTGCGAGAGCGCGGTCCGCGCAGCGGCGCCATGTTCTCGTAGTCGCGGTGCGCGTGGCCCCAGATCTCCAGGTCGTGGTCGGGGAAGCCGACCGCTTCGTCGTGCGTGATCCCGAGGATGCTGACATTCGGGATGCTGCCCAGTCCGCCGCGCACGAACACGCTGTTGGGCAGCGCCGGATCGTGGTTGCCCGGCAGGATCACGACGGCAACGCCGGAATCGGCCAACAGGCGGCCGGTGCGGTCCAGCACCGGCGCCGGTACGCGGTTGTTGTCGAACGTGTCGCCGGCCAGCAATACGAGATCGGCGCGCCGCGCGCGGGCGACGGACAGCACCGCTGCGAGACCGGCGGTGCCGTCGTTGTGCTTCGTGGCGTTCTGTTCGTCGTCGACGTGCAGGTCGGAGGAGTGGACCACGACGATGTCCACGCGGGACGGCGGCTGCGACTGGGGCATAGCGTTATCGTAGGAGGTGAGGTCGGCAGGGCAATACCGATTTGCTCGGTTCAGCCATGTCTCCGGCAACGGTCGTTTGGCGCAATCGCGTTGACAGACAGCTGGACTAACTCGCATAATCCGCACGATGACGGTGACCTGCGCCGGACCCCGCTGCGCTCTGCGGATTCTCCGCGGGTTCTTTGCGTCAAACAACGAGGACCTGCCTGCGCCTCGGTCGGTGCCTCGCAAGGCACCGGCCAGAGCCGGTCGTTCTGTGGGCAATGACTACGTGGAGAACCCGCGGAGGCCCGCGGAGAACTGTGGAGGCGTTTCTGTCTCGCCGAGCGGGCAATGAGACGAAGGCGAGACACCTTCTGTGCCGCTGATTTGGACAGTGTCTCTTGTAGCGTGCAATGAGATGACTGCGAGACGGCTCAGGCGTGTACCGCGGTCTCCTCGGCCTGTGTCGCCGGCTGCCACGACTTCAGCACCGGCAGCACTTCCTTCGCGAACAGCCGCATCGACGCCTCCGCCTTCGCCAGCGGTATGCCGCCGAAGCGGAATGAGCTGTTCAGCTCGAAATCCCCCAACAGCACGCGCCGCGCCTCATAGGCGCGCAGCACCTCGTCCGGCGTGCCGCGCACCGCCACCTCCAGCAATGCCTTCACCAACCCGTCGCGGCCGGTCGAGCGCGCGATCTCCGACTTCTTCGCGTATGCGTCGTAACCCTTCGCCGTGGCGAAGTGCGTGCTCATCAGCTCGTAGTGCTCCAGGTTGCTGTCCACGAAGCTCGCCATGTGGCGTTCGGCCAGTTCGTTCGCCTCGGCCGAGGTGGCGGCGCAGATGCACTGGTCGGCGGTCACCACGGGCGCCGCCGCAATACCGTTGTGCTGCCTATACAACTGGCGATACCGCTCGATGCCCGGCAGGCGCAGCGGCCACGGGCGGTCGGCGAACATCAGCATGCGTGCCTTCAGCCTCGCCGCCGCCTCGATCGAATCCTCGCTGGATGCGACGGCATAGGTGCGGTCCGCGAAGCTGCGCTCTGGCCTTGGCCGGATCTCGATGCGCGGCTGTGGGTAGAACTTGCCGTGGCCCTCGATGAAGCCGGTGCGCAGCGCCTCCAGGATCATCGCCGCCGCCTCGTCGAACCGCTCGCGCGAGTCATCCATCGTGCCGCGGAACGCTGCGAACTCGCGTCGCGCCAGGCCGCGACCGATCCCCAGCCTGACCCGGCCGCCGCTCAGCAGGTCGAGCATTGAGACCTTCTCGGCCACGCGCAGCGGGTCGTTCCACGGCAGGATGATCGCCGCGGTGCCCAGGTCCGCATGCGTGCAGAGCGGCGCCAGATACGACAGAAGCTGCGTGTTGTCCGGGCAGAAGGAGTAGTCGAAGAAGTGGTGCTCCACCGACCAGAGCACGTCGAAGCCGAGTTCGTCGGCCAGCCGTGCCAGGCGGATCTCCTCCTGCCACGCCTCGCGATCGCTCATGCCGGGCCAGCCATAGGTGGAGAAGATCATCTGAATGCCGACGTCCACGCGGGCCTCCGTACTATCGATATGGACAGGCTACCCGTCGGTATGTATCCCTCGTGCGAGCGATCTGACAATGGGCGAGGTGCGGCATGAAATTCGGCATCTTCTATGAACTGCAGCTGCCGAGACCGTGGGCTCAGGACGACGAACGCCAGCTTTATCAGAACGCGCTCGCCCAGGTCGAAATCGCCGATCGCCTTGGCTACGACTATGCATGGGAGGTGGAGCACCACTTCCTGGAAGAGTATTCGCACTCGCCGCAACCCGAGGTGTTCCTTGCCGCGGCCAGCCAGCGGACCAAGAAGATCCGGTTGGGCCACGGCATCATCCAGCTCACCACCAACCATCCGGCGCGCGTCGCCGAGAAGGTCGCGTGCCTGGATCTGGTGAGCAACGGACGCGTCGAATTCGGCATGGGCGAAGGCGCCAGCATCACGGAGCTTGGCCCGTTCGACCGGCGCATGGAGGACAAGCAGGCGGTGTGGGAAGACGCTGTGCGCTGCATCCTGCCGATGTTCACCCATGAAGGCTGGGAGTACGACGGTCCCTACTTCAAGTTCCCGCTGCGCAACGTGTTGCCCAAGCCGGTGCAGAAGCCGCATCCACCGCTGTGGGTCGCGTGCTCGCAACTGGAGACGATCGAACTGGCGGGGCGCTGCGGCATCGGCGCGCTGGGCTTCCAGTTCCTCAGCGCCGACATGGCGCATGCCTGGGTGCACGCCTACTACAATGCATTCGTCAAGCGGCAGCAAAAGCTGACGGACTACCAGAGCAACTGCAACATCGCGATGGTCAGCTACTTCATGTGCGCCGAGACCGACGAAGAGGCGCGGCGGCGCGCCGACGGCGTGACGTTCTTCCAGTTCTCGCTCGCCTATTACAGCGGCGCGCGCAACCGCGAACGCGCCAAGCCCGGCACCGTGTGCCTGTGGGACGAGTACCTGAAATGGAAGCAGGAGAATCCTGAGCGGGCCGAGAAAGCGCTGCGCGGCGGACTGATCGGCTCGCCTGAGACGATCCGGCGCAAGCTGCACCGCTTCAAGGAATCGCATGTCGACAGCATCATCCTGCTGAACCAGGCCGGGCGGAACACGCATGAGCATATCTGCGAAAGCCTGGAGCTGTTCGCGCGCGAGGTGATGCCGGAGTTCCACGCGATGGAGCCGGAACACCAGGCGTGGAAGCAGCAGGTGCTCAACCGCGAGATCGAACTCGAGGAGATCGACACCACGCCATTCAAGGAGCGCGTCGGCGTCGGCAAGGGCGTGACGATCGACCGGCTGGTCGCGGCGCAATGACCGAGCGCAGCCTGCGCGGCAAGGTCGCCATCGTCGGCATCGGCGAGACCGCCTACTACAAGCATGGACGGTCGCCGGAGCCGGAGTTCAAGCTGGCGCTGATGGCGATCCTGGCGGCTGCGGAGGACGCGGGCATTGACCCGCGCGATATCGACAGCTTCGCGTCGTACAGCAACGACCGCAACGATCCGTCGCGGCTGGCGGCGGCGCTGGGCACCCGAGAGCTGCGGCTGTCCAACATGCAGTGGGGCGGCGGCGGCGGTGGTGGTGCCGCGGCGGTGGGCAACGCAGCGGCAGCGATCGTCACCGGCCAGGCCGACATCGTGGTGGTGTACCGTGCGCTGGCGCAGGGCCAGTTCCAGCGTTTCGGTCGTGCTGCGGCTGGCGGCACAGTCGCCGGCGACAATGCGCTGATCAATCCGTACGGCATCTTCGTACCCGCGCAGCGCTATGCGCTGAAGTTCATGCGCTACATGCACGAGCACGGCATCGAACGCGAGGCGATGCGCGCGATCGCCATGGCGTCGTATCACCACGCACAGGCCAATCCGCGCGCGGTGATGCATGGCCGTCCATTGACCGAGGAGATGTACGACACGGCGCGCTGGATCTCCGAGCCTTATCGTCTGTTCGACTGCTGCCAGGAGAACGACGGTGCAGCGGCACTGATCCTGGTGGCGGCGGATCGTGCGAAGGACTTCCGGCACAAGCCGGCCTATGTGCTTGCGGTTGCGCAGGGCTCAGACCACCGCAATGCTGCTCGTTCGTTCAATGCGCCCGACTTCGCATCGTCCAGCTTCGGCCCGGTGGCGCCGCATCTGTGGGAGATGGCGAAGCTCGGTCCTGGCGATGTGGATGTGCTGCAGAGCTATGAGAATTTCACCGGCGGCGTGCTGATGAGCATGGCGGAGCATGGCTTCTTCAAGCCGGAAGAGGCGAACGACTTCCTGGTGCTGGAAAACCTGCTGGCGCCGCGCGGAAAACTGCCGCTGAACACCAGCGGCGGCAATCTGGCGGAATGCTATATGCATGGGCTCGAACTGCAGATCGAGGCGGTGCGCCAGATCCGCGGCCAGTCCACCGCTCAGGTGAAGGATGCGCATGTCGGCTGTGTGATCGCCGGGCCGATGGTGACGCCTGTATCTACAATGATCGTCGGCTCGCAGGAGACGCTGTGATGACCTACCTGCCGGCTGGACTGCCTGCGCCTGTCACCGAGAGCGACGGGCTCGATCTGCCTTACTGGGAAGCGACACGCCAGCGCGTGCTGAAGGTGCAGCGCTGCGGCGCCTGCAACACCTGGCAGTGGGGGCCGGAATGGCTGTGCCATCATTGCCGGTCATGGGACATGCGCTGGGTGGCGGTGGAGGGCAAAGGCCGCATCTGGACCTGGACGCGCTGCTGGCACCCGGTGCATCCGGCTCTGCGCGACCACGGACCGTACATCGCAGTGCTGGTCGAACTGCCGCACGCCGGCAACATCCGCATGCTGGGCAACCTGCTGGGCGATCCGCATCAGGACGTGGCGATCGGCGCGCCGGTCGCGGCGTTGTTCGAACCGCACGACGACGCGCCGGCACCCTACACCCTGGTGCAGTGGCGCATTGTGTGAACCGGTCAGGCGATCTTGGTGGAAGCCCGTGCCAGCAGCTTCCATTCGCCGGCCTGCTTCTGCCAGATCGTCAGGACGTGCAGGTTGGTCGAGCTCTTCTTGCCGTCGGCGACGGCTTCGCTTTCGGCCAGCCAATGGAACCGCGCGATGGCGGTGTCGCCGATGACGCGGATCGACGGGTCGTCGTATTTGAGCGACAGGAACTTCGACTTCCCGCTGGTGGCGTTCTTGACGAAGGTCGCGCGGTCTTCGATGTGGGCGTCGGAATGGCTGTAGCTGAGCTCCGGCGCGCAGAGTGCGTCGAGCGCCTTGGCATCGGCGGCGAACTGGGCGGAGCGGAGGGCTTCCAGTTGCTTCGCGACCGCTTCTTCGTCGGCGGACATGGCGTGGGCGGCTCTGACGCCCAGCAGGCCGGCGGCGACCAGGCTAAGGACGGGCAATTGTCCGGTCAGGTGACGGCGGCTGATAGGCATGATGTTTCCTCCATTCGTTGTCGCTTGGCGCAGAGCCTGCGCCGCGCACGATATGGAGTAAAGCCGGCTCGCGCTGAACATGAAGGAACGAGGAGGATCGCATGAACGATGTAGCCATCAACGCCCCGAACCTCTGGCGGCTGGAGACGCCCGGCCACACCGGGTGGGAGCACACGGCGCGCGCCAGCGATCCGAAGAAGTACTTCATCGTCTCCACCGACAGCCACGCGAATGAACCGCCAGACCTCTGGGAGAAGCGCATCGAGCCGCAGTACCGCGAGCGAGTGCCGCGCATCATCACCGACGACAAGGGCGTGCAGTGGCGTTATTGCGAAGGCTATCGCCCCGACCGCGTGCGGGTGATGAGCTTCGAGGGCGAGGACTGGGTGCGTTCGCGCGCCGGCGCCGATGTGGCTGATCGCATCCGCGACAACCGCACCGATGGCGTCGACGTGGAGATCATCTTCCCCAACAAGGGCCTGGCGATGTGGGCGACGCCCGATCCGGTGTTTGCCAACGCGCAGTGCCGGGTATGGAACGACTGGGCGTGGGAACAGTTCGGGCCGCACCCCGACGCGATGCTGCCGGTGGCCTCGATCGCCACCGGCGACCTGCCCGGCGCGATGGCCGAGAT
>DASSRN010000131.1:0-17786 GCA_035701785.1 Acetobacteraceae bacterium | reverse complement strand
TAACGCTGGCGGTGGTGGCGGTAACGCTGGAGGTGGCGGCGGCAACGCCGGCGGTGGCGGCAACGCCGGCGGCGGTGGCAGCAATGCAGGAGGCGGGGCAAGCGCCAGCGGGGGCGGCAACGCCGGTGGCGGGGCCAGCGCCAGCGGAGGCAGCAATGCTGGCGGCACCGGCGGCGGCAGTTCGAGTGCTGCCGGCAACGCCGGCGGCGGCACCGGTGCCAGTGCCAGCGTCGGTGCGGCCGAGGTCAGTAGCGCAAGCTCCTCCGCCGCGGGTGGACATGGTGGCGGGGCTGACGTCGGCGGCTCGGTGTCAGGCCTAGCCCCTGGCGCGGCACGGTCAACCGATCAACTCGGCTTGTTCAGCGCTCCGCTGAGCCGAGGTAAAGAACGCGCACTGATCGGCAGCAGCTGGTCGAGGTGACGATCGAACTCGCCCCGGTCAGCCGCCGCCCCGGCCGGTCCTCGGCGATATTGCAATTGAGAATTACTCTCATCTAAGCTGGCCCGCCAAACCACCAGGGGAGTCGGTCATGGGTCAGCTCATCGAATTCCCGGCCGTCGCGGCCGCCTACCCTTCCCTCGCCGCCAGACTGGAACGACCGGAATGCGTGCTGCTCGCGGCGATCCGCTGGTGGGTCATGGACCACATCCGCGGCACTGATCCGCTGGCGCGGCTGTGCCGCTCGATGGATACGTTGGGCGCGCACGCCGCGGCCTTTTCGATCGACCGGCTCATGTCCGTGGTGGCGCGCACCGTGCTGCGCCCCATCGAGATCCATTGCCCGCTATGCGGTGCGGTGTCCGAGGACGAGAAGCACCTGCTGCGTGCGGCGAGCCTGGCGCAGTCCGGCCCGGGCGTGATCGTGGAACGGGCGCTACGGACCGCGCTTCTGTCGGCGCAGGGAGCCGAATTCGCCCTCGGCCCGCTGGAGGGCCTTGGCGAACTGTTCGGCCGGGCCGGACTGCTGTTCCGCCGCCGGCTCGCCGCACCGTGTTGCCCGGAGCACGCGGAGTGCGTCGGAGCGTGGGCGCCGGACTGAAAGCCGGCGTCAGTTCGGATAGACGATGGTGCGCAGCATGATGCGACGCTCCTCCGGCCGGTAGTCGCCGGCGCCGCGGTGCATGGTCGCGCGCTCGTCCCACATCAGCACGTCGCCGACGCGCCAGCGATGGTAGTAGACGAAGCGGTCCTGCGTGGCGTGCTCGGCCAGCTCCTCGATCAGCGGCCAGGCCTCGTCCTGCGCCATGCCCTCGAAGCCATAGGTGTGCATCGGGTTGACGAACAGTATCTGCCGCCCGGTGACCGGGTGGCGCGTCACCGCCGGCCAGTGCACGTCCTTGTAGACTTTCTCGGTCTTGCCCTTCTCGTCGCCGTACAGCTTCTCGCCCGCCGGGCCGATGCTGCGCCCGTGCAGCGCCGTGAGCCCCTCGAGCTGCTGCTTGCGCGCGTCAGGCAGCGCATCGTACGCGGCGCGCATGTCGGCGAACATCGTGCCGCCCTTTTCCGACGGCACCTCCTTGGCGTGCAGGATGGCGAGCAGCGGCAGCCGGTCTTCGTAGGTTGAATCGGTGTGCCAGTCGGTGGCGCGCTTGACGCCGTACCAGTCGATCTTTCCGTCCTCTTCCACGTTGGTGAGCCAGGACACCTCCGGGCAGTCGACATGGCGATACTTGATCAGCGCGTGCATGCGCGGCGTGCCGAAGCGCCGGCCGAACGCGGCGAGTTCCGGCGCGCCCAGGTCCTGGTCGCGGAACACCAGCACCGGATTTTCCGCAAACGCGCGCTGCACCCATTCGTCGGTTTCGGCGTCCATCGGTTTGGCGAGGTCAATGCCGATTGCCTCTGCGCCCAGCGTCTCGCCGAGGGAACGGATCTGCGGTGTAGCGGTCATGGCCGATCCTCCGTGGTTTTGCCGCGGAGTATGGGGCGGGGGGTGCAAGGGGTGCAATCGCGTCTCGACGACGCATGTCGGGTCGAGACCGCGGGAAGGTGTCCAGCGTCGGGAATGCGATGGGCAAGTGCGCCGGTGATGCTTGATCCCGCCGCCGACACCGGGGAGAAGATACTGGAGGCAGCGCGATCTATGTCGAGGACGCCGAGACCGGGTAGCGGCTGTTCCCGTAGGTATTGGGTAGCGGAGGTCGGCGGGTTCGATGGATCTGGACGGGCTGCGGCGCGAACTCGACGATGCGGCGGCTGCCGGTGCGGGCGCCCGGGGGCACGCAGCCCGGATGCGGCCGGCGCGCGACGTGGCGGCGCGCCGCTGTCTCGAAGTGCTGGGAGTGGCGTACTCCGGTCAGACGATCGAAGCGGCGATCCGGCTGGCGTTGCAGGCGACTGATCGGGCACAGCGCCGCAACTGCGCGATGGTGCTGGTGCAGGCGTTGGCGGTGCCGGGGCTGGTGCCGTCGGGCTGCATCAGCGATGTGTGCCTGTTGATCGAGGACGCGCTGCGGTCGGCATTGCTGCGGTGTGAGTATCCATTCGCTGGAACGCCGGAACAGAAGCTCGCGGTGCTCGACCGCCTGCACACGCGGATCGATGAGCTGACGCAGCCGATGGAGCCGACGTTCCCAAACTGGCAGGGTCTGTACGCCGGTTAGTCACTCCGCGACTGACGTCACCTACGTGTCACGCAACCCGGCAATTCGGAAGTCCGTTCCCGCACCGTGCATTACGTCATCCTGGCCACCGACTACGACGGGACCATTGCCCATGACGGCGTGGTGAACGAGACGACCCTGCAAGCGCTGCATCGGCTGCGCGATACCGCACATCGCGTGGTCCTGGTTACTGGCCGAGAGCTGGACGACCTGCAGTCCGCAATGCCGGAACTCGGCGTTTTCGATATCATCGTGTCGGAAAACGGTGCGGTCCTCTACTTCCCTGACAGGAAGGAAGAACGCCGCCTGGCAGCATCGCCGGATCCGAACTTTGTTGCGCGGCTGCGCGAACTGCGGATGGACCCTCTTAGCGTAGGGCGATCCATCGTTGCCACCTGGGAGCCGAATGAGACCAAAGTGCTCCAGGCGATCCGCGAGCTTGGGCTCGAGCTTTCCATCACGTTCAACAAGGGCGCCGTCATGGTCCTGCCCGCGGGCATCACCAAGGCCAGCGGCCTTCGGGCCGCGCTGGAGGCGCTCGAGCTTTCCAGCCGCAACTGCGTTGCGGTGGGCGACGCGGAAAACGATATGGCATTCCTCGAGGTAGCCGGCGCTCCGGTCGCGGTGGCGAACGCGGTCCCGGCGTTGAAGGAACGTGCGGTCTGGGTCACGGACAACCCACGCGGCGAAGGCGTTGTCGAGCTGATCGAGCGCCTGTTGCGAACGGACTTCGCAGAGCTCGATGCCGGTATTGAACGGCAGTGCGTTGCGCTGGCGCAACACGGGGACGGCGAACCCTATCTTGTAGCACCGCATCGCGAGACGCTGCTGCTGACCGGTGTCTCGGGTGGCGGCAAATCGACGATGACCCAAGGGCTGATCGAACGCCTGTACAGCGGCGGATTTCAATTCTGCATTGTTGATCCTGAGGGCGACTACAACGGTCTGGAAGGCGCCGTGACGATCGGCACCAGCGAGGACGCACCGACTGTGGAGCAGGCAGCCAAATTGCTAGGAAGACCGAATACCAGCGTGGTGCTGAATTTGCTGGCCATGGATCCGCGCGACCGCACTGTATTCTGGACGAGTATCTTGTCGGCATTGAGCGCATTGCGGGCAAGCGCAGGGCGGCCGCATTTCGTGATAGTCGATGAAGCACACCATATGCTCCCCGGCGATTGGGACCCGGAGCCGGTGGCGCTCCAGGCAGGATTGAACGGATTCCTGTTTATCACCACGCGGCCAGAAGCTGTCTCACCACACGTGCTGCAAGCAACAGACCGGCTCCTGGTTGTTGGCGGCGAGCCGCAATCCGTTCTCGACGCCTTCTGCAAGGCGAGACATCTCGGCAGCAAGGTAGCCCCCGCCACGCTGCCACTCGGTGACATCCTGATGCTGGACGTGGCGACCGAGACGATGCAGCAGCTGCAGGTCATTCCTGGTGAGGGCACCCGCTTACGTCACCGGCGGAAGTATGCCGAAGGCAGGCTAGGCGACGACAAGAGTTTCTGGTTCCGTGGTGCTGACTCCAGGCTACGTCTGCAAGCGCACAATCTGATGCTGTTCATCCAGATCGGCGAAGGTGTCGACAGCGAGACCTGGCAATGGCACCGGGTGCAAGGCGATTACTCCCGCTGGATCCGAGAGGCCATCAAGGACGACCAATTGTCCGACACGGTTGCAGGCATCGAGGCGTCGCATGCTGTGCCCGATGAAGCCCGTCGCCTGATACACGAAGCAATTCAGCGTCGATATACGGCTCCACCCTGACCCGGTGGGTGCCGCGTCACGTTCGGGCGACCGCCGCGCGCGACCGGCAACCCCTGCCCGCACGCTCCGTTGGAAGGGCGATTCCCCCACATCGGAGGCGTGTGTGCCGGTACGGAAGCGACGCGACCTGCTGGCGCTGACCGCCGCTGCGGTCGTAGGCGTACCAAGCGCAAGAGCTGTGGTGATCAAGGATCGGCTGCCTTGGTCGTCAGACACCGCCAAGCCGCCGCCCGCGAACGAGGGCTCCGGTTGGCTTTATTTCACCCAGGAAGAGGCCGCCGCGATGGAGGCCATCGTCGACCGGTTCATTCCACCTGACCCGGAGACGCCCGGTGGCAAGGATTCCGGCTGCGTCGTGTTCATCGACCGGCAGCTTGCTGGACCGTTCGGCCAGGATGAAGGCCAGTATCGTGATGGCCCGTTCCACAGCGGAACCAAGGAACAGGGACCGCAGAGCGCGATGACCCGGGCGTTGCAATACCGGCAAGGTCTTGCCGCGCTCGACAAATACAGCAAGGCGCAATTCAACGGCGCCGGATTTGCAAGCCTGCCCGACGACCGTAAGGACGAGGTACTTAAGGGCTTGGAGAACGGCTCCATCAAGCTGGAGGGCATCGACAGTACGCAGCTCTTCCACGCCATGCTGATCGACACGCAGCAGGGGTTCTTCGCGGATCCGGTCTATGGCGGCAACAAGGATATGGCGTCCTGGAAGATGATCGGGTTTCCCGGCGCCCGCTACGATTATCGCGACTGGGTACACCGGCACAATGAACGGTTTCCACTGCCACCGGTCAGCATCCGCGACCATCCCAACTGGAAGCCCTGAGCGATGGCACGAAAGCTGCCGGCCAAAGACGTTGTCATTGTCGGGCTGGGTTGGACTGGTTGCATTCTGGCGAATGAGCTCACCGACGAGGGCCTGGATGTCGTCGTCATCGAGCGGGGACCCTGGCGTGATACCGCCTCCGACTTTCCGCCATCCTATGCGCCGGACGAGTTGCGGTATCGGTTGCGGCACGAATTGTTCCTTCGTCCGGCCCAGGCCACTCTGACCTTCCGAAACAACCTTCAACAGGCAGCGCTGCCGGTCCGCAACTGGGGCGCCTTCATGCTGGGCAATGGCGCAGGTGGCGCAGGCGTTCACTGGAATGCCGAGACGTGGCGGTTCCTGCCGTTTGATTTCAAGACACGGTCGGAGCTGGTGGAGCGCTACGGTGAATCGTTCCTGCCGCCCGACATGACCATCCAGGACTGGGGCATCACCTACGACGACCTGGAGCCGCATTACGACCGTTTCGAGTACCTGTGCGGGACATCCGGGACAGCCGGCAATCTTCAGGGAAAGATCCAGGCAGGCGGCAACCCGTTCGAGGGGGCGCGGTCTCGCCCATACCCGACCCCAGCGCAGCCGCAGCCGTTCAGCCATACGCTGTTCGCGAAAGCGGCGGCTGACATGGGTTACAAGCCATTCCCCCAGCCATCCGGGAACCTGTCCGTTGCCTACACCAATCCACTGGGCGTGAAGCTGGGACCGTGCACCTATTGCGGGTTCTGCGAGTGGTTCGGCTGCGGCAATTACTCGAAGGCCAGTCCGCAGACGACGATCCTGCCGGTGCTGGTGCGCAAACCGAACTTCGAGGCGCGCACTATGTGCGAGGTGAAGCAGATCAACCTCGACAACTCGCGCAAGCGCGCTACCGGCGTCACGTATGTCGACACGTCAGGAGAGGAATGGGAACAGCCCGCGGAGCTGGTCATTCTATGCGCATTCCAGCTGTTCAACGTGCAGCTGCTGCTGTTGTCCGGCATCGGCACGCCATACGATCCGAACACCGGCAAAGGCCAGATCGGCTGCAACCTCACGCATCAGGTCGTGTCGAACGTCACCGGCTTCTTCGATAACACCAAGTTCAACTTCAACCCGTTCATCGCCTCTGGCGCGATCGGCATGTGCATCGACGAGTTCAATGGCGACAACTTCGATCATGGCCCGCTTGGATTCGTTGGCGGCGGATATATGGGCCAGGTGCAGAGCAACGGCCGGCCGATCGAAACAACGCCAGTGCCACCCGGAACACCCGGCTGGGGTGCTGCGTGGAAGAAAGCGGTCAAGGAAAACTACCTGAGCACGGTGTTCGCCGGGTCCGCCGTGCATGCGTCGTCGTACAGCTACCGCACGAACTACCTGGACCTCGATCCGACGTATAAGGACCGCTTCGGCCGTCCGCTGCTGCGCATGACGATGGACTGGCACGACAACGAAGTGAAGATGAGTGCCTGGCTGACCGACCGCTACGCTGAGATCATCCAGCGGATGGGCGCCCGGCAGATCGTCAAGAACCCGCGCAAGGGCCCGTATGATGTGACCAAGTACCAGACGTCGCATCTGTGCGGCGGCGCGATCATGGGCGACAATCCTGGAAACAGCGCGCTCAATCAGTACCTGCAAAGCTGGGATGTACCAAACCTGTTCGTGCAGGGTGCGACCGCGTTTCCGCAGAATGCAGGTTATAATCCCACGGGCACTGTGGGCGCACTGGCATTCCGATCAGCCGAGGCGATCCGCACGCAGTACTTGAAAAACCCAGGCCCGCTGGTGCATGCGTAGCATTATCCTCGCCGCTGCGGTGCTGGCGCTTTCTTCCATTACACCCGCGCGATCCCAGACTCTGGATGACCAGGATTTTCCCACGATCGAACGCGGGCGGTACCTGACGACGCTTGCCGATTGTGCCGCGTGCCACACCACGCCGGGCAGCGGCAAGGACTTCGCCGGTGGTCGTCCGATCGAGACACCGTTCGGCAACCTGCTGGCGCCCAACATCACGCCCGACCGGGAAACCGGGATCGGTGCGTGGACGGATGATGAGTTCGTCAACTCGCTGCTGAACGGCACCGGCCACGGTGGCGAACGGCTGTATCCGGCGATGCCGTATACCTATCTCACGCGGATGAGCCGGAATGACGCGCTGTCCATACGGCAGTATCTTCAGACCGTGGCGGCGGTTCGCAACAAGGTAGTATCCAACCAATTGCCCTTCCCGCTCGACATCCGCGCGGGTATGCTCGCCTGGAACCGACTGTTCTTCCAACCCGGCCGGTTCCAGGCGCGAGCGGACAAGTCGGCGGAGTGGAATCGCGGCGCGTATCTGGTTGAAGGGCCCGGACATTGCGGGATGTGTCATACGCCGAAGAACGTGCTTGGCGGCGATAAGACGGACCAAGCGTTGCAGGGCTACAAATTACAGGGCTGGTTCGCACCCGACATCAGAGGCGGCGACTACAACGGGCTTGCCGGCTGGGAGGTTGAAGACACCATCGCCTACCTGAAGACCGGCCACAATCGCTTCGCCGCGGCCGCTGGTCCGATGGCCGAGGAAGTGGAGCTGTCAAGCTCGCGGATAACGGACGCCGACCTGCGCGCCATCGCCGTTTATCTGAAGGATCAGCCCGGCACTGTAGGCAAGCCTCAGGCAGTGGCGTCGACGGAGCCCGCGATGCGGGTGGGAGCTGCAGTCTATGCCGATGAATGTTCCGCCTGCCACACGCCCACCGGCGCCGGCATCGACGGGCTGTTCCCGTCGCTCACCGGCGCAGCAACGGTTCAGGCGCGCGAACCTGAGTCGCTGCTGCATGTCGTGCTGCTTGGGACGCGCAGCGTCGCGACGGCTGGCGCACCGACCGCGCCCGCGATGCCGCCATTCGACTGGCTGCTGAATGACGATCAGGTTGCGGCCGTCGCGACCTATGTCCGCAATGCGTGGGGCAATGCCGGGCCGGCAGTGACCGCGCACGACGTGCAGAGCGCCCGTGGCGAGCTCATGCACAGGGAACAATAGGGCAGAGGCTTGCCGCCGGAGCTACCCGCCAGTAGTCAGACCTCCGCAGCACAGGAGGACGGCATGGCGGGCATGATGGAAGGCAAGGTGGTGGTGGTCACGGGCTCGGGCGGCGGCATCGGCCGGGAGATCGCGCTCGCCATGGCCGCCGCCGGGGCGAAGGTGATCGTCGCCGATATCGGCGCCTCGCTGTCCGGCGAAGGCGCCTCCGCCACTCCGGCGCAGCAGACCAAGCAGTTGATCGAGCAGAAGGGCGGCGCGGCCGAGGTCTGCACCGAGTCCGTCGCCGAATGGCACTCGGCGCAGAAGATCATCCAGGCGGCACTCGATCACTATGGCCGGATCGACGGCGTGGTGAACAATGCCGGCATCCTGCGTGACGTGATCTTCCACCGGATGTCGCCGGAGGAGTGGCTGGCGGTGATCGGCGTGCATCTGAACGGCTGCTTCTTCGTCTCGCGCGCGGCCGCCGAGCATTACCGCAAGCAGGAGAGCGGCACGTTCGTGCATATCTCCTCCACCTCGGGGCTGATCGGCAATTTCGGCCAGGCCAATTATTCAGCTGCCAAGCTGGGCATCACTGCGCTGTCGAAGTCGATCGCGCTGGATATGAAGCGCTACAACGTGCGCTCCAATTGCATCGCGCCATTCGCGTGGAGCCGCATGACGCAGTCGATCCCCGCGACCACGCCGGAGCAGCAGGTGCGGTTGGCGAAGATCCAGCAGATGACGCCGGACAAGAACGCGCCAATGGCAGTGTTCCTGTCGTCCGACGCGGCGAAGGACGTGACCGGTCAGGTGTTCGGCACGCGGATGAACGAGATCATCCTGTTCAGCTCACCGCGGCCGATCCGCATCGTGCACCGCGCGGATGGCTGGACGCCGGAGGCGATCGCGCAGCATGCGGCGCCGGCGCTGAAGGCGGCGTATATGCCGCTCGACCGCTCGGGCGAGGTGTTCGACTGGGATCCGCTCTGAGCGCCACCGTCTTCGCCGCGTTCGCGACGGCCGCGCGCACCTGGGCAGCGCGGCCGTTCCTGCATGTCACTGACGAGACCGCGCAGCACTACGGGATCGCGCCGGGCACGCTGAGCTACGGCGAGGTCGCGGACCAGGTGGATGCGGTCGCGGCGCTCTACCGAGCGGGCGGCTATGGCACTGGGCATCGCATTGGGCTGATGCTGGAGAACCGGCCCGCGGTGTTCGTGCACTGGTTCGCATTGAACCGGTTGGGGGCCAGCGTCGTGCCGCTCAGCGCCGAATGGCGAGCAGCCGAGTTGGAGTACGTGGTCAGGCACAGTGGCATGTGTCTCGCGGTCACGAGCCAGGCGCACCGCGGGCGCGTGTCGGGTTGTGTGACCATAACGGATGACGGGCCGGTACCCGTTGCCCCCTTCCCTGCCCGCGGCGCGCGTCCCGATGCCACGACCGAGTGCGCATTGGTCTACACTTCAGGCACTACAGGCAGGCCAAAAGGCTGCGTGCTCTCCAACAAGTATTTCCTTTGTTGCGGCCAATGGTACGCCGATGTCGGCGGCCTTTGCGCGCTGCGTCCGGGCGAGGAGCGCCTGCTGACGCCGTTGCCGATGACGCATGTCAACGCCATGGCTTACTCGACGCTGGCGATGGTGCTGACCGGTGGGTGCGTTGTCCCGCTCGACCGGTTCCATCCGCGCAGCTGGTGGCGCACCGTGCGCGACAGCGGCGCTACTGTTGTGCACAGCCTTGGCGTGATGCCGACCATGCTGCTGGGGCTCGATCCTTCGCCCGATGACCGGGCGCACGCCGTGCGGTTCGGCTTCGCGCCTGGTGTCGATCCGCGGCACCACGCGGCGTTCGAGCAGCGCTTCGGCATCCCGATGATCGACGCCTGGGCGATGACGGAGACGGGCGGCGGGGCGGTGGTCATCGCCAGCCACGAGCCACGCCATATCGGCCACTCGTGCTTCGGCCGCGTGCCGAACTTCATGCAGCACCGCATCGTCGATGAGACTGGCACCGATGTGGACGTGGGAACTCCGGGCGAACTGCTTGTGCGCTCCGCTGGCAACGATCCGCGTGCTGGCTTCTTCACCGAGTATCTTGGCGATCCCGAAGCCACTGCAGCGGCCTGGGAAGGCGGCTGGTTCCACACCGGTGACGTGGTCTGCAGTGATGCCGGGGGCAACCTCTACTTCGTCGATCGCCGGAAGAACGTGATTCGCCGCAGCGGTGAGAACATCGCAGCGGTGGAAGTGGAAAGCGTGCTGCGCCAGCACCGGCTGGTCGGCGACGTCGCCTGCGCCGCGGTGCCCGACGATCTACGCGGCGAGGAGGTGCTCGCCTGTATCGTTCTGCGTCAAACAACCGGAGATGACGACGATGCCGCGAATGACATTGTGGCGCATGCGCTGCGCGAGCTGGCCTACTTCAAGGCGCCGGGCTACGTGGCGTTCGTCGATGCGCTGCCGCTGACCGGCACCCACAAGGTGCAGCGCGGCGAACTGAAGGCGTGGGCGCAGCGCCTGCCCGGAACAGTGCGCTGCATCGACACCCGTCATCTCAAACGCCGCTCATGATGGACTATGGCGACGTGGTCGCCTGCGCGCCGGTCACCGTGCCCTATGTGCGCCGTTCGGAGCGGAGCGCGGCATGGTGGCTGGGCAGCGCGTTGCGCATGCTGCTCGAAGCGAGCGGGCTGGAGAAGCGCCAGGTTGACGGCCTGTGCCTATCCAGCTTCACGCTGGCGCCCGACGGTCCCGCACCGTTCACGCAATATATCGGCTTGTCGCCGCGCTTCCTGGAGTTCCTGCCGACGGGTGGTGCCTGCGGCGTCATGGCACTGCGGCGCGCTGCGCGTGCGGTGCAGTGTGGCGACGCCGAAGTGGTGGCGTGCGTCGCCGGCGACACCAACGGTCCTGACAGCTTCCGCGATCTGGTGGCGCAGTTCAGCAGCTTCTCGCGCGACTGCGTCTGGCCGTACGGCGCCGGCGGCCCGAATGCCAGCTTCGCGCTGCTCACCGAGCATGCGATGCGGTGCACCGGCGCGACGCGCGAGGACTTCGGCAAGCTGTGCGTGGCGCAACGGCGATGGGCACAGCGCAATCCGTTGGCGCTGCTGCGTGGCGAGCTGACCTTGCAGGCGTATCTCGATGCGCGCCCGATCGCAACGCCGCTGCATCTGTATGACTGCGTGATGCCGTGCGCTGGCGCCGATGGCTTCCTGGTGATGCGCCGTGCGCGCGCCGAAGCGCTGGGACTGAAGGGCGTACGCATCCTCGCCACGATCGAGCGGCACAACGCGTATCCCGATGATCCGATCCAATGGCGCGCCGGCTGGGCGATGGATGCCGATGCACTGTGGCGGCAGACTGCGATCGGGCCGGACGCGATCGACGTGGTGCAGACCTATGACGACTACCCGGTGATCTGCCTGCTGCAATTCGAGGACCTTGGATTCTGTAGCAAGGATACCAGCGCCGAGTTCATCCGCCGCAACGAGTTCGGCCCGGGCGGCAACCTGCCGCACAATACCGGCGGTGGCCAACTGTCGTGCGGCCAGGCGGGCGCGGCAGGCGGCATGCTTGGCGTGGTCGAGGCGTTGCGCCAACTCACCGGGCAGGCGGACGAAAGGACGGTGCCGAATGCACGCCATGCGCTGGTCAGCGGCTTCGGCATGATCAACTACGACCGCGGCCTGTGCACCGCGGCCGCGGTGCTGGCGGCATGAAGCTGCAACATTGCATAGCGTGCGACGCTGTGCAGTATCCGCCGCGCGAGCTCTGCGTTGCATGCCTGGCCGACACGCTGGAGGTGCGCGAGACGGATGCCGAGAGCGGCGAGTTGCTCGCGGTGACGCTGCTGCACCATAGCCATGACCCTGCGTTCAGCTCACGGCTGCCAATCTGCATCGGCCTGGTCCGGCTCGACGCAGGTCCGAGTGCGGTGTGCTTCCTCACCGACGGCTGTGCAGCAGGAACGCGCGTGCGCGTGGTGTCGCAGCCGGATCACGCAGGCCGCATTGTATTGTCCGCATCGCCTGCCGCGGATAGGGTCGCAGCATCCGATACGGAGGCTTCATGACGCCCGCAGCCACCCGCCGCGGCATCCTTGCGCTGGGTGCAGCCACGCTTGCCGCGCCGTCGATCGTGCACGCGGCGAGCGATGCGGTGACCATCGCCTGGCCCAGCGACGTGCCGAGCTGGGACCCCAACCAGCGCTTCACGCCAGATGCGCAGCCGCTGTTCAAGGCGGTGTTCGACCAGCCGCTCGACCAGGACCCGAGCCTGCGGCTGGTGCCGAACCTGATCACGCGCTGGCAGCTGTCCGCCGACGGTCTCACGATGCCGATCGAGCTGCGGGACGGCGTGACCTTCCATAACGGTGACAAGCTGACGACCGAGGATTTCCGCTTCACCTTCTTCGAGCGCGTCAAGACCACGCAGGGTCTCGACATCGCCAATTCCTGGCGCAAGGTGCAGGACATCGAGATGCTGTCGCCCACCAAGGCGGTGATGCACTTCAATTCGCCGGCGCCGACAGCGCCCGTCTGGCTCGCCTTCCTCGGCAGCTATGTGGTGCCGAAGGCCTATGTGGAGCAGGTTGGAGCAGCGGAGTTCGCACAGAAGCCGATTGGCAGCGGTCCGTATCGTTTGGTCGAGTGGCAGGCGAACGGGCGCATCGTGCTCGAGCGCAACGACAAGTACTGGGGGCCGAAGCCGGCGATCCGTCGGGTCACCGTGCAGATCATCAAGGATCCGTCGTCGCGCGTGGCCGCGGTGCAGTCGGGCCAGGTGGACTTGGCGATCAACCTGCCGGTGCGGGAGGCAGTGCGGTTGCAAGGAGAGCCTGGCCTGGCGGCGGCGCTGGATCCGATCACGCGCATCATCCTGCTGCAGGTGCGCAATGACCTGGGGTTCGCGGATCCCAATGTGCGATTGGCCGCGCACCATGCGATCGACAAGGCGGCGCTGTCGCGTGCGTTCTACAACGACGCGGCGGTGCCGCTGTCGCAGTTGGCGACGCCGGGCACGCCGGGCTACATGGACGACTTCGGCTTCAGGTATGATCCCAACCGTGCCAAGGAGCTGCTGGCAAAGTCCGGATATGATGCGGACAAGCCGGTGCGGATCGGCTTTGCCACCACCAACGGGCAATTCCCCAGCGACTACGACATCGCGCGCGCCATTGCGCAGATGTGGAAGCGGGTCGGCATCGCAGCCGACATCCAGGTGATCGAGTACCCCAAGTATTTCGAGCTGAACCGCGGTCACAAGCTGCCCGAGGCGACGCTGTACAGCTTCGACAACGCGACCGGCGATCCAGAGATCTTCGTCGGCTACATGCTCAATCCGAAGCTGCCGTTCTCGCCCTGGCAGGACATGACGCTGGGGCAGAAGGTGATCGACCTGTTCAACGTCGCTGATACCGAGAAGCGATACGAAGGCTGGAAGGCGCTGGATCGCGAGGCGATCGAAACCGGCGCCAAGATCCCGCTGCTGCAAAGCGTGCTGACCATCGCACGGCAGAAGAACCTGGCGGTGGCGCGGTATGCCAACGGCTGGGTGCTGCCGCAGACCATGCGCTGGACGTGACACGGGCTGTCCTTCTGCTGCTGCGGCGGATTCTGGCCGCGATACCGATCCTGCTGACCGTGTCGATCCTGCTGTTCGTTGCCCTGCGATTGCTGCCGGTCGATCCGGCGGCGATGTCGATGCCGCCCAATGCAACGCTGGAGGACATCGAGGCGAAGCGCCGCGACATGGGCCTCGACAAGCCGCTGGTCGCGCAATACGCGATCTGGCTGGACGACGCGCTGCATGGTGACTTCGGCCGCTCGGTCCAGCTGCGGCGCGATGCCGGGTCGTTGGTCGCAGCGGCGCTCCCTGCGACAATACAGCTTGCGGCGTGCGCCATGGGGATCGCCAGCGTACTGGGTGTCGGCGGTGGACTGCTGCTGTTCCACCTCCGCGGTGGTGTCGCCGAGATTGTAGGCGACATCGGCACAACGCTGCTGCTGTCTGTCCCGGAGTTCCTCTGGGCCCTGCTGCTGATCCTGCTGTTCGGCGTGCTGGTTCCAGCGATGCCGTTCATCGGCCAGATCGGACCACAATTCAGCGTGCCGACTGTTACCGGGTTCGTGCTGCTCGATGCGCTGCTCGCCGGCCAGATCCATGCGTTCGGGAGCGTGCTGGCGCATCTGGTGCTGCCGGCCGCCGCACTCGGCATTGCCTTCTCGCCTGCGATCATGCGCGTGCTGCGCTCCGGCCTGCTCGACGTGTATCATGACGACTACATCCGCCAGGCCCGGCTGCGCGGCATCGGCGAGTGGCGCATCCTGCTGGTGCACGCGCTACCGAATGCGATCCTGCCGACGCTCACGCTGATGGGCGTACAGTTCGGCTTCCTGTTCGGCGGCACCTTGCTGGTGGAGGTCATCTACTCCTACCCGGGGCTGGGCAACCTGATGGTCGATGCGGTGCGCAACGCCGATTTGCCGATCATCCAGACCGTTGGGCTGACCTACTGCGTGGTGGTGCTGCTGATCGGCATGACCGTCGATGCGCTGGTGCTGATCCTCAACCCGCGGCTGCGCGCGCGATGACGGCGCTGCGCTCGGGGCGCGTACTGGCGGGTGCGGTGCTGATTGCCTGCGTTGCGCTGTGCGCATTGTTCGCGCCGCTGCTGGCGCACGATCCGGGCGAGCAGGACCTGCTCAGCATCCTGCTGCCACCTGGTTCGCCTGGGTTTGTGCTTGGCACCGACAGCCTGGGGCGCGACCAACTGGCGCGACTGCTGTTCGGCGCCCAGCTCGCACTGCTGGTCGCCCTCACCGCCGCCTGCGGCGCGGCGATCCTTGGCACTGTGCTGGCACATATCGCCGGATATTTCGGCGGCTTTATCGACTGGCTGATCAGCCGCGCTGTCGAGGTCTGGCTGTCGTTTCCACCAGTCATCCTCAGCCTGATCCTGATGGTCGGTCTCGGCACCGGCGCCGACAAGGTCGTGCTTGCGATCGTGCTGGTGGACTGGACACGGTTCTGCCGCGTGCTGCGCGCCGAAGTGCTGGTGACGGTGCGGCGCGACTACGTGACCGCGGCGCGGCTCGCCGGCTTCAGCCACATGCAGACGCTGCTGCACGAGGTGCTGCCCGCAACGCTGCCGCTGTTGATCACGCTGCTCAGCCTGGAGATGGGCATCGCGGTGATCGTCGAGGCGGTGCTGTCCTTCGTCGGACTTGGCGTCACCGCAGAGCAGGTCGCGTGGGGCCAGATGATCGCCGACGCGCGCGCGAACTTCGCGCAGGCGCCGTGGACGGTGCTGCTGCCGATGGCAGCGATCTTCATCACGGTAACCGGGTTCAACCTGCTGGGCGACGGGCTGCGGCGGTCGCTGGATGTGCGGCTGTCGGTCGCGCGGAGCGTCTGACCATCCTGCGAGCCACCGATCTTTGCATCGACGCGATGGTGGCGGGACAGCGCGTGCCGGTGATTCGCCAGCTGTCGTTCGAACTGATGCCGGGGCGCATCCTTGGTGTAGTGGGCGAGTCCGGCGCGGGCAAGTCGATGATCGGCAACGCCATCGCACATGCGTTGCCGCCTGGGTTTTCGGTGACCAGCGGATCGCTGCTGCTGGATAACGAAGACCTTGTGCATCTTGCACCAGCGCGTCGGCGCGCGCTGCTGGGACGCGACATCGCGTTCATCGCGCAGGAACCGATGACGGCGCTCAATCCGGTGCTGACGATCGGCGCGCAGTTCAACGAACACCTGCGTCGTCTCAGCATCGCCGAACGCCGCGAGCGCGCGCTGCAGTTGCTGGACGCAGTGCACTTGCGCGACGGAGCGGCGCTGTTGCGGCGCTATCCGCACCAACTGTCTGGCGGCATGTGCCAACGCGTGCTGATCGCCATGGCCTTCGCCGGCCGGCCCCGGCTGATCGTCGCCGACGAACCAACAACGGCGCTCGACGTCACCATCCAGGCGCGCATCGTGCAGCTGATCGCCGAATTGCAGCACAACGCCGATACATCTGTGCTGTTCATCACGCACGACCTGCGGCTCGCATCGCGCATCTGCGACGACATCCTGGTGCTCTACTCGGGACGTGCGGTGGAACAAGGCCGTGCCGGCCAACTGCTGGCCGAGCCAGCGCATCCCTATACGCGCTGCCTGCAGCTTGCTTCGCCAACAATCAGCGGCAAGCGGAGCGTCCTGGCCGCCCTGCCCGACCGCATGCCGGGATTGCTCGAAGCAGCGGCGTTGCAGGGCTGCCGCTTCGCACCACGCTGTCCGATCGCGCAGAACGACTGTGCCGCGACCGATCCGCCGGACCACCGCATAGGCGCATCCCATCAGGTCGCCTGCCATCACAGCGAGCGCACGCGTGGGATCGCCGTCACTGCTGCGCCGGATGTGCCGGCTGTCGGCGGTGGCGCGCCGCTGCTGCGGCTCGACGATGTTGGCAAGCAGTTCCGCGCCGGGTGGCGATCTTCGGGTACCTGGGCAGTGCGAGCCACCAGCTTCACCATCGACGCCGGCGAGTTCGTTGGCCTGGTCGGGGAAAGCGGCAGCGGCAAGAGCACGCTGGCTCGCCTGATCATGGGGCTGGAGCGCACGTCCACCGGCACGATCATGCTCGGTGCGCGCGACGTTACGCATGCCACGCAGGCCGACGCGCGGCACCGGCTGCACTGGGCGCAGATGGTGTTCCAGGACACGCAGTCCGCGCTCAATCCACGGCGGCGTGTCGGCGACATCGTGACGCAGACGCTGCAGGCCGGCCGCCACGCGATCCGACGCGCGCAGCGAATGGACCGGGCACGCGTGCTGCTGGCCGAGGTGGGACTGCCGGCGGAGTTCGTCGAGCGCTATCCGGCGCAGCTATCGGGCGGCCAGCGGCAGCGGGTGAATATCGCGCGAGCGCTGTGCGCCGCACCGCGGTTGCTGGTGGCGGACGAGATCGTCTCCGGGCTCGACGTGTCGGTGCAGGCGCAGTTGCTGGCGCTGCTGCAGCGGCTGCGCGCCGAGTTGGGCATCGCACTGCTGTTCATCTCGCATGACCTGTCGGTGGTGCGGCATCTGTGCGAGCGCGTGCTGGTGATGCATCAGGGCGCGATCGTCGAACAGGGACCGACCGAGCGGGTGTTTGCCGCGCCGCGCGATAACTACACGCGTCGCCTGCTGGCCGCCGTGCCGCCGGACGATCCCGCCCAGCCGTGGCGGCCGTTCCCCGATGAAGCGGAAACTACCCCTGCCGCAGTCCTGCCTCGCGCAGCAGCGGCAGCACCGTCTGGATGAAGTAGGGCAATTCGTCTTTGAAGTTGACGAACGACACCGTGGTGCCGGCGAAGCCGACCTCGCTCATCCGTACCATCTGCTCGGCGATGTATGTCGGCGTGCCAATCAGCGGATAGGTGCCGGCGCCGCCGACGAAGCGCTTGCGGTGCAAGCGGTATGCTTCGGGATCGTGCGAGGAGGAGAACTTCTCCTTCGCACCCATGTAGAAGTCCACGCTGGCGGTATCCTCCATCCGCACAGCGTAGTGTTCGTAGTAGTCCTCTGCCTCCGACTGAGTCGGCCGGCACACGAC
>DASSRN010000130.1:0-14277 GCA_035701785.1 Acetobacteraceae bacterium | reverse complement strand
GTGCTGCTGGAGGCGCCGGTGGCGGCGGTGCGGCAGGGGGTGGTGCCGCCGGCGGTGGGGGTGCTGCTGGTGGTGGTGCCGCGGGTGGCGGTGCTGGCGGTGCGGCAGCCGGTGGTGCCTCCGGCGGTGGTGCCGCCGGTGGCGGTGCGACGGGCGGCAGTGCCGGAGGCGGTTCGGCAGCGGGTGGTGCTGCTGGAGGCGGCGGTGCTGCCGGTGGCGCTGCCGGAGGTGGCGGCAACAGTGCCAGCGCCAGCGGCAGCAGTGCCGGTGCCGCAGGGGGTGGGGCAGCTGCCAGCGCAGCCGCGGAGGTTGCTGCCGGCGGCGCTGGGGGTGGCGGAGGCGAGGCTGGCAGCAGCTTCGGCGGCCTGGGTCACGGCGCCGCGCGGTCGATGGATCAGCTGGGTTCGTTCAGCGCCACAATCAGCCGCGCTGACGAACGTTCCCTGATCAGCCAGGGCTGGTCGCGCTGAGGCTCAGCGGCGCCTGTCCCCCGCCATCAGCGCGTCGATGCTCCAGCAGCCGCCGCCGGCAATCGCGAAATAAAGGAAGATGAAGCAATACAGGATCGCCGCGTCGCCGCCGTTGTTGAGCGGATAAAAGTTGCGGGGGAAGTGGGAGTAGAAATACGCGATCGCCATCTCCCCCGACATGATGAAGGCGGCAACACGGGTGAACAGCCCAAGGGCCACCAACAGCCCGCCGACCAGTTCGATGATGCCGGCGAACCAATAGAGCTCGAACATACCCGGATGCATCGCCGCCGAGGGAAATCCGAACAGCTTGCCCATGCCGTGTTCCATGAACAGCAGGCCGGTGACAATGCGCACGATGCTGAGGATCCGCGGTTCCCACTCGTTTCGCAGCGCCAGGCTTCCTGACATCGTTCTCTCCCGTTTATGTCCGATATCGCTCCCGGCAGACGCCAGGGATCAGGGGAATAGTCCGCTACCGCTTGCCCGGCGGCTCGAGATAGAGCGGACTGGCCAGGTAGCGGCGCAGCCAGAACCGGCACAGCACGCCGATCGTAGCGGCCACCGGCACCGCCAGCATCACGCCCAGGAAGCCGAACGCGGCCGCACCGGCGAATAGCGCGAAGATCACCCAGACCGCTGGAAGCTCTACCCGGTCCCCGAGGAAGCGCGGATAGATCACGTAGCCTTCCAGGATCTGCCCGACCACAAGCACGCAGCCCACCACCACCACGCCGCGCCAGTGCGGGAACTGTGCCATCGCCAGCCCGAGTGAGGTCACACCGCCGGTGATCGACCCGACATACGGGATGAACGAAAGCAGTCCCGCTGCCATGCCGACAATCAGCCCCAGGTCCAGCCCTGCGACGGTCAGCGCCGAAGCGTAGTAGAGTGCCAGGATGATGCAGCACAGTGCCTGCCCGCGTACCCAGGCCGACAGGATTCGGTCAACCTCGCGCGCCTGCGCACGCAGCACGTCGGCGTAGCGGCGCGGCAGCCAGGAATCGACCATGCCGACCATCCGCGGCCAGTCGCGCAGCAGGTAGAACCCCACCACTGGCGTCACCACAGTCAGCGTCAGCACGTTGAAGATGGCGAAGCCCGCGCCGGTCACGCTGGTGAGCGCAGTGGCCAGGAAGCCCAGCATGTTGCCGGCCTGGCCGCTGACCAGGTCGCGCAGCTTGTCGTTCACCACGTCGGAACCGAAATTCTGCTGCAGGTCGGTTATCACCTCGCCCGCCCAGCGCTGCAGCAATACCACGTACTGCGGAATGCGCCCCAGCAGCAGCCCGATCTGCTGCAAGATCAACGGGTAGAGCAGCAGCGCGAACAGCAGCACGCCGGCCAGCAGGCCCAGCATCATCAGCAGCGCCGCGGTGCCGCGACCGATGCCGAACCGCGTCAGTCGGGTGGTCGGCGGGTCCAGCACATAGGCGATCCCGGCGGCGGCGACGAACGGTGCCAGCACCGAGGCGAACAGCTGCAGCGTGAGCCACGCCACCACCAGCAGCCCGACGACCAGCGCCACCCGCTGGCCACGCGTCGCCTGGCCCGGCATCGGCGAGGTTTCGGCGAACCAGGTCCGAGGCTTGGGCGGCGGGCGCTCGCCGACCTCGCTCATCGCCGTCGGGCCGTGATCCAGACATAGGCCGCGCCCGACGCCAGCGTGGACCCGGCCACCAGCCAGACCAGCACCGCCAGTACGATCGGCGCCGATAAGCCGAACCCGGATACGAACAGCGCAACCGTGACGAGTACAATCTGCAACGCGGTATTAAGCTTGGAAACGTACAGCGGTCGGATCACGATCGACTGGCCCAGGAGCGACAGCACCGCAATGCCGCCGACGATGAGAACCTCGCGGAACACCACCAGGATGGCGAGCCAGTCCGGCACCACCTTCACCGCGGCAAGCGTCACGTACATCGATACCAGCAGCGTCTTGTCGGCCAGCGGATCCAGCAGCGCGCCCACCGTGTTGCCGCCGCCGTTGCGCCGCGCCAGCCAGCCGTCCACCGCGTCCGACAGCCCGGCCGCGAGGAACAGGAAGAACGCCTGTGCAAACCGGTGCTCCATCACCAGCCAGACCGATAGCGGAACCGCGCAGAGCCGGCCGAAGGTGACGACATTGGGCAAGGTCAGCAGCACGTTGGACGTGCTCCGGCCGACTTGCGATCCGTCAGGCATCAGCCGGCTTACCCCCGCTCGCATCCGCCACGTTGCGCCGACGGGCGCCGCCATGGTTGTTTGCAACCATCGTCGCTTTCGGCGAACCAAGCCAGTAGCGTATCGAGGGTCGGCATGACCAGTGGTGATCACGTTTCAGCACCGGGCCCGGGCAATGGCCTGACATATCGCGCCGCTGGGGTCGATATCGACGCCGCCGACGCGCTGGTTGAGACCATCAAGCCGCTTGCACGGGCAACGAATCGGCGCGGCGTGATGGGCAGTCTCGGCGGATTCGGTGCGCTGTTCGATCTCAAGGCGGCGGGCTTCGTGGATCCAGTGCTGGTGTCCGGCACCGATGGCGTCGGCACCAAGCTGAAGGTGGCTATCGAGACCGGCATCCACGATACCGTCGGCGTCGACCTCGTGGCGATGTGTGTCAACGATATCGTGGTGCAGGGCGCCGAGCCGTTGTTCTTCCTCGACTACTTTGCGACCGGCAAGCTCGATCCCCGGCAGGCGAGGGAGGTGATCGCCGGCATCGCCTCGGGTTGCAACGAGGCAGGCTGCGCACTGGTGGGCGGCGAGACCGCCGAAATGCCTGGACTGTACCGCGACCATGATTACGACCTTGCCGGATTTGCCGTAGGTGCGGCGGAGCGGGGGCACCTGCTGCCGCACGGAGTCGTGCCAGGCGACACGGTGCTGGGCCTGGCAAGTTCCGGCGTGCACGCCAACGCATTTTCACTGGTCCGCCGCATCGTCGAGGTGAGCGGCCTCGCCTGGAGCGCAACCGCGCCGTTCGACCACGAGTTCACCCTGGGTCAGGCGTTGATGACCCCGACCCGCATCTACGTCCCGGCGCTGCTGGCGCTGCACCGCGCCGGGCTGGTGAAGGCCGCCGCACACATCACCGGTGGTGGGCTGCCGGGCAATCTGCCTCGTGTGCTGCCGGCCGACACAGTGGCCATGATGGAGCCGTACTGGTCCGTGCCGCCGGTGTTCGGCTGGCTGGCCCGCACCGGCGGCGTGGCACCGGAAGAGATGCTGCGCGTGTTCAACTGCGGCATTGGTATGGCCGTGGTGGTGGCCGACGCCGATGCGGCGACTGCGATCCTACAGGACCAAGGGGAAAGCGTCGCGCGGATCGGCCATATCGCCGAGGGCAGCGGGCCGCCTTCGGTACACCTCACGCTGCCGGCCGGCTGGCCGGGGTGATCGCCGGTGCCAGGGCGCGTACGGCCATCCTGATCAGCGGCCGCGGCTCGAACATGGCGGCACTGATCGCCGCGTCACGCGACCCCGATTATCCTGCCGAGATCGTGCTTGTGGTGTCGAACCGGCCGGATGCGGTGGGGCTGGGGCTGGCACGTGAGGCCGGCATTCCGGCGGTGGCGATCGACCACCGGCCGTTCCGCGGTGATCGCTCAGCGCATGAGGCCGCCATAGACGCGGAACTGCGCCGGGCGGGCGTGCAGGTCGTCTGCCTGGCCGGCTTCATGCGGGTGCTGACCCCGCTGCTGATCGATGCCTGGCAGGGTCGGATGCTGAATATCCACCCCAGCCTGCTGCCGGCATTTCCCGGCCTCGATACCCACGCGCGGGCGCTGGTAGCCGGGGTGAAGCTGCACGGCTGCACGGTGCACATTGTGACCCAGGCGGTGGACGAGGGGCCGATCCTGGCGCAGGCGGCGGTCCCGGTGCTGCCAGGCGATACGCCCGAGGTGCTCGCCGATCGGGTGCTGGTGCAGGAACACCGGATCTATCCGGCAGCGCTTCGACGCTTCGCGGCGGATGCGGCAGCTGAATACCCCGCAGCGGGCGCGGCACTGCGCAACCCTGCCTGCTAATCGCCGCGCAACGATTCGAGCACAGTGCCGGCTTGTATATGGGACGACCGCGGCGGCAGCCAGGTCATGCCGGCAGCGGCGGCAAGTCTCGGCATGCCGTCCTGGCCAAGCAGGTCCGTTACCGTCGCATCGACCCGTTGCAGCAGCGCCCTGCTTGTCGACAGGCCGACATAGCCGATGTTGAAGCCGATGGAATGCGTGTAGCCGGTTGCGATGATCGGCGTTGTCGGGTGGGCAACCCGCCAGGCATCGAGCTCACGCAGTTCGACCAGCGCGGCGTCGAGCGAGCCGTTCTCCAATTGGGCGAACAGTGCATTGCTCTGGCTGGCATGCACGACCCGATCGGCGAGTTCGCCGTCGTGGTAGGCCATGGCGATCAGGTCGGGCAGGCCGTGCACTACCACGCCGATCGTGAACTCATGCAGTGCGTGCAGCGACTGCACGGATGTCCCAGCATGCGAAGGCGCCAGCGCGACCGTGATCGCATCGAACCGGTAGGGCACTGATGGCGCCAGCTCGCCTAGCTCGATCCAGCGCCGACGGTCCTCGGGCGTGGCGCCCTCGAATGGCGGCAGCTTGCCGGTCGCTGTGCGTGGGCGCCCCAGCTTGTCAGTGACCAGCGGATAGTCCGCCACTAATTCGCAGCGCTGGTCGGAGAGCAGCGCGTTGGCTTCAGTGACCGGATTGCTGTCCGGGTCGTCGCGTGTGACGAACCATTGGATCGCCAGCGGGCGGTCGAGTCGCTGAGCCACCAGACGTGCCAGCTCGACATCGAAGCCAATCGGCTCCGTACCGCGGCGTGACGACAGCGGCGGGTCGTTCGATTGCAGACAGACACGCAGCGCTGGTTCTGCCAGGGCCGGCGTGGCCCAGATGCAGCTCAGCAAGGCAACTGCGAGCCGTTTCATGGCGGCTCGCCACCTGTGCGCACATAGGCCCAGATCGCCTCGATCTCGTTCGGCTTCAGTACATCCCTCCACGGTGGCATGTTGTTCTTGCCGTTGCGCACGGAGTTGAAGAACCGCGCCGCATCGTCGTGCGGGAATTTGCGCAGGTCGAAGGAGACCGTTCCGGGATTGACCATCTTCGGCCCGTGGCAATGCGAGCAGATCTGCGCGAAGAGCTGTGAGCCTTCTTCGAATTGCGCGCGCGTTGGCGGCGCCTGTTCGGCTCGTGGACGATGGACGACAATTGGGCCCGCAACGAGCGTTGCCACAGCCAGAAGAACGATCGCATGTTGCATATAGGTTATAGGTGTCCGGAGAAGGCGAGGCGCCTAACCCAGGCGCCTCGTGCGAATACGCGGCTAGCGCGTCAGCGCGAACACCCAGAGCGAGCCGCCGGCGGGAACCTTCGACAGTCTCTCGTCGCCGGAATACAGCACGTAGACACCGCCGATGCCGCTCGACACTGCGACATACTGCACGCCATCCTGCATCCAGGTGACCGGCTGCCCCTCGATGCCGGAGCCGGTCTTGAACTGCCACAGCTTGCTGCCGTTGTCGGCATCGAACGCCTCGAACTCGCCGGTAAGCTGCCCGCTGAACACCACGCCGCCCCCGGTCGACAGCACGCCGGAGAAGCGCGGGATGTCGCTTGGCGCCTCCCATTTCGACTTGCCGGTGACCGGGTCGATCGCCTTCAGGAAGCCGCGCGGGCCGTCCGGCCACAGCCACGAGATGTCGGCGCCCCAGTAGGTCAGCCCGGGCCGGTACTGCACGTCCACCGGCTTGTAGTGCATGCCGAACAGCAGGGTGTTAGCATACACCAGACCCGTGTTCGGGCTGTACGACACCGGGCTCCAGTTCTTGGTGCCCATCGCACCCGGCCAGACATCGACGTCCTTGCCCTGGCGCACCTGGTCGGTGATGTCGGTCGGGATCGGCTTGCCGGATTCGATGTCGACGCCCTTCGCCCAGGTCTGGTGCGCATACTGGTTGGCCGCGAGCAGCTTCCCGTTGGTGCGGTCGAGCACATAGAAGAAGCCATTGCGGTTGGCATCCATCACCACCTTCATGGTCTTGCCGTTCAGGTTGAGGTCGGCAAGCACCATCTCGGCGACGCTGTCATAGTCGTACGGATCATTGGGCGAGAACTGGAAGTGCCACTTGAGCTGCCCGGTCTTCGGATCGAGCGCCACGATCGAGCAGGTGTAGAGATTGTCGCCCGGATGCTGCGTCGGATTCCATGACCCAGTGTTGCCGGTGCCCCAATAGACGGTGTGCAGGTCGGGATCGAACGACCCGGTGATCCAGGTCGACCCGCCACCATGCTGCCAGGTGTCGCCCGGCCAGCTCTTACCGTTCGGATCGTCGGGTCCAGCGATCGTGTAGGTCCGCCACAGATGCTTGCCGCTGTCCGGATCCCAGCCGTCGATGAACCCGCGGATGCCGTACTCGGCACCGGATATGCCGGTGATCACCACGTTGTCAGCGACCAGCGGCGCGACAGTCTGCGAGTAGCCGGCCTTGTAGTCGATCACGTTGGAGCGCCAGAGTTCCTTCCCGGTGGCGGCGTCGAGCGCGATAACGTTGGCATCCAGCGTGGTGCGGAACAGCTTGCCATTGTACAGAGCCGCACCGCGATTGATGATGCCGCAGCACACGATGCGCGGCACTTCCGCTGGATACTCGACCTTGGTCTTCCAGATCTGCTCGCCGGTGCGCGCATTGAGCGCCATCGTCGCCGAATTGGTGGTGACGTAGAGCACGCCCTTGTAGATCAGCGGCTGTGACTCTTCGGCGTGATTGTCGTCGTAGCTGTAGTTCCAGACCGGAACGAGATTCTTCGCGGTCTGGCGGTTGATCTGCGTCAGCGGACTGAACCGTTGCAGGTTGTAGCCCATGCCGTAGTTCAGCACGTTGGCTGTGTCGTTCGCGCCGTTCTGCAGTTCCTGCGCAGTCTGAGCGTGGCCGCCCAGCGGCAGCCAGGCCACGAACGCACTGGCGAGCAGCAATTTGCGAATCATCCATTCCCTCCCATCTGCTTTTAGTTGACCCGGATATGGTAGCCAGCAGTCCAGCGCAGGGACGCTCTGCGCCTGGTGAGCGGAATTTCCGGTTACGCTAACATGGGAGGTGCGGACGCGCTACAGCCATTAGAGCGCAGCGAAGCAACCCTGGTGTTTATGCACATTTGAAACGAGACTGCTTCGGCGGCTGCGCGGCCTCGCAATGACAATGTCTACTCCGCCGCTTGCGGCACCTCGTCTCCCAGACGCACGCCGCGCACCACGTATTCGGCAGCGACCTTGATCGCTTCGATCATGCTGACCGCGCTCGCCTTGCCGGTGCCGGCGATGTCGAATGCAGTGCCGTGGTCAACGCTGGTGCGCAGGATCGGCAAGCCCAAGGTGACGCTGACGGTCTTCTCGAAGTCCATCATCTTCGCCGCGATGTGGCCCTGGTCGTGATACAGCGACAGCACCGCGTCGTAGCGGCCGATGCGCGCCATGTGGAACACGCTGTCCGCCGGCACCGGTCCGCTCACGTGCATGCCGCGCGCGCGTGCCGCCTCGATCGCCGGCTTGATCGCGTCCATCTCCTCGCGGCCGAACAGCCCGTCCTCACCGCCATGCGGATTGAGCGCAGCAACCGCAAGATGCGGCGCTTCGTTGCCAAGCTGGCGGAGCGCCTTCATGCACTTCTCGATACCCGAAAGGGTGCGCTCGCGGGTGATGGAGCGGCAGGCGTCCACCAGCGACATGTGGCGCGTCAGGAAGAAGATCTTCAGCCCGCTGATGGTGAACATCGTCATCTCTTCGCGGGCACCTGTGTGCTCGGCGAACATCTCGGTGTGGCCGATGAACGGGATCTTCGCGGCCTTCAGCGACTCCTTGTTGATTGGCGTGGTGGCGATGCCGTCGATGCGACCCGCCATCGCAAGATCGATCGAGGTGCGGATCGCCGCATAGGCTGACTCGCCACCCAGCGCCTGCACCTTGCCGAACTTCAGTATCGCGGGATCGGCGGTGTCCTGATGCATCACGTCAACGAAGCCCTCGCGGTCGGTCAAGGCTTCCGGCCCGTCGATCCTGTTGAGCGTCGCATACTCGCCGCAGACCGACAGCGCCTGCTCGAAGACGCGCGCATCGCCGATCAGGAAGCTGCGCGAACATGCGCGCACCTCGGGCGAGAGCAGCGCGCGCACCGCGATCTCGGGTCCGATGCCGGCGGGATCGCCCATGGTGACGGCCAGGACTGGTCGCGTGTCGGTCATGTCGTTGCCCTCCTTCCGGGCTTCATAGCACACTGTGCCGCGAAACACCGCACCAGGAGGAAACGCATGCTCCGCATCTACGGTTCGGCCCGCTCGCGTGGCGTCCGCACGCTCTGGATCGCCGGCGAACTCGGCCTGCAACACGAGCACCTCGACTACGCACCGCGCTCGCCGCAGACCCGCACGCCGGAATACCTGGCGCTGAACCCGAACGCGCGCGTGCCGACGATCGATGACGATGGGTTCGTGCTGTCGGAGTCGATGGCGATCAACCTGTATCTGGCGAAGAAGCACGGCAAGCTCTACCCGGCCGATGCGAAGCACGAGGCGCTGGCCTGGCAGTGGAGCTTCTGGGAGACCGACCGGCTCGACCGGCAGCTCACCACCTACGCCAACAACGCCTTCGTGCTGCCCGAGGCGCAGCGCAACGCAGCGGCGGCCAAGGGGGCGTGGGAGGAGATCACAGCGGCGCTCGACGTGCTGGAGATCGCGCTGGGCAAATCGCAGTGGCTGGCTGGCCCCGAGTTCAGCATCGCCGACCTCAACGTCGCGGCGGCGATGGTGCGCGCGCTTGGATTCGACATCGGCAAGTGGGCCAAGGTGCATGCTTGGCTGCACAGGTGCTGGGACCGCCCGGCAGCCAAGCGGGCGCTGGCGATGCGGGAGTAGGGGTGAGCCCCTTCGCCCGCTTGGCGTCAGCGTTCGACCAGGAAGACGATCTTGCCGGTGACGCGATAGGCGATGATACGGTCGTGCTCGACCACGCATTCCGCCTCCTTGATGCGGAACGACATGATGCCTCGCAAGGTCTTAGCGGCCTCCGCGACGGCGGCGCGACATGCATCGTCAAAGCTGACTTGTGACTGCATGGTGACATCGATGTTGCGCACGATGGGCATGGCTAGCTCCGCGGGCAGGACGACCGCAGAATGCCAAAAGGCGCCGTCAGCGGCAAACGCCGCCGGTCAGTAGTCCGTCGGGTCGTCGTCGCCCTGGCCCATCGTCGGGTCCAGCCGGTAGCCGCGATACACAGTCAGCAGCATCGCCGGCTTCGTCGGGTCGAGCTCCATCTTCTGGCGCAACCGGTAGATGTGGGTCTCCAGCGTGTGCGTGGTCACCCCGGTGGCGTAGCCCCACACCTCACGCAGCAGCATGTCGCGGTCCACGACCTTGGCTTCCGCGCGGTACAGGTGCTTCAGGATCGCCACCTCCTTGTCGGTGAGCTTGGATCGGCGGTCGCCGGACTTGTCGTGCAGCATCCGGGCGGCCGGGCGGAAGATGTATGGGCCGATCTCCAGCGCGGCGTCCGGGGTCTCGTCGTAGATCCGCAGCTGTGCCCGCAGCCGGGCCAGCAATTCGTTCACCCGGAACGGCTTTGCGATGTAGTCGTTGGCGCCGGCATCCAGGCCGCGCACCACGTCTTCCTCGTCGCTCGAGCCGGTAAGCATGATGACCGGCATCTTGTGCCCGCGCCGACGGAGGTCGAGGCAATAATCGCGGCCGTCGCCGTCCGGCAGGCGCACGTCGAGGATCACCGCGTCGACGCGGGTATTTTCGGTCTTCAGGATGGCGTCGGCCTCTGCCAGACTTGCCGCTGTGGTCAGCGCGAAGCGTGCTTCCGCCTCGAACTGATCCGCCATGGTCTCCCGCAGATCGTCATCGTCATCCACGACCAGGATTGGTCGTCGTCCCGGCATCTTCTCCGTCCCCAAATTATGAAACTCATCCCCTGAGTTTCGGAGACGCAGCCGTAACGTTGTTATTCCGGGCCGGCTGGAATTTCCCAGTATGGTCGTCGGAATTGGCTATGCGGCTAGCTGCTTCGACGCTGCCTGGACCTCGCGGGTGGAGGCTTCCGCCGCTTTGCTGGCTTCGGCGATCTGGCTCATGTTCTGGCTGATGCTGGCGACCGCGTCCGCCGCGGTCTGCATGTTGGACGAGATGTCCCGCGCCACCGCGTTCTGCTCCTCGGCCGCGCTGGCGATGGCCGCGGAGATCTCGTTGATCTGGCCGATCGTCGTGTTGATGGAGCCGATCGCGCTCACCGCCTCGGAAGTCACCTGCTGCACCGAGGTGATCTGGGCGGATATCTCCTCGGTCGCCTTGGCGGTCTGCGCGGCGAGGCTCTTCACTTCGCCCGCGACCACGGCGAAGCCCTTGCCGGCTTCGCCCGCGCGTGCCGATTCGATCGTGGCGTTCAGCGCCAGCAGATTGGTCTGGCTCGCGATGTCGGCGATCAGGCTGACCACTTCGCCGATCCGCTTGGCGGCCTCCGCGAGGTGCCCGACGATACCTCCGGTGCGCGCTGCCTCTTCCACGGCCTTGGCCGACACCCTGGATGCCTCAGTTATCTGGCGCGTGATCTCGGCGACCGACGAGACCAGTTCCTCGGCGCCGGCCGCGACGGTCTGCACGTTGGTCGCGGTCTGCACCGACGCGCTCGCCGCACCGGCGGCCTGCTCGGTAGCCGTGGAGACCGCCTGCGCGATCTGGCCCAGCCCGCGGTCCACGTCGCGCCCGATGCCGGCGCGCCGGGTGCGATCCTGCACCTGGGCCGTCACGTCGGTGGCGAACTTCACCACCTTGAACGGCCGGCCTTCGGGATCGAGGATCGGGTTGTAGGTGGCCTGGATCCACACCTCGCGGCCGTTTTTGCCGATGCGCTTGTATTCAGCCGCCTGATACTCGCCGCGGCGCAGCGCCTCCCAGAACTGCCGGTATTCCTGGCTGTCGCGGAACGCGGGCTCGACGAACATGCTGTGATGGCGGCCCTGGATTTCCTCCAGGCGGTAGCCGAGCGCCGCCAGGAACTTGTCGTTCGCTGTGATCACCGTGCCGTCTAACTTGAACTCGATGACCGCCTGCGACTTGCCGATCGCCTTGACCTGGCCCTCGTAGTCGGCGGCGCGCAGCTTCGCCTCGGTGGTATCGGTGGCGATCTTAACGACCTTGTACGGCCGCCCGTTGCGGCCACGGATCGGATTGTAGGATGCCTGGAGCCAGACTTCGCGGCCGCCCTTGCCGAAGCGCCTGAATTGCGCGGTCTGGTGCTCGCCACGCTTCAGCGCCTCCCAGAACTGCGCATAGGCCGCGCTCGCCTTGTAGGCCTCATCCACGAACATGCTGTGGTGACGGCCGACGACCTCTTCGCCCGTATAGCCCATCGCCTTGAGGAACCCGGCGTTTGCCGCCAGGATCGTGCCATCGAGACGGAACTGGATCATGGCCTGGGATTCGTCGAAGGCCTTGAGCGTTGCGTGCGCGTCGTGTGCCGACGTGCCGAGGTGCAGGCCAAGCATGGCGTTCTCTGTCCTTTCGCGGCGGACCCTTTGGGTGGATCGTGAACCAGATATGCCGCAGAATTCTTACTCAAGAATTATGATCGCTTGAGCGGCCGCACTGGCTGTAGGAGTGTGGCCTGGCGCGTTCGGAGGTCATGCACATGCTGAATGCGACGACGCTTCTTGCGGAGGAGATGGGCCAGCGCCTTTCCGCCACCTTCCTCCGCAGCTTCGGTGGCAGCCACCAGCGCGTGGCGGCGGCAATCGACGAGTGTGCGCGGCTGGTGATCGAGCGCATCGCCACCAGCGACGCGCTGTACCACGACGCGGAGCACACCGCGCTGGTCACCTTGGTGGCACAGGACATCCTGCGCGGCCTGCGCATCAGCCGCGACGTGACGGTGACCGACTGGCTGCACTTCATCGTCGCGGCGCTGGCGCATGACGTGGGTTACCTGCGCGGCATCTGTCCCGGCGACAGAGCCGAGCATCAGGTGATCGACGATGCCGGCAACACTGTGGCGATGCCGCGCGGTTCGTCGGACGCGTTCCTGGCACCATATCACGTGTTCCGCTCGAAGGCGGTCGTGCGCGAGCGGTTCGCGCACAACCCGATGCTGGATGGCGAGCGCATCGCGCAGGCCATCGAACTCACGCGGTTCCCGATCCCGCATGATGAGGACCACGCGCAGACGGACACCGAGGCCGGGCTGCTACGCGCCGCCGACCTGATCGGGCAACTCGGCGATCCCTTGTATCCGCGCAAGCTGAACGCGCTGTTCTACGAGTTCTCCGAGATCGGCGTGAATGAGAAGCTGGGCTATGCCACGCCGGCGGACCTGGCTGAACGCTATCCGACATTCTTCTGGAACAAGGTCGAGCCGTATATCGGCGATGCGATCCGGTACCTGGAGCTGACGATCGAGGGACGCCAATGGGTCGCGCAATTATACAGCAACGTGTTCATCATCGAACATCACCGGCAGCATATGGGTCCCGTGCTGTCCGCCAGCCGGCGGGCGGCACCGTGGCGGCTGTCGCCAGATACGTCAGGCGGCATGGATGCCGCCGCAGACAACGCGACATGCTGACGCCTTAGGCGCCAGGGGTCTCGCTTTCCTTATAGCACCGCCGCCGTCGTGGTTCTGCCGTGCGGTCCCCGATCAGCCAGAAGCATCCGCCTGCTGGCGCGCACCAGTACCCTCCGCCCTCGCATCGGCCAACAGCCTATTGATCAGCTCGATTGCCTCAGGCTTTGCGAGATCTCTGACTGCGGCGAGTTCACCAGCTAGACGATCGAGCGCCAGCTCGAACAGCCTGCGTTGGCTCATGCTGCTTTGGGCGCCATCAGCGGCCGACTGCAGATCTCGAATCACCTCGGCCAGCGCTTCAGGATCACCGGTGTTGATCTTCGCCACGTATTCCTGGGACCGCTTGGCCCACATAAGCCGGCTTGTCCGCTGCCGGCCCTTCAACTTCGCAAGGGCAGCGGACAAAGTTTCCGGACTGGCAAGTTTGCGCAAACCCACCGTGCTTGCCTGCGTTGCCGGAACGCGCAACGTCATCTGGCTGTCTTCGAATGAAATGTGGACCAGGTTCAGCCGGTGTCCGGCGATCTCCTCGTAGCCTACGCGGTCTACCCGGCCCAACCCGTGTGCCGGGTAGACGACCGCGTCGCCCTTGCGGAACGCGCTCACGTCATTCGTGCTTGCTACTGACTGCCGTTTCATGGCAGCCGCCACCGTTGCCGCCGTCATTGATGTCGCCGCCATCCTGTTCGATTGACCGGTTCGTAGACTGATATGATGTCTCCCATTGCCGATGCACAGTGCCGCAGCACCATTTCATCGGCGATTGCAGTGAGCAGGGAAGGCCCGGCCTTGTATCGCAACTTCCCGAGCCCAAGTCAGCATGTGGCTCGCGAGCCGCGTTCGTTCGCCGCCGCGTAGTCTTCGCAGGATTTGCCGAATGTCTGCGCCATCGTGGATGAGGTGAGCTGAACCGCGTATGACCTGCAACCGATCAGGAGCCAGCGTCCTGTCCGACATCGACGGTCAGATAGCCTACGACCTCGAAGACTTCTGCAAGGAGTACGGACATCCGAGCGGCAGGTCGTTCACGTTCGAGGTCACCTGCGACGCGGTTACCTACGTGTATGCGGATATCGTCGGTATAGTGCATGCCGGGGAAGTGATCTTCGAGCTCAACAGCGAAGACGTGGTTTGCACGCGTAAAGCCCATTGAGCCGTCGCCAAGTCCGCACCCCGACTTGCAACCATGATGGACAGCCAT
>DASSRN010000129.1:0-5883 GCA_035701785.1 Acetobacteraceae bacterium | reverse complement strand
AGAGCGCTGACGGTGGAAAGCGCGAACAGGATCAGCGTGAAGTACTCGGCTGGGCCGAACTTCAAGGCCAAGTTCGACAGCGGCACGGCCACGAACGCCAGCGCCGTGACGCCGATCGTGCCGGCGATGAAGGAACTGACCGCAGCGATTGCCAGTGCTGCGCCGGCGCGCCCGCGTCGGGCCAGGGGATAGCCGTCCAGCACTGTCATCACCGCTGCCGCGTCGCCTGGCGTGTTCAGGAGGATCGCCGTGACGGCACCGCCATACATGCAGCCATAGTAGATGCCGGCGAGCATCATCAACGCGGCCGACGGATCCATCCCGAATGTCACCGGTATCAGCAAGGCGATGCCGGCTGAAGGTCCGATGCCCGGCAGATGGCTGATCATCGTGCCGGTGAACACGCCAACCATGGTGTACAGCAGGTGCATCGGCAGGATCGCCACCGACAGGCCGTGGGCGATGCCGTGCAAGCTGTCCATCGGCGCTAGAAGCCCAAAGGTCCAGACGGCAGCTGCACACCCAGGAACTGCGAGAACACACCATACGCCGTGGCTGTGAAGCCCGCCGCGACCGCCACGTTCACCACGTGTCGGCCGGCATTGAAAAAACACAGCAGTCCGAACAGGTAGATGACGGTCGCAACGATATAACCGGCAGGTTCAAACGCCGCATAATAGCAGATCGTCCAGACCAGCATTCCGGCCAGTATCGGATAGTGCGTGGGGCGAACGACATCCGGAGTACTTCCACGATCAGGTCCCCGACGTACGGTCTCGATCATCAGCAGAGCGGCGGAGATCAGCAGGAGCAACCCGATCAGCGCCGGGAACGCGCGCGGTCCGAGCGGATCGCCAAGTTCGGTCGTGGGGATGTGGTAGTCGGCATAGAGATAGGTGCAAGCGCCGACCATTACGGCGACCGCAAGGAACCAGTCCTTCATTCCTCCTCCCATCGCCGCCGCGCGCGATGGCGCGGCGGTTGGCGTGGTGCGGCGCTCAGGAAACGCCGTGATACTTCTTCAGGTTCTCGTAGCGGTCCTTCTGCACGAGTTCCGCCATTGTGCCGTCAGGCGAGCGGAACTTGATCACACCTTTGTCCAGCGGGTCGTAGATTTCACCGCCAAGCGCCCTGATCTTCTCAGCCGCGAGCTTGATGTCGTCGACCTCGGCACCCCAGTGGTGGATGCAGGGGCCCGGGCCGGACAACGTCGCCTCAGGGGCGTTCTCGCTTTCGTACACCATCAGCGCAAGGTCGATGGTACCGTCGGTCAGGTGGCGCGAGACATGGCCTTTCCCGCCGTCATGCGTCGTCACCTGGCGAAAGCCGAACACATCCTCATAGAACTTCGTCGAGGTCTCCAGGTCGGTCACCTTCAAGGCGATATGGACAATCTTACCAGGCATCGCACTGTTCCTTTCACGTCATTTATGCGGGTGACTTCCGCGCCAGACCCAACTCCGAGATGATCGAGGCAAGGCGCTCACGCTCCGAGGTAAAAAACCGCTTGGTGTCTGCGCTGTCGCGATAGTCCGCGGACCATTCGTTTTGTTGGACGTACTTCGTCCAATCGTCCGATCGGGTCAGCTGTGCGAGCACCGGGTCCCACCAGGCCAACTGTGCCGCCGTCATGCCGATTGGGCCGGTGAGCGCACGCCACGCCGAAAACACCACGTCGATCCCCTGCTCCTGCCAGGTAGGCACATCGCTCAACACGCCCGGCAAGCGCTTCGCGCCGGCTTGTGCGATAACCTGCACCTTGCCGGCTGCCAAGGGCCCGAGAATGCTCGAGGCTGGCGTTACCGTGACCATCACGTGACCGCCCATCAGCGCCGTCGCACACTCGCCTCCGCCATTGAAGAACACGGTCTTCAACTTGCGTGGCTCGCCACCGGCCGCCTTGGCGACCAGGGCCGCGGCGATATGGCTGTGTCCGCCAGGAGCGCTGGACATGGCGATCGAAACGGATTCGGGGTTGGAGCCGAGTTTTGCGGCAAGCTCCTTGCCGCTCTTGAACGGCGAATCAACGCCGACGGTGAAGATGATCTCTTCGTCGACCAGTTGCGCCACCGGCGTTACATCTTTCAATCCAATGGTCGACGTACCCACCAGTTCGTTGGTCAAAAGCCCCGGCGATTGGGTGCACACATAGTGGCCATCGCCCTTGTGCTGATTGCAGTAGAGTATCCCTATGGCGCCGCTGCCGCCCGGCTTGTTGATGACGTTCACAGCCTGATCGGTGAGCTTGAGCTCATGCAGCATGCGCTGGAGGACGCGCGCGGTGGTGTCCAGCCCGCCGCCGGCGGCAGAGGGGACCACCAGCTCGATTGGTCGTGTGGGCGTCCAGCTTGCGGCGCGTGCCGGCCGCGCAAGCAGCCCCACGGGACCGCCTGCGAGTGCGGCAGCGATCACGGCACGGCGTCGAAGCATTCGGTCCGCCTTCTTCAATTCGCTGCGTGCGCAGCAATAGGCGGCTTGCCGCCGCCCATCCCTTGATTGCGCCTAACGCTCGGACGTGACCGGCTTCAGCTCATACAGCTGGGTATTGGAGCGGATGGCCTCGTTCCAGCCCTTCTCGCGAACGTCGAAATGTATCCAGTCCGGACCGATGAACTTTTCGTTCGGCGCGTTCTTGATCAGGCTGGCGCGCCGTGCGCCCTCAGGATTGTCCTGCACGTGCGCCACGCTCGCGGCATCGAGTTCGGCGACCTTCGCCCGCTGATCGTCCACCATGAAACCGATATGGTGGATGCCGCAGAAATCGGAAGACTGGTCGGGGCCGAGTTTGGGCGTGTTGGGCCCGTGCTTCAGGATGGCGAAATAGATGTAGCCGTCGCTCAGCCAAACGCCTTCGTCGCCGGTATCCTTGGGCTGCCGGTATAACTCCTTCAGGTCGAAGTGCTTCTTGTAGAATTCGGCGGCGGCCGCCGGATCCTGGCTGGCGATCGCTACGTGACGGATGAATGCCATAGCTCTCCTCCTTGGTTTGGTGAATTCATGGGCGGCAAACCGCGAGCGCTCTAAGAGCCTCCTAGCTTGCGCCCCGACCTTCACCCCCGCAAGCTCCGCTCGGAGGAAACGACAATGAACTACCGCCGTGTTTGGATCTGCGTGTTCCTGTTTACCCTGACGTTGATCAATTATACCGACCGCGTCGCACTCTCCGTAGCCATCAAGCCGATCGCTTCAGAGTTCGGCCTTTCACCAGTCCAGATGGGGTATCTGCTTTCCTCGTTCCTGTGGATGTATCTGATCTGTCTGCTGCCGGTTGGCCTGCTGGTCGATCGGTTCGGCGGCAAAGTGGTGAATGCGGCCGGCATCGGCATCTGGTCAATGGCAACAGTGCTCACCGGATTCACCACAGGGTTCGCATCGATGGCTGCGACGCGGATCGTCATGGGGATGGGCGAGTCCACCTCCTGGCCCGCGTCCAACCGCGTCATCCGTGAATGGTTCCCAGCGTCCGAGCGCGGCCTCGCCAATGCGATCTTCGGCGCAGGCGCCGCGGCCGGTCCTGCTGTCGGCGCTGTCCTGGTATCGGCGGTGGTCGAGTGGTCCGGCTGGCGCACCGGATTCTTCGTTGCCGGCGCGATCGGCTTCATCTGGCTGGTTGCGTGGCTGCTGGCATTCAACAAGCCCGAGCGCGTCGGATGGCTCCGCGATCCCGAGCGTCGCAGGATCCTCACTGAACGCGACGGCCATACCGGCCCGGCCATCAGCATGCCGGCCTCGCCTCTATGGCATCTGCTGACGTTGCGCAGCGTCTGGGGACTGTTCCTGACGCAGGGATGCGAGGTCTATGGCGGATACATGCTGCTGACCTGGTTGCCGGGATACATGCAGACCGCAAAGGGCCTTTCGATCATGAACTCGGGCCTGCTGACTGCCATACCGTTCGGCACCGCGATGGTGATGACCGTGGTTCTCGGCCGCCTCAGTGATCGGCTGCTGTCTCATGATGCCGTACATGCGGGGCGCCGCCGCTCGATGCTGGCGGTGATGATGATCAGTGCTGCGAGCATTCTGCTGATTCCACTGATCGACAATCTTTGGGCAATCGTCGCCATCCTGGCCTTCGCCCGCTCCACCGGCGCCGCCGCAAGCGCATTGAATTTTGCGCTGGTCACCGACCTGGTGCGCAATCCGGCGGACATCGGCAAGGTGACCAGCATCACGGTACTCGGCGGCAATTCGTTTGGCATGCTCGGACCGATCGTGACCGGCTACGTCGTGGGCCTGACAGGGAGCTTCAACGGTACATTCGTGGTGGCGGGCGTGCTGGCTTTGATCGGGGCCGCAGCGACACTGACGATGACGCGCAAACCGGTCGAGAGTTACCTGCCGGTTGGCCGTGGGGTGCGGCAGCCCGCCTGATCCCTACTGAGCGGGACTGGCAGCTCTGGGTTGACCACACCCCAATCGCTGCCTAGTACCGTACGCCATGCGGACATGGTGGCTTGTCTTGATCACGCTGCTGACGACGGCGGCAGATACCATATGGTGGTGGCGAACCGAAGGCGGGGCAGTGATGCAGATCGGCAGCGCCTGCACGCTGGTCTCCTACTCCCCGAGCCAGGCGTTCCTGGTGTCCTGGAATCAGAACAGCGACGAGACGATCGGCCTTCAGGACGAGCGGTTCAAGTTCGACAATGAACAGTTCACCGTTGCCGTGCGCATCAACGGTTCAGCTCTGTCTGGCAATCTGACTGGTTCCGGCAACGGCAATATGCTCACCGTGCCAGTGAGCCCCATCGATTCATTGCTGCCGCGTGCTGCCGAAGTCCAGGTGCAGTTGGCCAATGCGCACACCGACTCCGCGGTGACCGTTCCAGTGAATACCGCCAAAATGCCGACCCTTTTGGCGGCTGTGGCCAAGTGCCGTGCAGCTACGCTGGGTCAGCCGCCGCCTCGTGATGGCACACCCTCCCAATAGTGGTGGGCATACTGTAGCCGCGCCGCAGCCAGCAACGCCTCTTCGCTCAGTGCGCCCTCGCGGCCAGGCGCCAAAGGCGACAGGTCCATCGGCGCCTTCCCATCGACGATCCATGCAGCGAGCGCTTCCCCGATCGCGGGTGCGATCGACAATCCGCCGACACAGCAGCCACCGGCCACATAGAGCCCATGTACACCTGGCGCGGGACCAACGGTGTGCTCGCCATCAGCGGTCATGGTTGGCAGCCCGCCACGATGCACGCGTAGCTTGATCTCGTCCGGCACGCGCTGAAACACCGGCAACTGGTCGCGCACTTCGTCTGCGAACTTCCGCAGAACCCCCAGGTCCAACGGCAGGTCGACAATGTCGAAACGCGCCGGCAGGGTACCAACCTCATATTGCAACGGGTTCTGTTCATAGCCGCCCAGCATCAGGCCGCCTTCATCCGGTCGCGCATACACGTTGACGTCGATGATCCGGGTAATCGGCTGCATCGGGTCGACACCCGCGATCGGTTCGGTGATCAATAGCTGATGCCGCGTCGGCACTACGCGAACCGTCGCCCCCGAGAGGGCCGAAACTGCACGCAGCCAGGCACCTGCCGCATCCACGACCGTTTCGCACTTGATGGTGCCGTGCTCGGTTGCTACCCCGCTGACCTTGCCGTCATGCAGGGCAATCCCCTGCACCAGCGTATTGGGCAGCATCGCGACGCCAAGCCTCGCTGCGGCATTCGCGTAGCCTCTCGGGATCTGCGAAGGCTCCAGGTACAGATCGGTCGGCGAGTAGATCACTCCCAGCACACCCGTGGTCTCCAGGAACGGGTTCTTCGCTCGCGCTTCGGCAGGCGAGATCATCTCAAGCCCCGTCCCCATTCGTGCGCCACGCGCCACCTCGCTTTTCAACTGCTCGACATGTTCGGGCAGCCGGGCGATCTTCAAAGCGCCGGG
>DASSRN010000128.1:0-2005 GCA_035701785.1 Acetobacteraceae bacterium | reverse complement strand
AAGCTGGCCGCGAACCGGCGCAGGCCGGCCCACTGCTGTGCCAGATATGACCCGCTCGCCAGCGCTTCCTCTCCCGTCGGGTCGCCGGTCGCCACATACCCGCGACTGAAGTCGGCGGTGCCGAACAGCATGTCCCACCAGGGCAGCACCGCGCCGTAGTTGCAGCTGCGCTGCCCTGCGGCCAGCAGTCCGTGATGCGCGCGATGGAAGCGCGGCGAGATCAGCAGCCGCTCACCCAGCCCGCCGAACGACACCCGCGCGTTCGCATGCGAGAGGCTCTCCAGGAACCGCAGCACCAGGACCAGTAGCGGGAATTGCAGCGGCGGCACGCCGATCGCCAGCGCGATCGCACCGAACCATAGCGCACCGATCAGGTCATCCAGTACGTGGTTGCGATCGTCCGACCAGAACGTCATCTGCCGCTGTGCGTGGTGCAGCGAGTGCAGCGCCCACCACCAGCCGAACCGGTGCGACAAAAGGTGCCGCCAGTAGTCGGCGCAGTCCAGGATGATGGCGTACAGCAGGAACGTCAGCACCGGCTGGCCCAGCAGGAACGGGGCCATCCGCTCCAGCGTCGGCGGCACCCAGCCATGGTCGGCGAGAAACCCATTCAGGGTCACCTGCGCGCGATAGAACAGCACAAAGGTGAACAGCGGCAGCACGCCGACCCGCGAGACGATGGTGTAGAATACGTCGACGGTGACTGCGCGCGCATCGGGCCAGCGCTCGACCGGGCGCCAGCGCTCCAGCGGCACGCATACCGCATAAGTCACCGCGACTTGCACCGCGCCGTATACTGCAAACAGCGCCCAGCCGTATGCCACGTCCTCCCACTGCATCAGGTCGAGCGCGTAGAGCAGCGGGATCAGCAGGTGTTCCTGCAACCAGCCGGCAGCGAGGTCGAACGGATCACCCATGGCTAGCGGGTCGCCACTCCCGGTGCGGCGCTGCCCTTCGGGTTGAGGAACAGGCCGTGCGGCGAGCGCCCCACGTCGATTGTCTGGCAGTCGCCGGTCGCCGGATCGAGCACCGCGACCTTCTCCGCCCAGCGCCGTGTGATCCACAGCTTGCCGTCGGGTGCGAAGGCGATGTCGTCGGGTCCGCCCGGAATGGCGTAGCTGCGCAGCGGCTTCAGCGTCGCCGCGTCGAGCGACGTGGTGGTGCCGCCCGCGCGGTTGTTGACCCAAATGACTTTGCGGTCGGGCGACAGGAACAGGTTGTGCGCACCCTTGCCGGTGTGGATGCGATCGGCGACGTGTCCGTCTGTCGGATCGATCACCGCGACGTAGTCGGTGCCCATGTCGGCCACCAGCACGTGCCCGTCATGCCACAGCACGCCGGCCGGCGTTTTGCCGATCTTCGCGGTCCACAGCACGGCAAGCCTGTTCAGGTCGATCGTCAGCATGCTGTCGGTGCCTTGCAGGCTGACGAACACGTGCGAGCTGTCAGGCGAGAAATCGAGGTGGCTGGGCATGGTCGCTGCCGGAAAGCGCTTCAGCAGCTGCATGCTGGCGGCGTCGTAGACGTCCACCTGGTTGCGCGCGAGGCCGTTGACCACGAGGAACCTGCCGTTCGGGCTGAACCCCAGCTGATAGGGATCAGCCACCGCCATCCGCTTCTGCAACGCCGCGGTCGCGGGATCCAGGAACAGCATCTCGTTGCCCACCGTGTCACCAACCAGCAGGCTCTTGCCGTCGGGACTGAGCGCCAGGTGGTGCGGCTCGCGCAGCACCGGGATGCGGCGCAGCTCCTTCTCCGACGACATGTCCACCAAGCTGACCGACGCACCGCCCGAGTTGATGACGAAGGCGAGGCCGGAGGCGACCGACGGCGTTGCTGCAAGCAGCGTCAGCAGGAGGAACGCGGCAGCCAGAGCAAAGCGCATGCAGGGAGCTCCGATGGCGGAGGCTCGTGCCTACGCCATGGCCGGCGTGCGCCGCAAGGCTGCTGGCGTGCGCGCGAACACGCCGGTGGCGAAGGCGAAGAACACGCAGGCGGTGGTAGC
>DASSRN010000127.1:0-2275 GCA_035701785.1 Acetobacteraceae bacterium | reverse complement strand
GGGGGTGGGGGGTGGGGGGGTGGGGGCGGTGCTATGCCCACGACCCCCTCCCCCCGCGCCCCTCCCGCAAGGGGAGGGGGAGCGTTCTTGCCACCGTCCTCAAAGCTGCACCCCAAGATGCTCCGCCACCGCGAAGATATCCTTGTCGCCGCGCCCGCACAGATTCATCAGGATGATCTGCTCCTTCGCCATGGTCGGCGCCAGCTTCGCCACATGCGCCAGCGCGTGCGCCGGCTCGAGCGCGGGGATGATCCCCTCGGTCCGCGTGCATAGCTGGAACGCTGCCAGTGCCTCCTGATCGGTCGCGGACACGTACTCCACCCGCCCGATATCATGCAGCCAGGAATGCTCCGGCCCGATCCCCGGATAATCCAGCCCCGCGCTGATCGAGTGCGCCTCGATGATCTGCCCGTCATCATCCTGCAGCAGATACGTGCGGTTGCCGTGCAGCACCCCGGGCCGCCCGCCGGTCAGGCTCGCCGCGTGCTCGCCGGTCTCGATGCCGTGCCCGCCCGCCTCTACGCCGATCAGCCGCACCGATGGGTCGTCCAGGAACGGGTGGAACAGCCCCATCGCGTTCGACCCGCCGCCGATGCACGCCACCGCCGCATCCGGCAGCCGCCCCTCCGCCTCGCGCAGCTGTGCCTTCGCCTCTTCGCCGATCACCGACTGGAAGTCGCGCACCATCATCGGATACGGGTGCGGCCCGGCGACGGTGCCGATCAGGTAATACGTGTCCTCGACATTGGCGACCCAGTCGCGCAGCGCCTCGTTCATCGCGTCCTTCAGCGTCGACGCGCCCGAGGTCACCGGCTTCACCTCGGCGCCCAGCAGCTTCATGCGGAACACGTTGGGCTTCTGCCGCTCAACGTCGGTGGCGCCCATGTAGACGGTGCACGGCAGGCCGAACAGCGCGCACATTGTCGCGGTCGCCACACCGTGCTGGCCGGCGCCGGTCTCGGCGATGATCCGCGTCTTGCCCATGCGCCGGGCCAGCAGGATCTGGCCCATGCAGTTGTTCGCCTTGTGGCTCCCGGTGTGGTTCAACTCGTCTCGTTTGAAGTATACCTTCGCCCCGCCTAGCTGCCGCGTCAGGCGCTCGGCGAACCACAGCGCACTCGGCCGCCCGATATAGTGCTTCAAGTGCGCGTCGAGCTCTGTCCTGAACGCGGGGTCGGCGCGCGCCGCCAGATACGCCTGCTCCACCTCCAGGATCAGCGGCATCAGCGTCTCGGCGACGAAGCGGCCGCCGAACTCGCCGAAACGGCCGCGGCCGTCAGGGCCATTGCGCAGGCTGTTGATGCCGGGAACCTGGTTCACGTCGGGCGATCTCCTTCCCGGGTGTCATAGCGCGGCCAGCCCAAAGGGTCACCCTGCGCCAAGTTCTGACGCGCCCGCGGGTCGGTCACGTATTCAGCAATCGATCTGACGAAGCCTCTTCAGCGACTCCGCCAGCAAGGGCTCATGTTTGAGCAACTCTCGCCGGTGCGCTGCCGCCAGGCGCTCGAGGATCTTGCTGCCTTTCGGGGTCAGCACGACCAGCACTTTCCTGCGGTCAGTTGCCTCGCTGCGCCGCACCACGAGCCCCGCCCGCACGAGGCGGTCGACGAGTTGGACGGCGCCATGGTGCTGCAGCAACATCTGCTCAGCCAGATCGCGTAACACGATCGCGCCATCCGGCCAGGTCTTGATGACCAGCAGCGCTTGGTATTGACCGGAGGTGACGCCTGCCTCCCGGGTTACCACGTCACTGAAGGCGAGAAACCGTCGCAACGCGAAGCGAACGCCTGCCAGGCCCTCATACAAGCCACCGGCTTTGCGCGGGCGCGCCCGAGCGTCAGTCCTCGTCTTATCTGCATTGGCGATCATTATAAGGTCCCGCGCCTGCTTTCACGATCAATCTGAATCTTGCTGCACGGAACTTCGATCGCCCTCATTGTTCATGGCGGCTATTGGCGTGCCTGATGCACATCCAGGCGGCCGACAGTGGCAGATTACCAGGGGTCGTGGTTGACCCATTGTGAACCACGCTGTCAAGCCGCGGCGGCAGGGGATCGGACATAGCCTGCCCCGAGCAGGGCGGAGGTCAGGCCGATTAACTTATTCCTGCTATCAATAGTTTCAATTGTAATTTGCACGAGCAGGCGCACGTGCATGCCGTTTGCGGTTTCAACGATTTCGGCTTGCGAAAAGTATCACTCCGTGATAGTTATCAAATCAACCTGCTGGCGTATGCAGATTCCACAAAACCCAGTGTGCGTTGATGGCGGCGGCA
>DASSRN010000126.1:0-27468 GCA_035701785.1 Acetobacteraceae bacterium | reverse complement strand
GTGAGATAGCGCATACCGACGGTCGTTTCCGGCGTGCTCATCTGCACCGAAATCCCAGCAGGCAATCCAACATCGAAAGGACGACCCAATGGCTGTCACAGCCAGCTTCCTCCGTGCGACCGGGCTGCTGAACACATTCGGCGACACCGAAGACAACAACATCACATTCAGCCGCGATGCAGCGGGCACCATCCGGATCAACAGCGGTGCCGTCCCGGTGAGCGGCGGCACGCCGACGGTGGCAAACACAAACCTGATCTCGGCGTTCGGGCAGGCTGGCAACGACAGGATCACGCTCGACGAGACGAACGGGGCATTGCCCGCCGCGCAGCTGTTCGGTGGCAATGGCAACGACACGATAACCGGCGGCTCCGGCAACGACGAACTGTTCGGTCAGGCGGGCGACGACACGCTGTTCGGCAAAGGCGGCAATGACCTGCTGTTCGGCGGTGACGGCAACGACGTGCTGACTGGCGGCGCGGGTGATGATCAGGTGTTCGGTCAAGCCGGCGACGATCGCATGATCTGGAGCCCGGGCGATGGCACCGACCTGTTCGAGGGCGGTGACGGCAACGACACCGCCGAGGTCAATGGCGGCAATGGCTCGGAGACCTTCAGCATCACCGCGAATGGGACGCGCGTGCGGTTCGACCGTCTCGACCCGGCGCCGTTCAGCCTGGACATCGGCACCACTGAGAATCTCGTGCTGCACGCCAATGGCGGCGACGATGTGATTACCGCAGGCAATGGCCTCGCCTCGCTCATCAAGCTGACGCTCGACGGCGGCGCCGGCAACGACACCATCACCGGCGGTGACGGCAACGACGTGATATTCGGCGGCGATGGCAATGATGTTGTTGCGGGCGGCCGCGGCAATGACACGGCATTCCTGGGCGCTGGCGACGACACGTTCGTGTGGAATCCGGGCGACGGCAGCGACACGGTGGAAGGCCAGGGTGGCTTCGACACGCTGTTGTTCAATGGCGCGAACGTCAGCGAAAAGGTCGACATAGCGGCCAACGGCAACCGCGTGCGCTTCACCCGCGACGTTGCCAACATCGACATGGACGTGAATGGCGTCGAGCGCATCCAGTTCAACGCGCTCGGCGGCGCCGACAATATCTTGGTGCACGACCTGCATGGCACTGACGTCAAGCAGGTAGCCGTCGACCTTGCCTCGCCGTCCGGCAGTGGCACCGGCGACGGTGCGGCGGATACCGTTACGGTCGAGGGCAGCAACGGCAAGGATACGATCAGCATCCAGGGCAGTGCAGGCTCGGTGACGGTTTCCGGGCTTGCCGCCACGGTGACGATCACGGGCGCCGAGGGCGCCAATGACGCGCTGGCGGTCGACGCATTCGATGGCAACGACGTCATCGACGCATCGGCACTCGCCGCTGGCACGATCAACCTGACGATCGACGGGGGCGCCGGCAATGACACCATCACCGGCAGCAGCGGTGCCGACACGCTGATCGGCGGTGAGGGCAACGATGTGGTGACCGGCGGCCGCGGCAACGACACGGCATTCCTGGGCGCCGGCAACGATACCTTCATCTGGAACCCGGGCGACGGCAGCGACACGGTCGAGGGTCAGGACGGCTTCGACACACTGCTGTTCAACGGCGCCAACGTCAATGAGAATATCGACATCTCCGCCAATGGCACGCGTGTGCGCTTCTTCCGGGACGTCGGCAATGTCACGATGGACCTCAACGGTGTCGAGCGTATCGCGTTCAATGCCCTGGGAGGCGCCGACACCATCACGGTCAACGACCTGAGCGGCACCGATGTGAAGCAGGTGGCGATCGATCTCGCCGCAGCCGGCACCTCCAGCGGCGACGGCGCAGCAGATCAGGTCGTGGTGGACGGCACCGCAGCCGGCGACAGTATCAAGGTCGCATTCAATGGCGGCACGATCAGCGTCAGCGGGCTGCCTGCACAGACCACCATCGTGCATGCCGAAGGCGCCAACGACACGCTGACGGTCAACGGCCTCGCCGGCAACGACACGATCGACGCATCGGCCCTGCCAGCCGGAACGATCAACCTGACGCTCAACGGCGGCGACGGCGACGACACATTGGTCGGCAGCGCCGGCAACGACCTGCTGGTTGGTGGCCGCGGCAACGACGCAGTGTTCGGCGGCGCCGGTGACGATACATTCGTCTGGAACCCGGGCGATGGCAGCGACACCATCGAGGGCGGTGCTGGCCATGACACACTGCTGTTCAACGGCGCCAACGTCAGCGAGAACGTCGACATCTCGGCCAACGGCTCGCGCGTGCGCTTCACCCGCGACGTCGCCAACATCACGATGGACGTCAACGGCACGGAGACGATCGACTTCCGCGCGCTTGGCGGCGCCGACACCGTGACGGTGAATGACCTGACCGGTACCGACACGACCAACGTGAACATCGACCTGGGTGGCGCAGGTGGCGGGGGCGACGGCGCGCAGGACACTGTGGTGGTCAATGCGACCAACGGCGACGACGTGATCACCATCGACAACGAGAACGGTGTGATCCACGTGCGGGGTCTCGCCAGCGAGGTGACGATCAGCAACTTCGAAGCCACCGATCGCCTGGTCATCAACGGCCTGGGCGGCGATGACGTGATCCAGGCCAGCGGCCTGGGTGCGGCGCTGCAACTGACCGAGAATGGTGGCGACGGCAACGACGTGCTGATCGGCAGCGCCGGCAACGACACGATCTCCGGGGGTGCCGGGGATGACGTACTGCTCGGTGGCGGTGGCCAGGACGTGCTTGACGGCGGGACCGGCGACAACGTTCTCATCCCTCAGGCACTGACCGCCACGCAGCTCCGCGCTGTGGGACTACCGACAACGAATGCGGCTCAGTTCACCACGCACGTTGGCACTGCGGGCAACGACGTCCTGGACATGTCGGGCACATCGACGCCTGGCATGCAGTTCCTGCTCGTGGGCGGCGCAGGCGACGATGTGTTGCAAGGCGGCCAGGGCAACGACGTGCTGGTGGGCGGCGCCGGTGCCGATCGCTTCGTGTTCTCCGGGATGAACGGCACCGACACGATCGCCGACTTCCAACCGGGCTTGGACAAGGTCGCGCTCTCCGGCTACGGGTCGGCACTGGCCAGCTTCAGCGACCTGGCCATGGCTCAGGTCGGTGCCGATGTGCAGATAGACCTGGCTGCCAAAGTGGCGGGTGCCGGGATGGTCGTGCTGCACGACACGCAGATGGCGAACCTCACGCCGACCGATTTCGCTTTCAGGTGAGGTCGCAACGTAGGGCGATGCCACAGCATCGCCCTACCGAGTTGACAGTATTGGCAGCGGGCGCAGCTAATGCGCCATGAACGACTTTGTATCTCCGCCGCTCGACCCCATGCCGCGCGTGCGCGAACTCGGCCCTGCCATCGAGGCGGCGGCCGACGAGATCGAGCGCACACAGCGCATCCCCGAACCGTTGCTGTCGCAGATGCACGCCGCGCGCGTCTGCCGCATGCTGCTGCCGCGTTCGGTCGACGGCGACGAGGTGCCACCGTGGATGTATCTACGCGCGATCGAGGAGATCAGCCGACACGATGGCTCGGTCGGGTGGAATGTCTTCGTCGGCAACAGCTCCGCGCTGATCGCACCATTCCTGCCGCCGGAATCGGCGCAGGCGATATACGCTGATCCGCGCGCCGTCGTCGCATGGGGCCCACCGAACGAGTCGACGGCGCATGCGGTACCGGGCGGCTATCGTATCAGCGGCCAGTGGAACTTCGCCTCCGGCTGTCGCCAGGCGACGTGGATGGGCGCGCATGCCCGGGTGGTTGAGCCGGACGGCTCGCTGCGGCTGAACGAGGCGGGACGGCCGGTGGTGCGCACGCTGCTGTTCCCGGTTGCGCAGGCGACGCTGATCGACGGCTCGTGGGAAGTCATCGGCATGCGCGGCACCATGTCGGGCGCCTATCGCCTGGACGGCGTGTTCGTGTCGGAGGCGTTCAGCGCGACGCGCGAAGACCCGACGCTGCGTCGCGAACCCGGCCGGCTGTATGCGTTCCCGATGCAGGGCCTTTACGCGGTCGGCGTGGCCGGGGTGGCGATGGGCATCGCACGCGCGATGCTGGACTCGTTCAAGGACCTCGCCATGCGCAAGGCGCCGCGCAACCTCGGGCGACTGGCCGACAACGCGGTGGTGCAGTCGAACGTGGCGCAGATGGAGGCACGCCTGGGTGCGGCGCGCGCCTATCTGGTCGAGACGCTGACCGACGTCTGGTCGGCAGACGACTCGTGGGTGATCGACGTACCTACCCGTGCCCGCGTCCGGCTGGGCTGCGCGTTCGCCATCCAGGCAGCCGAGGCGGTGGCCGACTATGCGTACAAGTCCGCCGGCGTGGACGCGATCTTCCTGGGCACTGCGTTCGAGCGGCGCTTCCGCGACATCCACACCCTGTCGCAGCAGATCCAGTCGCGCACCGCGCATTTCGAGGCGGTCGGCCAGATCATGCTCGGGATCCAGCCGCCAGGGACGTTCTTCTGACCGCGAGCGCTACTCGCGCAGTTCCGGAATGACCCATAGCGGCTTCTCGCCGCGAGCCACGCGCTGCACGTTGTCGAAGCCGTTGCGGAACCGCGCACTCTGATTGTCCCAGGTCGGACCGGCGTAGTGCGGCGTCAGGATCACGTTGTCCAGCGTGAACAGCGGATTGTTGGCAGGCGGCGGCTCCTGGTCGAACACGTCGAGCCCGGCGCCGGCAATGGTGCCGTTGGTCAGCGCCTCGTGCAGCGCCGGTTCATCGACCACCGGACCGCGGCAGGTATTGATCAGGTACGCCGTCGGCTTCATCAGCCGGAACTGCGCAGCGCCCATCATGTGCCGCGTGCTGGGGATCAGCGGCACGTGTAGCGACACGATGTCGGATGTGCGCAGCACTTCGTTGAACAGGCGGAACTTCACACCGAGTGTGTCAGCGGCATCCTCGCTCAGCCGCGCGATGTCGAAATACTGCACCGCCATGCCGAAGCCCTGCGCCAGGCGCGCGACCTTCTTGCCGATGTTGCCCAGACCGACGATGCCCAGGGTGCGGCCGTGCAGCTCATAAAGCCGCACGCTGGCGACGTCGTTGCCGCGCCAGCGGCCGGACTTCACCATCTCATGCAGCCAGGTCAGCCGGCGGCACACCGCGAGCATCAACAGGATCGCGTGCTCGGCCACCGCAATCGCGTTGGCGCCGCCGTTGTTGCACACCGGCACGCCGGCGCGGCGCGCCGCTTCGATATCGACCCGGTCGTAGCCTGCGCTCAGCAGCTGCACCAGCTTCAGCTTCGGCGCGGAACGATAGAACGCATCATCCATCTTCACTTCGCCGAGGCCCACGATGTATTCGGCATCGGTCAGTGCCGCGCTGAATTCCGGACTGCCGGCACGGGCGATCACGGTCTCGAAGCCGGATGGCGCCAGCTCGCGCGCGATGTCCATCGCGCTCAGCGGATTGTCGGTCAACAGGATCTTCGGCGCCATCATTCCCTCCGGGTCACTGATATAGGCGAGGATAGCCGGTCCGGGCCGCGTTCGCCCAGTGACGGGTCCCGCGGCGGACTGGCCGTTTCAGCAAGCCTTAACTGATTAGGCGGCATATGGGTGCAGCTTACGAATGCCAGGAAAGTGCGTGGATATGCACATCGGGTCATTGATGCAGATGCGGATCAGCGTCCGATTGGGCCTGGGATTCGCGATGGTGTTGCTGTTCACGGGCGTCGTGGGCGCCTTCGCCATCCAGAGTGTGACATCCGTCGCAACCCTTACGGCCAACCTCTACGAGCACCCGTTCGCGGTGACCAAGGGCCTGCTCGAGATGCGCGTCGCGGTACGAGGCGCGCAGCGGGCAGTGCGCGACCAGCTGCTGGCGGATGATGCGGCGGAGCGCGACCGCTCTATTGCCGACGCCAATGCGCAGATCGCCGCCGCCGTGCAGGCGCTGAAGACGGCACGAACTCAGTTCCTCGGCGACCCAACCGGGTTCGATCGGGCCGCGAGCGCCATAGCGGACTACCAGAAGGCAGCGGACACGATCACTGCCCTTGCGCGACAGGACAAGCCCAAAGACGCCATCGCCTACCTTCACGGCCCGGGGGCCCAGGCGGTCCAGGCCCTCACCCAGGCCATGGACCCGCTGATCGCCTTCGCTACCGACAAGGCCGCAGCCTTCATGAAGGGCGCGGAGGCCAAGCGCGGCGAGACCGTATTCGTGAACCTGCTGCTGATCGGCGGCGCCGTCCTGCTGGGAGCGGTCGTCGCGTTCTTCGCCACCCGCAGCATCACCCGTCCGCTTGCCGGACTGCGGCAGTGCATGGCGGCGCTTGCCGACGGCAAGCATGACATCGCGGTTCCGGGCGTCAGCCGCGGTGACGAGATCGGCGAGATGGCCAAGGCCGTCGAGGTATTCCGCCAGAACAGCGCGGAGATGGTGCGGCTGCGCAGCGAGCAGGAGGCGCAGAAGCAGCGCGCCACCGAGGCGCAGAAGCAGGCGCTGCGTGACATGGCGGACAGGTTCGAGACGGGCATCAAGGGCGTGGTCGGCTCGGTGGCGGCGCAGGCCGTCCAGATGCAGTCGTCCGCGCAGGCTATGACGCATACCGCCGAACTTGCGACACAGCAGGCGACCGCGGTTGCCGCCTCGGTCGAGCAGGCCTCCGCCAACGTCCAGACCGTGGCGTCTTCGGCGGAGGAGCTGTCTTCGTCGGTGCTCGAGATCGGGCGGCAGGTCGAGCAGTCATCGAAGATCGCCGGCCAGGCGGTCACCGACGCCGACCGGACCAACACGACGGTCGAGGGGCTCAACCGAACCGCGCAGCGCATTGGCGAGGTGGTGCAACTGATCGAGACCATCGCCAGCCAGACCAACCTCCTGGCGCTGAACGCGACGATCGAGGCGGCGCGGGCGGGCGATGCCGGCAAGGGCTTCGCCGTGGTGGCCTCCGAGGTGAAGTCGCTCGCCAGCCAGACCGGCAAGGCGACCGAGGACATCCGCGCCCAGATCGGCGAGATCCAGGGGGCGACGGGTCAGACGGTGGAGGCGATCCGCAGCATCGGCGCGACCATCCGTCAGATGAGCGAGATCGCCGCCTCGATCGCTTCGGCGGTCGAGCAGCAGGGGGCCGCCACGCGTGAGATCGCCACCAACGTGCATCAGGCGGCCCAGGGCACCAATGACATCGCCAGCAACATCGAAGGTGTCAGCCGGGCCGCAAGCGACACCGGCGCGGCAGCCGCGCAGGTGCTGAGCGCGGCGGGCGAGCTGTCGAAGCAGTCCGAGACGCTACGGCACGACGTGGACACTTTCCTCGCCACGGTGCGGGCCGCCTGACAGGGGCAGCCCCATCGCCTGGCGCATGAACAGCCGCTTCAGCGGCGGTGCGCGGTGCACGGCGGCGATGCCGACATCGCGCACCAGCCGCAGCAGCTTGTTGTCGTTGCTGAACAGCCGGTCCAGCGTGTCGGTTGCCGCCAGCATCAGCAGGTTGTCCGGCCGCCGCTGCCGCTGATAGCGGCGCAGCAGGTCGGGTGCCCCCAGGTCCTCCTCGCGCTGCGCCGACTCGATCAGCAGATCGGCAAGCGCCATCGCATCGCGGAATCCCAGGTTGAGACCCTGACCTGCGATCGGATGGATGGTGTGGGCCGCATCGCCCACCAGCACCAGCCGCGTGTCGTGATAGCGATGCGCATGCAGCGCGCCGAGTGGGTAGCGCCACCGCCGGCCGATCACGCGCACCGCGCCCAGGTGGTCGCCAAGCCGGCGCGCGATCGCTGCGGCAAAGCCCGCATCGTCGAGCGCCAGCACGCGCTGCGCGATGGCGGATCGCTCCGTCCATACAATCGCGGATACGTGAGGCGCGCCGCCGTCCAGCGCATCGGGGCTGGCGCTCATCGGCAGCTGCGCGAACGGGCCTGAGGGCAGGAAGTGCTCGAGCGCCACGTTGTGGTGTGGCCGCTCGTGGCTGATCGCGCAGACGATGCCGGTCTGGTCGTAGCGCAGCCGGGTGACCGGAATGCCGGCGGCGCGACGCAGCGGCGACTCGCGCCCCTCGGCCGCCACCACGAGCCGGCAGTCGATGGTGGGGCCGCCGGCGACCTGCACTGTGGCTCGCTCCGGGTCCCGTTCCACTGCGACCGATGCCGGGGCGAACACCTGGAGCGCCGGCAGCGCATGCATATGCGCGTTGAGGGCCACTCGCAGGCGCCGCGCCTCCACCATGTGGCCGAACGCCGCGGCACCCGCGCTGGCATGGTCGAAGTGCAGGAACAGCGGCGACGCACGGCGGCCCAGCCGGCCGTCGCTGACGCGGATATCGAGGATCGGGCAGGCTGAAGCGGCGAGCGCGCTCCAGACGCCGGCATCTTCCAGCAGGACGCGCGATCCGGCAGCGATGGCGTAGGCACGACCATCGAAGGCCGGGTGCTCCATCGGCGGCAGCGCGGCGCGATCGACCACCGCGGTAGCGATGCCGGCGGCGGCCAGCCGGCAGGCCAGGGTGCCCCCCACCGGCCCAGCCCCGACAACACACACCTCGACGCAAACGCGCTCGCTCATGACCCGACAGTGGCGGCAACGCAACACCGTCGGCAAGTCGGCCGGCGCCGCTTCTGCGACTCACCTGCTTGCGGCATAAAGCTCAGATATCGCTCGAACGGCGAGGAATCCATGGCCACGGCCCGCACCGCCCAGCCGCGCAGTCTTGCGTCACCGACCATACGGGCGCTGATCAGGCAGCGCTCGGCCGGCCTCGGCGGGCTGGCGCTCGGGCTGCTGGGGCTCACCCTGCTGGTGGCGCTGGCCTGCTACGACCCGCGCGACCCGTCGCTGAACACCGCGACCTCGCGCCACACCGGCAATCTGGCTGGCCCGGTCGGCGCGATCCTGGCAGACCTGCTGCTGCAAGGGTTTGGCGCCGCCGGCGCACTGCCCGGGCTGGCGATGCTCGCCTGGGCATGGCGGATCGCGTCGCATCGCGGCGTGGGCAGCATCGCGGCCCGGCTCGCTGCCCTGCTGGCGGCGACCCCGGTGCTGGCGGCCGCGTTCGCCGCCGTGCCGACGCCGCGCGGCTTCAGTTGGCCGACGGTCGCGGGGCCAGGCGGTGCAATCGGCCGGCTGCTCGCCTCGACCGGCCTGACCGTCGGGCGGGACCTGCTGGGCCCCACTGGCGCGCTGATGATCTGGGCCATCGGGCTCGCCTTGGCGATCACCCTGACGATCCTCGCCCTGGGACTGTCGCCCGGCGAATGGCGAGCAGCCGGCCGCGCGGTCGCTCGCGGCATGCGGCTGGCGCGCGCGGTGCCGATCCGCCTGCCGCGTCCCCACCTGCCGCGCTGGCTCGCGTTCCGCCGGCGTGCCGACGCGCCGCCGGTCCGCCGCGAGCCGCCACCCTCGGCGACGCGGGTCGTCCCGCCCATGGACCAGGCGCCGCCGCCGGTCGTCGCGCGCACCAGCCGCCCGGCCGCACCCGCCCGGCGGCCACAGCAGGAGAGCCTGCCGCTGCACGAGGCCGGCTGGCAGTTCCCGCCGCTGTCGCTGCTGAAGCCGGCGCCCACCCACGCGGTCAGCGGCCCCAGCGAGGATGCGCTGCAGGCCAACGCGCGGCTGTTGGAATCCGTGCTGTCCGATTACGGCGTGCAGGGCAGCATCGTGGAGATCCGCCCCGGCCCCGTGGTCACGCTGTATGAACTGGAGCCGGCGCCCGGCATCCGCAGCGCGCGCGTGATCGGCCTGGCGGACGACGTGGCGCGCAGCCTGTCGGTGACCGCGGTGCGCATCGCCACCGTGCCGGGCCGCAACGTCATCGGCATCGAGGTGCCGAACGCCAAGCGCGAGACGGTGTTCCTGTCAGAGATCCTGTCCTCGGACGAGATCCAGAAGCATCCCGGACGGCTGACGCTGGCACTCGGCAAGGAGATCAACGGCGCGCCGCTGTTCGCGGACCTGGCGCGTATGCCGCATTTGATGATCGCCGGCACCACCGGGTCGGGCAAATCGGTCGGCGTCAACGCGATGATCCTGTCGCTGCTGTATCGCCTGTCGCCCGATCAGTGCCGCCTGATCCTGATCGACCCCAAGATGCTGGAGCTCTCGATGTACGAGGGCATCCCGCATTTGATGGCGCCGGTGGTGACCGAGCCCGCCAAGGCGGTGACCGCGCTGAAATGGACTGTGCGCGAGATGGAACGCCGCTATCGCGCGATGAGCCAGCTCGGGGTGCGCAACCTATCCGGCTACAACGACCGCGTGGCCGAGGCGCGCGCCAAGGGCGAGGTCGTGACCCGCCGCGTGCAGACCGGCTTCGATCCCGACACCGGCCGCCCGACCTTCGAGGAACAGCCGCTGGTGCTCCAGCCGCTGCCGCTGATCGTCGTGGTGGTGGACGAGATGGCCGACCTGATGATGGTTGCCGGCAAGGAGATCGAGGCCGCGGTGCAGCGCCTCGCGCAGATGGCGCGCGCCGCCGGCATCCATGTCATCATGGCGACCCAGCGCCCGTCGGTGGACGTGATCACCGGCACGATCAAGGCCAACTTCCCGACGCGCATTAGCTTCCAGGTCATCAGCAAGTTCGACAGCCGCACCATCCTGGGTGAACAGGGGGCAGAGCAGCTGCTGGGCATGGGCGACATGCTGTACATGGCGGGCGGCGGCCGGATCACCCGCGTGCACGGTCCCTTCGTCTCCGACGACGAGGTGGAGAAGGTCGTCGAGTTCCTGCGCGAGCAGGGCGATCCTGCCTACCTCGAGGAAGTCACCGAACCCGGCGACGACGACCAGGGCGCGCCGTTGCCGGGCTTCAGCGCAACGGGCGACGGCGAGCGCGGGCTCTACGAGCAGGCGGTGGAAATCGTGGCGCGCGAGGGCAAGGCGAGCACCAGCTTCATCCAGCGCCACCTGAACCTTGGCTACAACCGCGCCGCCAAGCTGATCGAGCAGATGGAGAAGGAAGGCGTGGTCGGCCCCGCCAACCATGTCGGCAAGCGGGAGGTTCTTGTCCGCCGCGTCACGGATGACGACTGATACGCGTTCTCTCGCATACGTCTCAGTGTTACGCTTGCAGAGAACAACGGATCGTCGTGCGAAACGCGGCAGACAAAGAAAGAATCTAACGCAGAACACGCAAATGCACGCAAATAACGCGGATAGCAGCGTGCCGTCCGATCCGACCGGGTAATTGCCGCGTCTCCCTACTCCCCCTCCCCTTGCGGGAGGGGGCCTCTACGCCGCGACCGCCGCCGTCCTCGTCGGCTTCTCATCGAGCCCGCGCACGATCGGCGTACTGCCAGTGGCGATCGCGTGCACCACCTCGGGTGCCAGCCAACCAAACTTCTGCGGCAGGTGGCCCAGCCGGCGGATCAGCACCGCCCGCTTGCGGTGGTGCAGCGCGTAGCGTTCGGCCTCGGCAATCGGGTTCGGCCTGAATGGCTCAGGCGGCGGCTCCTTTGCCGGCGCATCGACCACCGGTGCGCTAACCTGCCGCTTCGTCGTATTGGCATCTGGCGCGCGCTTCCGCCGCGCAATCTGCGCGCGCTCCAGTGCCGTGCGGAACGAGCGCGCCTGACGCATCATACCAGCGCTTTGCGCCGTGCATTTCAGCACGACGGCGGTGTCGTTGGGATACAGCCGCGCGAGCCGCAGGCAATCCAGCGCCTGCGCGCTCGCCGCAACATACAGTGCGGCAAGGTTCGCTTCGTCGGCGGTGACGGGCAGCAGCGAGGCGGCATGCTCGATCGCCGCCCGTTCCCACCGCGTCGCATCCTCCGGAGTGTCGGTCACCAGCGCGGGCAGGCTTTTGCGCAGCGTATGGGCAAGCTCGAGGTAGATGGAGCTGGGGATTGTATCGGCCGACGGAGGGATGATTGGCGCGTCCATTCAGGCGAACGTATTAAGAACAAACCTTGCTGCATGTCAAGGGAAATAGTCCTATTTCCTCTCCGCCGCGAGGGGCGGAGAGGTCAGGAGAGGTGGGGGCTGCTACGCCAACTACCAGTCGCGATCCTGGGCCCCAGCGTGACCACCGAGACCCCGCTCCACGGCGACGACCATCGCAGCGTAGCGGTCCGCCAGTTGATTGAGCGTATCCCGCACAGCCTGTGCTTCGGAGGCTGCTGCCATAGCTCGCAGCTCAGGCACGATCTCCAGCAATTCGGCTTTGGTCGCGAGAGGCATGGCATATGCTCAGCACAAGCACCGGCGATCGGCAGTGACGTCGTTCACACTTCACCTGGCCTGCGGAAGGCACAGCGCTCAGCGCGGCAGATCAGCAGCCGAATCAGCAGCCCCGGCGTCGCGCAGCAACCAAACTTGCCACCCGTGCCGCGCAGGCGGAAGCTTCCCGCCGGCTGGTCAACTACACGGAGAGAAACGCCATGCGCTACAATCGCATTTCCGCGGACTGCCACCTCGACATGCCCTGGATGCCGCCGACACTGTTCGTCGAGAACGCGTCGCGCGAGATGAAGGACCGCATGCCCTATGTCGAGGATGGCCCCGACGGACCGCAATGGGTCACCAAGAGCGGCGCCAATTTCGGCCTGAAGAACGGCGTTGGACCAAGCGGGGCGAAGCTGGTGCCAGGCCAGAACCGGCGCGTGGACATCATGGCCGAGACCGGCCTGTTCGAGGACGGCAAGAAGGACATCCGCCGCGTCAGCGACCCGGATCTGCGCGCCAAGGACATGGACCGCGACGGCGTCGATGCCGAAGTGATCTTCGGCATCCTGGGCTCCGCTTCGAAGCTGAAGGACCACGAGGCCGCGGCCGAGATGTTCAGGATCTACAATGACTGGCTGAAGGATTTCTGCAGCCACTATCCGGACCGGCATATCGGCCTTGCCTGCCTGCCCTACGGCGACATCGACTGGGCGGTGCAGGAGGTCCGGCGCTGCGCGAAGATGGGGCTGAAGGGGCTGGAACTGTCCTGCTCATGGGACATGGAGCCGATGTGGCATCCGTGCTGGGAGCCGTTGTGGAAGGTAGTGGACGAAGTCCAGCTGCCGCTGCATTTCCACACCTTCCCGACTACGCCGCCGCGCGCTCGCGAGCAGACCGATGCGAAGATCCGGCGTGCGGCGATGTTCACCGGCGTGTCGGCATTCCAGATGGGGCTGATCCACATCCTGGCCGCGATGATGGGCGCCGGCGTGTTCGAGCGTTATCCGCGCCTGCGCGTGTCGTTCGGCGAGAGCGGCATCGGCTGGATCCCCTACGCGCTCGACCGCATGGACTTCGAGTTCGAGGACCGGTTCCGCGATCTGATGAAGCTGAAGCCGTCGGAGTACTGGCAGCGCCAGTGCAAGGCGACGTTCCAGTTCGATCCGATCGGGCCGAAGCTGCTCAACGTCAACAATCTGATGACCGTGGATACGCTGATGTGGGGATCGGATTACCCGCACACCGACGGCATCTGGCCTGAGTCGACGAAGTATATCGATGAGCAGTTCAAGGGCCTGTCGGCCGCGGACATCCGCAAGATCACCTGCGACAACGCCGCACAGTTCTACAATCTGACCAACTAGGGACGTAGCTGAACCGGGGGGCTGCGATGCAAACAACACAGGAAACTTCGCAGTTCTCCGCCGGGCTGCGGACCGGGGAGCAGTACCTGGCCTCGATCCGCGATGATGGTCGCCAGGTCGTCTATGACGGCGAGATCGTGCGCGACGTCACGTCGCATCCGGCGTTCCGTGGCGCCGCCCGATCGATCGCCGGGCTGTGGGACATCGCCGCCGATCCGGCCAATCGCGAGCTGATGACGTATCCGTCGCCCACGACCGGCAAGCCGGTGCTGTGGTGCTATCACGTGCCACAGCGGCCAGAGGATCTGCGGCCGCGGCGCCGGATGTTGCAGCGCTGGGCCGAACATACGTTTGGCCTGATGGGCCGCACCCCGGATCACGTCGCCGGGTTCTTCGCCGGCTTTGCCGCGAAGCCATCGCTGTTCGCGACCGACGGACAGCACTACGCCGACAACCTGCTGGCGTTCTACGAGTATGCGCGGGACAACCACCTGTACATCTCCTATGCGTTGGCGCCGCCGCAGATCGACCGCAGCAAGCCGTCGCATGGCCAGTCCGACCCGACGCTGTGCGCGGGCGTCGTCGCGGAACGCGATGGCGGCATCATCCTGAAGGGCGCGCAGCAGTTGGCCACCGGCGCGCCGTTCTCCGACTACCTGTTCCTGAGCTGCATCCATCCGCAGGTTCCCGGCGACGAGAACCATGCGATCAGCGTCGCCATTCCGATCAATGCGCCGGGCATGAAGATCTACGCGCGGCGGTCGTATGCCACGAACGCGGTCACGCCGTTCGACTATCCGCTGTCGAGCCGGTTCGATGAGACCGATGCGCTGATCACGCTGGACAACGTGTTCGTGCCGTGGGAACGCGTGTTCATCTATCGCAACATCGAGCTCTGCCGCGATCAGTGGCGCAGGACGCCGTCGCACATCTACGGCAACTACCAGGCGCAGATCCGCTACGCGACCAAGTTGCGGTTCCTGCTCGGTGTAATGAAGCATCACTGCGAGATCACCGGCGTCGATGCACTGCCCGCAGCGCAGGCGCAACTTGGGGAGATGGCGGCGCTGGCCTCGATCGTCGACATCATGGTGGAAGCGCAGGAGACACGCGCGACGGTCGAGGATGGCGTGGTGTGGCCATCCCGCGTGGCGCTCTATTCGGTGATGGCACTTCAGTCCGACATCAACCCGCGGCTCATCGACATTGCGCGCGACCTGAGCGGCGGGGCTATGATCATGCTGCCGTCATCGCTGCATGATTATGAGAATCCAGAGACCGCGGCAGAGCTGGAACGGTATGTTGCGTCACCTGGATACGCTTCGAAGCGACGAGTGGCGCTGCTGAAGCTGGCGTGGGATCTGATCGGCAGCGAGTTCGCCGGCCGGCACCAGCAGTACGAGAAGTTCTACGGCGGTCCGGCGATGACCAACAAGCTGCATCTCTATCGGAACTACGACTTCGTGACGGCGAAGCAGCTTGCCGAGGCGGCATTGGTGATGCCGTAGCGGTCCTGGTCAGAAAATGCCGCTAGCCAGCCCGGCAGCGAAGGCGGCCCCAAGTTCCTGGCAGCGCCCAAGTTCTGCATCACTGATCTGCTTTTCCGCCAGGATTGCCTCGGGCGTCTGTGCATGCGTGCAGACGATCAGCGGTTCAGCGATCGGGCGCAGCCGCCAGCCGGTCGCGATGCGGGCGATCTGTCGCGCGGCATTCTGTCCGTCGCTGCCGGCGCAGATCATGATCGCGTAGGGCCTGCCGTTGATGCGATCCAGCACCGGGTAATAGCAGCGGTCGAAGAAGTCCTTCATCCTGCCGGCAATCGCCGCGAGGTTCTCCGGCGTCGCGAAGATGATCCCATCGGCGGCGAGCACCTCCGCAGCGTGCGCATCGGGCGCCGTCAGCAGCCGGACGCTCACCTCCGCTTCGCTGCGCGCGGCATTCGCCGCCGCCTCTGCCATCTGCCGCGTGCCGCCGGTCAGCGAGTGATAGACGATCAGCAGCGTCGGCATTCAGTACGGGCGACGGTCGATCGCCGCGTATGGCTGCTCCAGCCCGTCGACCGGAATGTTCCTGCCATTGATCCAGTGCGCACGGGCCGACGCCAGGAACACGATGACGTCGGCAACTTCCTGGGCTTTGCCAAGACGCCCCATCGGAAAGCCATGCCGCACGTAGTCGTCGTAGTTCGCCTGGCTCGCCAGGCGATAGCGGTCCCAGCCATTGCCCTCCACCAGGATCGAGCCCGGCGACACCGTGTTCACCCGCACGCCATGCGGCACGAACTCCAGCGCCCAGCGCTCGGCATCAAAGATCAGCGCTGCCTTGGCCGCACCATACTGGCCGGAGCCCGCAAGCTGCGCCGACCAGCCGGAGATCGACGAGACGTTCACCACCGCGGCACCGCTGCGACCCCGCATGTGCGGCAGCGCAAGCCGCATCATGCGCACCGTCTGCAGCAGGTTGATCTCCAGCGTGCTGCGCCAGTCCTCGTCCGAACTGTCAGCAATCGTACGCCCTCCGCCGCCTCCGCCGACATTGTTGATAAGGATGTCGATGCCACCGAACGCGGCGACTGTCGCCTGGACGAGGCTCGTCGCATCGGCCACTTTGGTTACATCTGCAACCATAGTCGCAACGCGAGCGCCGCTGGCCTGCACAGCCGCCTCCGCGTCGCGCAGCGCTTCAGCTGAGCGCGCCGACAGCATCAGCCGGCAGCCTTCGGCGGCGAATGCATGTGCGGTGGCCAATCCGATGCCGCGGCTGGAACCGGTGATCAGTACGACTTTGTCGGCGAGTTGCAGATCCATTCGTATTGCCTCGCTTCCGTCACGGCGCGGCGCGCGGATGACGGTTCTGCCATTCGGTGACGATCCTGAAGGACTCCGCTGTCTCGGCCGCTGTCATATGCTCAAGCGCGGCGTCGCGGCATTCCGACGCATCGGACTGCCCGTTGGTCTCCGCGATGTCGCACCACGCGAACGCGGTCACATAGCTCTGCGGCACGCCTGTGCCGAAGTAGAACAGCGTACCCAGCAACAACTGTGCCTCAGCCTGACCCTTCTCGGCGGCTTTCACGAACCACTTCGCCGCCTCGGCGTCGTCCTGCACCACGCCCAGACCCTTGTGGAACAGGAAGCCGATGCCGGCCTGGGCCGCGGGATCGCCCTGCTCCGCGAGACCCAGCCAGTCGCGCATGGCGTTCGTGTAGTCGCCTGTGTTGTATGCCGACAGGCCGGATTGGAACTGCTGATCCGTGGGCGCAGCCGCCGACAAGGCAACAGCCACCAACGGCAACCAGGCGCAGCGGAATGCGGAACGCATGTCGCCAGCCAAGCACGCCGCCGCACGGCCAAGCAACCTGCCGCCGCACGCCCAAGAGAGGCGCGCGGTGACACGGGCTTCGATCAATCGACGGCGAACACCCAGACCGAGCCGCCCTGCGGAACCTCGGGATACGCACCCGGACGAACCAGGTTCAGCCGCAGTTGCATGCGTGCCGCATCCACGCCCCAGCCGCTCTGCACGGCGATATACTGCTTGCCGTCCACCTGGAACGACATCGGCACGCCGTTCACGCCGGACGGCATCGGGAACTCGTACAGCACATTGCCGTTCGTCGCATCGAGCGCGCGGAACTTGCGATCGTTGGTGCCGCCTTCGAACAGCACGTCGCCGCCGGTCGCCAGCAGCGGGCCCCAGTTCTCGCTCATGCCATAGCTGTGGGTCCACACCTTCTTCTTGGTGTCGAGGTCCCAGGCCTGCACCTCGCCGATATGATCGGCGCCCTTGCGCAGATACAGCCAGCTGGTCACCCCGGTATAAGGCTGTCCCGCAGTGTAGGCGACCGGGCGACCAACGATCGCGCCGCAGAGGTTGTCGTTGGCGGGGATGTACAGCAGCTTCGTCTTCGGACTATAGGCAACCGGCGGCCAGTCCTTGCCGCCCCACAGGCTGGGGCAGAAGTCCGCCATCTTGCCAGTGCCCGGCTTGTGCTCTTCCGCGACGATCGGATGGCCGGTCTTCGGATCAAGTCCGGTGAACGTGTTGTGGTAGACGAACGGCTGACCGGACACGAAGTTGATCTTGTCGGCAGTGCGCTCGAGCATCCACAGATACCCGTCGCGCGCGACATCGACCAGGCCCTTCACCGGCTTACCGTCATGCGTGTAGTCGACGATGATCGGTGGCGACACCTCGTCCCAGTCCCATGACTCGTTCTGAACGTACTGGTGGAAGCCCTTGATCGCACCCGTGTTCGCGTCGAGTGCCATCACCGAAGACGTATACAGATTGTCGCCAGGCCGCTGATCACCCATCCACGGACCACCATTGCCGGTGCCCCAAAACGTCAGGTTGGTCGCCGGATCATAGACGCCGGTCACCCACACCGAACCGCCGCCGGTCTTCCACTGATCGCCCTTCGGCCAGGTCTCGCTGCCAGGCTCACCGGGCGCCGGAATGGTGTAGGTGCGCCACGCTTCCTTGCCGGTATCGGCATCGAACGCCGCGACGAAGCTGCGCACGCCGAGTTCGCCACCGGATGATCCGACCAGCACCTTGCCGTTGATCACCAGCGGCGCCAGCGACATGTAATAGCCTTTGGTGTAGTCCGCGACTTTGGCGTTCCATACCTCCTTGCCGGTCTTGACATCGATCGCCACCAGCACCGCATCGGTCGCGGCGTAGAACACCTTGTCGCCCCACAGCCCGACGCCGCGGCTGGTCGGATGCAGCTGGATCATGTCTTCCGGGATCGGCCGCTTGAAGCGCCACAGCAGATCGCCGGTCTTGGCATTGACCGCGAGCAGCTGATTGCCCGGGGTCGCGACGAACATCACGCCGTTGTTGACGATCGGTGGCGCCTGGTGCCCTTCGACCTGCCCGGTCGCCATGCTCCACACGGGATGCAGTCGCGCCGCGTTCTGCGCATTGATCTGGCTCAGCGGACTGTAGCCCCAGCCGTTATACGTGCGACGGAACATCAGCCAGTCGCCATCATCCGGCTGGGTCAGGCGATCGGCTGTCACCGACTTGTATTGCGAGAGAACTGGCGCAAGCGGCGTCGGTGCAGCAACGGCATCGCCATTGGCAGGCATCGGATCAGGCGCAGCGGGCGGCGCCGGCGGCGGGTTCTGCTGTGCCAGTGCAGTCGATGCGAGCAGTCCCAACGTCAGAGCGGCACCAGTCGTCCACCGCCACGTCGCTTTCCGATCCGGCATGTTTCCCCCTTCTTGCATCGAAGCCATCGCGACCACCGCGGTCGCTGCTTGCAACTACATCTGCTGGATGCCCAATCGACCGATGAACGGGCGGGCGACCACCAGCTTGCCATCGGCAACGCGTAGCGGCAGTGCAGCGAGACCGCGCGGCGAAGGGCCAGCGATCACCCGTGCACCCGCCTTCGGATCGTATTGCGAGTTGTGGCACGGACATTCGAGGATCTGCCGCTCAGCAGACCAGTTCACCACCTCGCACCCTGTGTGCGGGCAGATCGCGGAATAGGCCACCACGCCATCGGCCGATCGGTCGCGTGTCTGCTCGTCGAGCACCGCTGGATCGAGCCGAACCAGCAGCACCTTGTTGAGCCGCGAGCCGTTGCGCAGCACGTTGTCGGTCGGGTCCAGCGGCCATGCCATCACCTGGCCGGCACCAACCGGCAGGCTGTCGGGGGCAAGCGGAACAGGCTGCGCGCTGTCGTCTTTGACCAGCAGATCGCCTGCCTTCGGCCGCTCGTTCGCTTCTTCCGATTGCGCCTGCGCGCTGACGGCGGTCCAACTTATGGCGACACCAATACCTGCCGTCAGCAGCGCCCGCCGTCCCGTCGCAGCGGCACACGGGCAAATCGCGCGATGCTGCGATTTGTCGTCTTCCTCCGCCATTTCCTGCCCCAACAATCGTGCGCGAACGCTAGCAGTGGCCCCGATGCTTGTCACGCCATCAGCCGCACCATTTTGCGCATGCGCGCACTCCGCTAGACTCGTGTTGTTGATCGGCAAGGAGTGAAACGGAACGTGCGAACTGGATGGATCGTGCTACTCGTCGCTGGCGCCGTGCCGGCAATCGCTGAGACCCGAGCCGTGACCAACGGACTCGAAGTGCACGAGACAGCGTTGATCCTGGACGCACAGCCACCGACCCATCTGCTGACCAACGAAAGCTGCACCGAGGCGCAGAGCGGCTGGAAGATCGTCCCGGACAGCGTGAAGACCGACGTGGTCACCGCGCGCATGATGGATCCTGGCGGCGATCCCGACTGGAAGGTGGAAAAGGCAGAAGCGCGCATCAGGTTAGACAAAGACAACACGCAGATCTGCCTGCGCGGCTACTGCCAGGGGCCACTACAGTTCCAGTGTGAAATCCAGGTGCGCGCCAGCTGGCAGGAAACCCGCTGAACGTCACTGCCCGCCAGCCACTGGCTGAACTTCGCGCGATCCGCCTCGGTCATCGCGGTCTCGTTGCCGAACGGCATGGTCTTCTTCCGCACCACCATCTCGGTGATGCGCGGCGCGAACCGACGCACGTCATCGATGCTCTCCAGCACGACGCCTTTCGGCGGAGCCTGACCCAGCAGCATGGTGTGCGATGGCGTCTCGGCGTGACACATCGCGCAGTGGTGGCGGACTGTCGCCATGACCCACTCGTCGCTGACGCCGCCCGCATCCGACCACGCTGCGCGCGACGCCATGATCAGCAACAACAGCAAGAATGCGAAGCGTATCCTGGCGCCTGGGATGCCGGCACCAGGATACGCAGCATCGACTATTCGACGATGATCTGCCCGTACATCCACGGATGCGGCGTGCAGATGAAGTAGTAGTTGCCAGGCTTGTCGAACGTGACCGTCTTCGTGTCACCGTTGCCCAGCACGCCGGTGTCCCACTTGCCTTCCATTCCAGCCGTCGCGGTTGCCGTATGCGGCAGACCACCTGAGTTGGTGAAGGTCACCTGGGTTCCCGACTTGATCCGCGTCCGCGCCGGCAGATACGAGAACTCGGTGTTGTTCGCACCGATCTGGATCTTCGCGACGCCCTCGGCGATCGGGCCAAGCGGTCCGGCGATGGTGGCAGGCGGCGGCGGCGGCCACAGCGGCTGCACATTGCCATTGAGCGCGAATGTCCAGACCGCGTCACCCGTCGCGCTGCCCTGGATCCGATTGCCGCCGGTGACAATGCTGATGTACTCCTGACCGTCCACCTCGTAGACCATCGGCGGTGCGTCGGCGCCGAAGCCGGTCTGGAACTTGAACAGCACGTCGCCGGTCTTGGCGTTCAGCGCCACGAAGTTGCCATCCGGTTCGCCGCGCAGCAGCAGACCGCCCGCAGTCACCGTCGAGCCGCCGCCGCCACCCATGCGATACGGCATCTGCTGCTGCCAGGCGATCTTGTTGGTCGTCGCGGTGATCGCCGTGAACGTGCCGGCCAATATCGAGTTGATCGGCGGTGCCTGGGTGCCGCCGGTGTACGGCAAGCCGTTCTTCCAGGTGTTCTCGCCGTAGCGCACGAAGGCGCTGGAACGAATTGTGCCTGGCACATAGAGCAGCCCGGTATCGGGGCTGTACGGCATCGGCGACCAGTTGGTGCCGCCCTGCCCACCCGGCTGGATCACCACCGGCGTATCCCAGAACACCTCATACAGGCACCCAGCTTTCGGATAGCCCGGCAGCGGTTCGGCACAGATCGGCACGGTCGGATCACCCACCGGGATCGGCTGCGTCTTCGCGGTCTTCTGTCGCGGCTCCTGCGGCACCGGCTTCTCGTCGATGCCGACCAGCGGCTTGCCATTGGTGCGATCCAGTATATACACCCACCCGGTGCGCCCGGCCTGCGCCAGCGCCTTGCGCGGCTGCCCGTTCAGCGTGGTGTCGAACAGCACCACCGGGCTCGCGGCGTCATAGTCCCAGATGTCATGATGCACTTCCTGGAAGTGCCACTTGTACTGCCCGGTCTTCGCGTCGATTGCCATGATCGAGGCGCAGAACAGATTGTCGCCCTCGCGCATCGAGCCGTCGTAATCAGGCCCGCAATTGCCGGTGGCGAAGTAAACCAGCCCCAGGTCGGGATCGAGTGCCGGCGTGTTCCAGATCGAAGCGCCACCGCGCATCGCGTGTGTCGTACCGGCGGGCCACGTGTCAGCGCCGACCTCACCGGGAGCCGGCAGCGTGTAGGAGCGCCACAGGATCTTGCCGGTCTTCGCATCGAGCGCGGTCAGGCGGCCGCGTACACCATACTCGCCGCCGGTCACGCCGCTGTAGACGATGCCGTCGTAATAAAGCGGTGCAGCGGTGACGCCGTAGCCGTTCTTCCAATCCTCGACCGGGGTTTTCCACACTTCCTTGCCGGTCTTGATGTCGAGCGCCACGACATTGGCATCGAGCTGACCCAGGAACAGCATGTTCTCGCCCATCGAGAGACCGCGGTTCAGCCAGCCGCAGCAGACGGTGGTGATCTGCTGGTCGATGCCGGACCAGCGTTCCCACTTGAACTCGCCGGTCTTCGCGTCGAGCGCAAACACGTCGTCGTTGCCGGTGACGACATACATGATGCCGTCCCTCACCAGCGGCGTCGCTTCGGCGGAGTATTTGCCGCCCATGCCGGAGCCCTTCAGGCGGGTCATCCACGCGCCTTTGAGCTGCTTCACGTTGTCGGTGTTGATCTGCTTCAGCGTCGAATAGCGCTGGTTGGTCATGTTGCCGCCGTTGGTCACCCAGTCCTTGCCGACCGGGCCTTTGAGCAGCGCACCGATTTCTGGATCAGCGGCAAGCGCCGCGGTGGTCAGGCCAAACAGCAAAGCAGTCGCAATCGCTGGCAGGCGCCAGCGGCCGTGGTCGATCATTCCGTTTCCCCCGGACCAGTTGGTAGCCGCAGCTACGCTGGACCTTCGGACCGGCGGTGACAAGGCGGCTCGGGGCTCGCGAAATCGTGTGCACCAGGCCGGCGCCAGGCAATTGACTCGCTGCTTCATAGCGATTCGAGCCAGGTAGCGACGGAACCTCACATCCAATGCCGGAATGAATGCCAACCGGGCTGTGACATGCCACTTTTCAAGCGCCGTGGTCACCGCCACCGTTTAACCTATGAATGCAAAAGAAGCTGTTCCCGATCAGTTCGCATTTTCCGGCGAACGCCTCGATCGACTGCGGCAGGCGCTGAAGCTGGTCGAGCACCAGGCGCGGCTGGCGCAAGGCGACGGGTATGGACGGAATGTTCAGGACGCGACGGTGGATATCGAGGGCGCGGTGACCGATCTGCTCGCGCTGCTCGGTGATGCTGTGGAGGACGACAAGGCCGAGGCGGAGGAGCGGGGCGAGGCCGAGAGGGCGCGCCGCGCGTGGTTCCCGCACTACCGGGCGGCCTGACGCGATGCCCGCACGCCCTATCTGGCGCGGCCACCTGCGCCTTGCCCTGGTCTCCTGCCCCGTGGCGCTGTGGAACGCCAAGCACGAGCGCTCTGCGATCCGGTTCAACCTGATCAACCCGAAGACCGGCAATCGCATCCGCATGGTCACTGTCGATGCGGAGACCGACGAGGAACTGCAGCGGCGCGACCTGGTGAAGGGCTACGAGTTCCGCAAGAACCAGTTCGTCGTGCTGAACGATGAGGACTTCGACAGCGTCAAGGTCGAAAGCTCCTCGGTGCTGAACATCGAGAAGTTCGTCGAGGTCGGTTCGATCGATCCGATCTACTACGCCAGCAGCTACTATCTCGCGCCGGATGGCGACGCGGGGCGTGACGTCTATGCCGTGCTGCACGAGGCGATCGCCGAGACCAGGCGCGTGGCGCTGGCGCGCGTGGTGATCGGCCAGCGCGAACGCACGATCGCGCTGCGTGCCACGGAAGGCGGCCTGGTCGCCCACACACTCGACGAACAGAGCGACATCAACGACGCGCACGGCGTGTTCGGCAATGTTGCCGAAGGCACGCCCGATCCGGAGATGGTGCAGCTTGCGAAGCAGTTGATCGATCGGCAGACGACGAAATACGACCCGGCCGATCTCGAGGATCGCTACGAGACGCGGCTCCGCGCGATGATCGACGCCAAGTTGAAGGGTGAGGGTGTCGACGTCAGCGAGCCGGCCGAACCGGACCGCGGCAACGTCATTGACCTGATGGCAGCGCTGAAGAAGAGTCTGGGTCAGGCGGCTGACGCGCCGGCGCCGCCGTCACGGAAGCCGGCCAAGGAGGCTAAGACCAAGGCGGCTGCGGCCCCCGCGTCCAAGGGCGCACGCAAGCGCGCCTGAGTGCAGGAGGCGCTTTGTCGACCAAGGCCGACGATCATCGCAGGCGAGTGCTGGAGAACCTGGCGAGGGCGGCGCGCGATGGACGCCAGCCGCAATCCGACCCGCAAATATGCATGCCCCTGCTGGTCGAGGTGAAGGCGCCTGCTGACGACAAGCAGCGCGCCCGGCGCAAGCGCAGCAGGCTCGCGCGCCAGCCCAAGCTGGGCGAGCTGTAGAGGCGCTACTCCGCCGCCGCCGTCGCCGGCTCGCGTCGCGCCACCGACCGTGCTGTGCCGACGCAGAGCAGGCTCGCCAGCAGCAGCACGGCCACCAGCACCAGGATCAGTTCGGGGTGCCCGCGGTCGATCAGCCAGCCGAACGGCACCGGGGTCAGCGCGCCACCGAGTGGCAGACCGGCGCTGACGAAGCCGAACACCTTGCCGATCTGTCCTGGCGGTGCGGCGTCCTTCAACATCACGTCGCGCGGCGTGCGACTGGCGCCGAGAGCAAGCCCGGACGCGAACATGACCGCGATGACCGCGAGCGCCGGCATGGTCAGCCAGCCCACGGACACGGTCAGCAGCGCCGAGGCGATTGTCAGCAGCACGGCGAAGGCCAGCACCTGCCGCTTGTAGGTGTCGGCAAACCAGCCACCCACCAGCACGCCAACCGTGGAGCCCGCCATGTAGCCGGTAAGCGCCGAGGACGCTGCCTCGATCGCCATACCCTTCACCGTATGCAGCACGGTGATCAGCCATGCCTGCACGCCGGACCCGCCCATCGACCCCAGCAGGAAGAAGCCAAAGAACAGCAGCATGGTGCGGCTGGTCAGCAACTCGCGCCCGGACGGCACCGGGCCGGCATGCGCCGGCTCGTGCCGCACCTGGTCCTTCAGTATCGTGCTTTGCAGCAGGATGGAGATCGCCACCGGAACGCCGAGAAGCCCCACCACGATCAGGCTGGCGCGCCAGCCCAAAGTCACAGCCAGCAGCGCCATCACCGGCGGTGCCGTGGCGAAACCCAGATTGCCGCTGAACGTGTGCAGCGCGAAGGCGCGGCCCATGCGGTCCTTGTCCACCGAGCCTGACAGGATCGCGTAGTCGCAGGGGTGGAACACCGAGTTGCCCATGCCGGACAGCGGCGCCAGCAGCAGGATCTGCCAGAAGCTGGTGGTGAACCCCATGGCGGTGATGCACAGCGACATCAGCAGCGCGCCGCCGATCAGGAAGCGGCGTGCGCCGAAGCGGTCCACCAGGAAGCCGACCGGCGTCTGGAACACTGCCGAGGAAGCCGACATCAGTGCCGCCGCCAGGCCCAACTTGGCAAAGCTCACGTTGAACGACGACTGCCAGGCGATGAACAGCGGCGGCAGGCACAGGCCATAGAAGTGCGACAGGAAGTGACCGTTGCCGAGTAGGATGTTCACGCGGGTCGTGCGGCTCAGAGCCATGGTGCGGCGTTCTCCGAACTGAGCGGCACCATGCGAGGCACATCAAGGAGCGTCAACTGAGACGCACGTTTCCTCTCCGCCCTGGGGCGGAGAGGTCAGGTGAGGTGGGGGATCTCACGCGTACCGCGCGTGCAGCGCAGCGATGTCGATCCGTCCGCCGACATCGCGCCACAGCCGCACATTCGCCGCCACCTCGGCCGCGTCGCGCATGCCGACCAGCGCCACATCGACCAGCGGATTGGACAGCACGAACTGGATCAGCGCCGGCGTATAGTCGAAAGTATCGGCAGGGTTCACCATCCGCAGCCAGCGCTGCAGCGTGCCCGACGTTGCGGTGCGCATCGTCACCGTCGCCATGCCGCGGCGCTTCGCCTCGAGCAGGCTGCCGAACGGACGCGTCGGATCGTACGGGTGCTGGTGCAGCAGGTTGTAGCAGATCTGCATCACGTCGAACCCGCCGCATTCGATGAAGCGGAACACCGCCGCGTTGTTGTCCTCGCTGGTGAAGCCGGTCAGCCCGACCAGCCCTTCCGCCTTCAGGCGCAGCAACTCGTCCAGCATGCCGCCCTTGCGCATCACTAGGTCAGTCTCGTCGGCTCCGTACGACGCGCCATGCAATTGCAGCAGGTCCACGCGGTCGCGGCGCAGCCGGCGCAGGCTTGCCTCCAGCGACTGCCGCACCCGCCCCGCCGCGGTGAGCAGGACCTTGGTGGCCAGGAGCACGGGTTCGCGCTCCAGCGCCTCGCCGAAGATCGCCTCGGCCAGTCCGTCGCCATAGCCCGGCGCGGTGTCGAAGTAGCTTATGCCAAGCTCGACCGCGCGACGCAGCGCGCAGAGCATGGCTTCGCGATTGGCGGCGGCCGCTGCGTCGTAGACGCCCAGGTAATTGCTCAGCCCCGCCGGCGCGCCGCCGAAGCCAAGCCGGCTGACCGGCACGCGCTCCGCCCCGAACGCGGCAGTGATCTGGTCCGTCATGTCATCCGTCCTCCGCTGGCCTATTCCTGCGCATCCTGTAATGAACCGCCGATGAGGTTCCCCGCCTGGCTTCCCATCCTTCTCGGCTTTCTCACCGCCGTCGGGCCATCCACCACCGACATGTACCTGCCGGCCTTTCCGGCGATCGAGTCCTCCTTCCGCTCGCCTCCGGGTTCGGCGCAGCTGACGCTGGCGGCCTGGTTCGCCGGCCTCGCCATCGGGCAGATGAGCCAGGGCACGCTGTCCGACCGGTTCGGCCGCAAGCGGCCGCTGATCGTCGCCACTGCGATCTATACCGTCTCCTGCCTGGGTTGTGCGCTGGCGCCGTCGATCCAGTGGCTGGCGGCGTTCCGTGCGCTGTCGGCGATCGGTGCATCCGCCGGCATGGTGATCCCGCGCGCGATGGTGCGCGACCTCGCCGAAGGCCATGCGGCCGCGGTGCTGCTGTCGCGGCTGTCGCTGGTGATGGGAGCGGCGCCGATCCTGGCGCCGACGGTCGGCAGCGTGGTGCTGGCGTTCGCCGACTGGCGCGGCATCTTCTGGATCCTCACCGCATACGGCGTGAGCTGCTGGGTGCTGGTGGTCGTGCTGCTGCCCGATACCCTGCCGCCGGCGCGCCGCATCCACCTGCGGCTGGGCGAGCAGCTGGCGCGCTATCGCAGCATCCTGCGCGAGCGCAGCTTTATCACCCACGCTGCAATGGGCGGCTTCGCGACCTTCGCGTTCTTCGCCTATCTGGGCGGTTCCTCGCCTGTGTTCATCCAGGGCTTCGGGCTCCGGCCAGCCGGCTATGCGATGATCTTCGGCAGCAACTCCGTCGGCCTGATCTGCTGTGCGCAGCTCAACCCGTCTCTGCTGCGCCGGTTTGGGCACAACGCATTGCTGCGCTGGGTCAGTCGCGTGCACCTCGCAGCAACCGCCGCGCTGGTGGTCATCGCATTCGCCGGGCTCGCCACCCTGCCGCTGGTGATCGCGCCGCTGTTCGTCGCGATCAGCTGCATGGGCATGCTGAACCCCAACACAATCGTGGGCGCCCTGGCGCGCCACCAGCAGCACGCCGGCAGCGCATCATCGGTGATGGGCACCGGGCAGTATCTGCTGGGCGCGGTCAGCGGCCTGCTGGTGGGGCTTGGCACCGATGGCACGCCGCGCAGCATGGCCGCGCTGATGCTGCTGGGATCGATCGGCATGGCGATCGCCGATCGGTTCCGTCCGCAGACCTGATTGTCCTCGCAGATTGGCCACGCGTGTGCAACGATGGGGCACGCGCCGCAAATTGGGGGAAACCATGGCTGAAACG
>DASSRN010000125.1:0-7706 GCA_035701785.1 Acetobacteraceae bacterium | reverse complement strand
TGCCGGTGTTTGCCCTCGGCACCGTGCTGTTCTTCCTGATCCAGCACCTGCGCCTCACGCCCGAGGGCCGCCTGGCGCTGGTGCTGCGCCGCTACAACCTGCCGATCGCGCTGGGCAGCGTCGCGCTCTGCGTGCTGGCGGTCAGGCTGCCGTTCCCGGAGCGGCTGCCGTTTGCCCTGCCGCTGGTCGTGCCGCAGCTTTATGTCGCCTCGCTGTGCTTCATGGCGTTCGTGCTGACGCTGTGTGCCAATCCGCAGAGCCTGTTCAACAACCGGCCAATCCGCCTGCTGGGCCAGGTCAGCTTCAGTGCCTATCTCTGGCACTTCGCCTTCGTGCACAAACTGCCGGTGCTGTTCCCGGCCGTGTTCGACCGCACTGTTGTCGATTGGCAGGCAATCTTCGCCTGCTTCGCCCTGTGGCTGGCCGTGGTGTCGCTGACCTTCGCCGTGTCCTGCCTGTCGTTCCGGTGGATCGAGACGCCGATGATCAACCTGGGCCGCTGGCTGATCGAGCAGCGGCACTTCTGGATAACACGTCTGGTTAGACACTCAGACCTTGTAAGTCGTCCTATCTAACGCCACCTGCGCCGCATGACGCATGCGGCCAACCTTGACGAGCAGCCCGACCCGCACCATCGCCTGTCGGCGGATCTTTACCGTATCGCCGTCTTCCGGCTGCATCGCGAGGTGCCGCCGCCCGACGTCGATGATCCGGAGCAGATCGCCCGGTTCATCAACGCAAGCATCGCCGAGATCGCCTCCATGGTGCCGGCCAATGCCGAGGAGGTCGGCATCGCGGTCCGTGTCGTTTCCGCTGACGCGCAGGCTGCCGAATGCATCCGCCACGCAAGACGCCTGTTCGACGACCCCTCCCAGGCCATGAAGTGCCAGGCGCAGGCCAGCCACTGCATGCGCACCGCCAACGCCGCCCGTGCGCTGCTGCTGCGCGTCCAGGCGGTCCGCCGCAAGCGCGACGCCGTTCCAGCCACTTGCACCGAGGATGCGTGGACCATCCACGCGACCGAAGGCTTTCTCGCTGCGGCCGCCGAAGGTGGCCCGGTAGTTGAGATCCCCGTGCCGCAGCCGGGCGCGGAAACGGCGGGGAAGGCGGATCCGGAGGACGACGACAAATTTGCCCGCTATGACGCGGCCGAGCAGTACGCCGTCCTGCACCCGCGCCGCGCCGCGGAGATCCGTGCACACGGTGGCGTTCCGCCCAAGGCCGGTTATCCCGGGCCGGAACAGGAAACCGTGCTGAGCATCATCGCCAGCACCAGCCCGCTCCTACAGCAGATCGACAGGGATTACGGCCTAGGTGCCAGTCCCAGCGAAAGGGCAATGAGACAGATGTGAGACACTCGGCTAGACTCGCACGATGCTCCGAGATCGCTACGACCAGCCGCTGTCCACCACCGTCGAGACCGCGCGAGACGCATATGTCGCGGGTTGTCAGGCGAAGCTGACGATGTATCCCGGTGCCATCGCAGCGTTCGATCGCGCCATTGCGGCCGACCCGCATTTTGCGCTGCCGCATGCCGCGCGGGCACACGCGCTGCTGGAACGGGGCGAGGCAGCGGCGGCACACGCCGGGATGGCGGCGGCCAAGGCCCTTGCGACCGGCGTCACTGCACGGGAGGCCAGTCATGTCGGGTATTTCGGCCACCTCGTGGCGGGCGATTCGGAGGCGGCGCTCGCCGCGCTTCCCAGCCATCTCGATGCGTGGCCGCGCGATGTGCTGGTCCTCGGCACCACCGCCTTCACCAACGGACTGATCGGCAGTTCCGGGCGCGCCGGCCAGAAGCGCACGCTGCTGGCGCTGCTGGAGAAGCTCGCGCCGCACTATGGCGATGACGACTGGTGGTTTGCCGCGCATCACGGCATGGCGCTGTCGGAGAACGGCGAGCACGCCGCGGCGCGGCCGAAGATCGAGCGCTCGCTGGCGCAGCACCCAGCCAATCCGTGGGCGGCGCACGCCTGCGGGCATCTCGCCTACGAGGAGGGCGATCCGGCCGCCGCACGCGCGTTCCTGACGCAGTGGCTGACGACCTACCCGCGCGATGGCGCGCTCTACAGCCATCTGAGCTGGCACCTGGCGATCGCGCATCTCGAGGTCGGCGACGTGGCGGAAGCGGACCGGCTGTTTCGCGACGCGTTCGCGCCCGAGGTGCACAGCGGGCCGCCGCGCGGCAAGCTGAACGACGGCGTGTCGTACCTGTGGCGCGCAGAACTCGCCGGCCAGCCGCGCGACGCTGCGGCCTGGCGCCGGATGCAGGAGCTAGCCGGCACCGCGTTTCCGCGCGCCGGTGCGGCGTTCTCCGATATGCACGTGGCGGTGGCGCAGGCGGTCGCGGGCGACGATACGGCGCTGGCGGGCCGGGCGCATCAGATTGACGCGCTGGCGAGTGCGGGCCGCTATCCATCCGGCGATTGCGTGCCGGCGGTGATGCGCGGCTTCGCAGCGTTCGAGGGCCGCGACTACGCTGCCGCGATCGATGCGCTGGAGCCGGTCGCCGGCCAGCTGGAACGTATCGGCGGCAGCCACGCGCAGCTCGACCTGGTGCGGTTCACGCTGCTGAGGGCTTACCTGAGTGCCGACCGCCCGGAGGATGCGCGCCGGCTGGCCGTCATGCGACATCCACGCGCCCGCGTCGTCCCGGTCGCCGGACTACACTCGCTGAACTGACCCGCCGACTATGCGGCCTGCGGCAGCACTCGGTTGGAATTCTCGAACAGCTGCCGGGTGCGGGCCACGTCGTAGGGGCGTTCGCACAGCGTCTCGGGGTCCCACTCGCTGCGCTCCTGGCTCAGGAAGTCGCCGCCATAGACGTGGATCGCCCCGGTCAGGCGCGGGATGGGATTATTCACCGAGTGGATGATGTCCGGCCCGAGCGCGGCGCAGTCGCCACGCCACAGCGACTTCGCGCCGGCGGCCTCGATCGCGCGGTCGGCGTCCTGCGGCAGGCGGCGCCAGTAGATGTTGTCCTCACGCCCGGTGTAGATGCCGATCACCGCCCACATCCGGTGGTCATGCGGCTGGATGGTCATGCCGGGCCCCCAGACCAGGTTCAGCACGGTCACGTCCGGGGCGCGGCAGAGGACGTTGATCCCGGCCCGCTGCGGCTCGCCCAGCGCGGCGAGCACCGCCTGCGGTTCGCTCACCGCCCGGGTCACCACCTCGCGCACCAGCCGATGGGTCGGATCGGCGGCAACGGCGGCCTGGCAGTCGGCGAAGAATCGGTCGAGGTCGAACATGCAGCCTTTCTCCCGGCATCGCTCCTGGGAGAAGGATATAGCAGCACTGCTGAGCGCAGGAGTAGTATTTTTCGACAATCAGTCCGGCTGGCCGAGTACCCGGTACATCTCCGCGAGTTGCGCGCTCATCGGCACGGCCAGCGTCTCGCCGGTGGGCAGCCGATCGACCAGCCAGCGGGCATAGAGCCGGTTCAGCGTGCCCTCGCCCGCCATTCGGGCGAAGGCGTCGCGGACCAGGGCGGCGAAAGCCGGATCGTCGCGGCGCAGCGCGATCGCGTATGGCTCGAACGACAGGTAGTCGCCGACGATCTGGAAGCTGTGCCCCTCCGGGCGCGTCGCGATGAAGCCGGCCAGCAGGGTGTCGTCGGAGGCGAAGGCTTCGGCCTTGCCGGCCACCAGCATGGCATAGGCCTGATCCAGGCCAGGCGTCTCGACGACCTTGATCGGTGGCGTCACCCGGTCAGCCAGCCGGCGCAGCGCCTCGGCATTGGTGGTGCCGGTGCTCACTGCGACGGTGCCGCCGGCGAGATCACGGTACGACGCGACCTTGCCGTTCGCCGGCACCATCAGCTTGGTGCCCGCCAGGAAGAACACCGGCGAGAACGCCACGGTGCGCGCCCGTTCGGCGTTCGCCGTGGTGGAGCCGCACTCGAGGTCGATGGCACCGGAGACCAGCTTCGGCAGCCTCTCGTCGGCTGCGACCGGCACGTAAACGATGCGCAGGCCCTGCTGCCAGGCCGGCGCGTCAGGTTCCAGCAGGTCCTGGTGCACCGCGCGTGCCGCGTCCTCGGCGATGCCGTGGCAGATGTCGAGCGAGAACCCGACCGGCTGATGCGCCTTGTTGAGGAACGAGAATGGCAGCGACGCGTCGCGATAGCCGATCAGGATGGTGCTGCGGTCGTGGATGGTCTGGAGCGTGCCGGAGAGTGTGGCCCCTTCTTCCGCGCGGGCGGCACCGGCGATGCACAGCGCAAGGCATGCCGCCGCGCACCGGCCGATCATATCGGCTCGACCTCCATCTCCTCGATCATCTCCATGGTGTCGACGTCGCTGACCAGCTGGCCCTCCCACTTCGCCACCACGGCGGTGGCCAGCGAATTGCCGATCACGTTGGTCGCCGAGCGGCCCATGTCGAGGAACGTGTCGATGCCGAGGATCAGCAGCAGCCCCTCCTCGGGGAGGTTGAACTGGCTCAGCGTCGCCGCGATCACCACCAGGGAGGCGCGCGGCACGCCGGCCACGCCCTTGCTGGTCAGCATCAGCGTCAACAGCATGGCGATCTGCGTGCCGAAGGGCAGCGGTATGTCGTACGCCTGCGCGATGAACACGCTGGCGAATGTGCAGTACATCATGGTGCCGTCGAGGTTGAACGAATACCCGAGCGGCAGCACGAAGCTCGACATGTTGCGCGAGATCGGGAACTTCGCCAGCTGCTCCAGCATCTTCGGGTATGCGGCTTCGGAGCTGGCAGTGGAGAACGCCAGCAGGAACGGCTCGCGCACCAGCAAGATCAGCCGCCTGACGCTGGGTCCCAGGAACACGAAGCCGGCGACGATCAGCACAATCCACAGACAGGCGAGGCCGAAATAGAACTGGCCCATGAACTTTGCGTAGTTCACCAGGATACCCAGCCCGTTGGTCGAGATGGTCGCCGCCATGGCGCAGAACACCGCCAGCGGCGCCAGCTTCATCACGTAGCCGGTGACCCGCAGGATGATGTGCGAGATCCCCTCGATGCCTTCCAGCACGAGCTTCGCCCGCTCGCCCATCGCGGCGCAGGCGACGCCGAAGAAGATCGAGAACACCACGATCTGGAGGATCTCGTTGTCCACCATCGGCCGGATCGCGGAGTCGGGGAACACGTGTTTGACGAACCCCTCCAGCGTCATGGCGTGCGCGTCGATGCCTGAGGCAACGCCGCTGGCGACCTTGTGCACGCCAACGCCGGGTTCGAACAGGTTCACCAGGATCAGTCCGAGCGACAGCGACACCAGCGAGGCGGAGACGAACCACAGCATCGCCTTGGCGCCCACCCGACCGACGGTGCCGGCGTCGGCCATGTGGCCGATGCCGACCACGAGGGTGGAGAACACCAACGGCGCGATGATCATCTTGATCAGCCGGAGGAAGACCGTGCTGCCGAATGAGACGTAGAACGCGAACGTCTTCTGGGTGGCCGGACTGGCGAACTCTGCGTGGATCAGGCCACCGGCTGCGATCCCCAGGACCATGGCGATCACGATGTAGGTCGTCATCCGGCTCGACTTCATGCGATCCCCCAGGGCTCCTCAGGCATTGCGGGGATGTTGCAATCGCGCGGCGTCGCCACGCAATAGTACAACTCGGCATAATCTGCCGCGCCATTAACCGAGCGCTAAGCGTAACGAGTCATGTTCCTGGCCAACGGCAGGACGCCGGGCGGCTGTCGGAAAAAGCGGCAGGCGATGCCAGGGCGCCCCGATCTGGGCGCAGAGGTTCGAAGTCATGAAGGCCCTCGTGGATGGGTTGCGAGCCTTGGGTGCCGCCAGGCTCACCGCGATGGGCGCCGTCGCCTTGGGCATGCTGGGCATGCTGGCGCTGATGGTCATGCGTGGCGGCACCGAACCGATGGCGCTGCTCTACGGCGACCTCGACCTGCGTGACTCCGGTCAGATCGTCGAGCAACTGGCTCGCCGCCACATCCAGTACCGCATCGCCGGCAATGGCAGCCAGGTGCTGGTGCCCGCCGACCAGGTGGCCGAAGCACGCATGACGCTGGCCCGCGATGGCCTGCCCGCCGGCGGCTCGATCGGCTACGAGATCTTCGACCGGTCCGATGGGCTCGCCGCCACCGAGTTCCAGCAGAAGATCAACGAGACCCGCGCGCTGGAGGGCGAGATCGCCCGCACCATCCGGGTCATGCAAGGCATCCGTGGGGTGCGCGTCCACCTGGTGCTGCCGCGGCGCGAGCCGTTCGCGCGCGATCGCCAGGACGCGCAGGCCAGCGTGATGCTCACCACCGCCGGCAACGGCCGACTGGACCGCGAGAGCATCCAGGCGATCCTCAATCTGGTCGCCGCGGCGGTCCCCGGGCTGAAGCCGCAGAACATCGCCATCGCCGATGCGCGCGGCGACCTGCTGGCGCGCGCCGGCGAGCCGGTCGGCCCGACGGCGACTGCGCTCTCCACCGAAGAGGTGCGGCATGCGACCGAGTTGCGGCTGTCGCGCGCGGTGGAGGAGATGCTGGAGCGCAGCCTGGGACCCGGCCACGTGCGCGCCGAGGCGGCGGTGCGCATGAGCTTTGACCGGCTGAACGAGACCCAGGAGCACTACGACCCCGACGGTCAGGTCACGCGCAGCGCGCAGAACGTCACCAGCAACTCCAAGAGCAGCGAGCCGAGTGCGGCGGTGACGGTGCAGAACAACCTGCCCAATGCCGATGCCGGCAAGGAGGCAGCAGGGTCGCAGGAGGCGCGGCAGGAAGAGACCACCAACTACGAGATCAGCAAGACGGTGCGCACGCTGATCCGCGAGCAGCCGCAGATCGACCGCATCAGCATTGCCGTCATGGTGGACGGGACTGATACCGTGGGTGCCGATGGCAAGCATGCCTGGGCGGCGCGGCCAGCCGACGAGTTGGAGCGGATCACCGGGCTGGTGAAGAGCGCGATCGGCTACGACGAGAAGCGCGGCGACCACGTGGAGGTGGTGAGCATGCGGTTCGCCTCGCAGGACGCCACGCCGCTGGCCGAAGGCGGCTCGCTACTCGGCTTGCAGTTCGACAAGGCCGATCTGATGCACCTGGCGCAGACCGCGCTGTTCGGTGCGATCGGCGTGCTGGCGCTGCTGCTGGTGCTGCGGCCGATGGTGCTGCGCATCACCGCGGTCACGCCTGGCGCGGCGCTCACCGGTGGCGGCTCCGCATTGGCGGCGCTGGCCGCACCCGGCGTCGCGGCGCTGCCCGGGCCGAATGCGCCGGGGGTGGCGGCGGGCGTGCCGGCGGCGCTGCTGGAAGACGAGAGCATGGTGAACCTGGCGCAGATCGAAGGCCAGATGCGCGCCTCGTCGCTGCGCAAGATCAGTGAACTGGTGGAGAAGCATCCGGAAGAGACGCTGTCGATCGTGCGCGGCTGGATGGTGCAGGAGAACGGTTGAGGTGCTGAAGTCGGAAGACTATCGCGGCATCAATGGCGCGCAGAAGGCGGCGATCCTGATGCTGGCGCTGGGCGAAGAGCAGTGCACCCGGCTGTTCTCGATGATGCACGAGGACGAGATCAAGGACATCTCGTCCTTTGAAAGCGAAGGATTACTGCGGGTTTCAGAGCGCCTTGCAGGCTCGTCCCCTTGTCAGTCCCCTTTTCTACAGTTCGATGCCCACCACCATCGACCGTTCTCTGTCGCCCGCGGCCTGAGTGGCGCGCTACTCTATCCTGAAGCCCATCGTCACCAGCACGTACCGCTACAAGCGCCCGCCCC
>DASSRN010000124.1:0-4812 GCA_035701785.1 Acetobacteraceae bacterium | reverse complement strand
CGCGACCCTTTGGCGACAATCCGAAGTGGCGCAGCGCATGGTCCAGCTTAAGGCCGCCGCGCGAGACCCAGGGATGCTCCTGCCCGCGCACCTCTAGCGCCGCATCGAGCGGCAGCGCGTCTCCCGCCTTGGCAATCCGTCGCTCGCCGCTGAACACCTTGCCGGCCAGGATCAGCGCCTGGGCCCGCGTTCGGCTTTCCGCCAGGCCTCGCTCCACCAGCAGCTGGTCGGCGCGCGTTCGCATGAGTTCTTGTCGGCCAACCGGGACATCTTGTCACTTGCAGCATGATAGGAAGTCGTCCACGTTGCGGCTTGCATCATGCATGTGACCCTGGAGCCGACGATGCAGCGCAAGAGTTTCGAATCGATGTCCTGCCCGATCGCACGCAGCCTGGAGCGCGTCGGCGAGTGGTGGAGCATCCTGATCCTGCGTGACGCTTTCCGCGGCCTGACACGCTTCGACCAGTTCCAGAAGAGCCTGGACATCGCGCCGAACATCCTGACGCGGCGGCTCAACAGGCTGGTCGAGTCGGGGCTGCTGGAGCGTCGTGCCTACAGTGAACATCCGCCGCGGCACGAATATTTGCTGACCGCTCGCGGGCGCGACTTCCGCCCGGTGATGTGGGCGCTGCTCGCCTGGGGCAATCGCCACTTCGCGCCCGAGGGCGCCAGCATGGTCGTCGTCGATACCGAAACCGGGAAGACGGCCGATCCGGTACTGGTGGACCGCAACAGCGGCAAGGTGATGGTTGAGCCGGTGTTTCGTTCGGTGCCCGGACCTGCGGCCAGGAGCGTGTCATGAGCGGGCAGGCAGTCGAGCGCGACATCGTCATCCGGCCGCCGGCTCGGCACGCCGCCGCTCTATCGCGCCGGCAATTGGGCCTGGCTGGCGCGGCGCTCCTGCTCACCGTGGGCGCGGCATGGTACGGGCATCACTGGTGGACAGTGGGGCGCTTTATCGAGAGCACCGACGATGCCTATGTCGGCGGCGACGTCACCATCATCGCGCCGAAGGTAGCGGGGCTGATCGCCGAGGTCGCGGTGACCGACAACCAGGCGGTGCGCGCGGGCGACCTGCTGGTGAAGCTGGACGATCGCGACTACCGCGCAGCTTTGGTGAAGGCAGCTGCTGCAGTGGCCGGCCAGCAGGCGACGCTGGCCAATCTCGAGGCGAACCGGCGCCTGCAGGAGGCGATGATCGCGCAGGCGCAGGCGGAACTGACCGCCACCGCCGCCGAGATCGCACGCACCAGGTTCGACGTGGACCGCTATCGCAGCCTGGCGCATGAGCAGGCAGCATCGGTGCAGCGCTTCCAGCAGGCCGATGCCGACTACCAGAAGGCGCTGGCCGGCGATGCCAAGGCACGGGCCGCGCTGGAGGCGGCGCAGCGCAGGCTCGACGTGATCGAGACGCAGCGCCAGCAGACCGAGGCGGCGTTGGCGGGTGCGGTCGCCGACCGCGATACCGCGCAGCTCAACCTGGGCTACACCGAACTGCGCGCGCCGATCGATGGCACGGTGGGCAATCGCAGCGCGCGGGCGGGCGCCTATGCCTCGGTCGGCGCACAACTGATCGCGTTGGTGCCGGCGCATGGTCTATGGGTGGATGCGAACTTCAAGGAAAGCCAGCTCGCGCACATGCGTGCGGGCATGCCCGTGACCGTCGCGGCGGACGTGCTGCCCGGTGAGCTGTTCCACGGTCGGGTTGCGAGCCTTGCCCCCGCGACCGGCGCGGTATTCAGCGTGCTGCCGCCCGAGAACGCGACCGGCAACTTCACCAAGATCGTGCAGCGCGTGCCGGTGCGCGTCGCGCTGGACGGCGACGCCGATGCTCTGGGCCGGTTGCGGCCTGGCCTGTCGGTCACCGCTTCAGTCGATCAGCGCTAGGCATATCCGATGGAAACCGCACCAGCCGACCTGCCGCTGGCAACGCGCGTCTTCGCCTTCGCCAGCATGTGCATCGGCTTCTTCATTGCGCTGCTCGACATCCAGATCGTGTCCGCCTCGCTCGCCGATATCGGCGGCGGACTGTCGGCCGGCGCTGACGAGATCGCCTGGGTGCAGACCAGCTACCTGATCGCCGAGATCGTGGTGATCCCGCTGTCCGGCTGGCTGTCGCGCGTCATGTCCACCCGCTGGCTGTTCTGCGCATCGGCGGTCGGCTTCACCATCACCAGCCTGCTGTGCGGCTGGGCGTGGAACATCGAGAGCATGATCGCGTTCCGCGCCCTGCAAGGTTTCCTCGGCGGGTCGATGATCCCCACCGTGTTCACCACCGCCTTCATCTACTTCAGCATGCAGCAGCGGGTGATCGCGGCGGCGACGATCGGGTGCATCTCGTCGCTGGCGCCGACGCTTGGTCCGACAATCGGCGGCTGGATCACCGACAACTACTCATGGCACTGGCTATTCTTCATCAACCTGGTACCCGGCGTCTTCGTATCGATCGTGGTACCGATCCTGGTGCGTGTTGATCGGCCGAACCTGTCGCTGCTGCGTGGCGCCGACTACTTCGGCATGGCGCTGATGGCGGTGTTCCTGGGCTGCCTGGAATACACGCTGGAGGAAGGCCCGCGCTGGGACTGGTTCGGTGACGCCACCATACGCGCCACCGCATGGCTCTCCGGCATCGCCGGCATCGCCTTCGTCTGGCGCAGCCTGACATTCAGCCAGCCGGTGGTGGACCTGCGCGCGCTGAAGATGCGCAACTTCGCACTCGGCTGCTTCTTCTCATTCGTCACCGGCATCGGTATATTCGCGACCATATACCTGACGCCACTGTTCCTGGCGCGCGTGCGCGGGTTCAGCGCCTTGCAGATCGGCGAGGCGGTGTTCACCACCGGTGTGTTCCAGGTCTGCGCCATTCCGTTCTACACGATACTGGCACGCCGTATCGACCTGCGCTGGCTGATGATGTTCGGCCTGACATGCTTCGCCATCAGTATGTGGAACTTCACGCCGATCACGCATGACTGGGGCTGGCGCGAGCTGCTGCTGCCGCAGGCGTTCCGCGGCTTCTCGCAGCAGTTCGCGGTCGCCCCCACCGTGACGCTGACGCTGGGCGGCATCGCGCCCGAGCGGCTGAAGCTGGCATCCGGGCTGTTCAACCTGATGCGCAACCTGGGCGGTGCGATCGGCATCGCGGTCTGCGGCACCATCCTGAACAATCGCACCAACCTGCACTTCCAGCGCCTGGCCGAGCACCTGAATGGCAGCAATCCGGCGATGCTCCGGTTTCTCGGACAGGTGTCGGCCAACGAGACCGCGACGCATGGCGGCGACGCGCTACATGGATACGCCGCGGCACTGAAGGTGCTGGGGTCGCTCGCGCTGCGCGAGGCGCAGACCGAGACCTACGCCGATGCATTTTTCGTCATTGCGCTGTGCTTTGTCGTGGCGACGATGCTGGTGCCGCTGATGCGCCGCATCTCGCTACAGCCGGCACCGGTGCGGGACGCGCACTGAAAGGAACAGGACATGCAACGCAGGAACGCGACAGCAGCGGTGATCGGCGCGGGAGACTTCATCGGCGGCGCGATCGCGCGGAAGTTTGCCGCCGAAGGCTTCACCGTCTTCGCCGGCCGTCGCAGTGGCGACAAACTTGCGCTGCTGGTGCACGAAGCGGAAGCGCAGGGCAGTCGCATCATCGGTCGCTCGCTCGACGCGCGCCGGGAGGATGATATTGCCGCGTTTCTGGCCGCGGCCGATGCCGAGGCGCCGTTGGAGGTCTGCATCTTCAACGTCGGCGCCAACGTGAACTTTCCACTGGTGCAGACGACCGAGCGGGTATTCCGCAAAGTGTGGGAGATGGCGTGCTGCGCCGGCTTCCTGGCCGGACGCGAGGCGGCGAAGCTGATGCTGCCGCGCGGGCGGGGGGCGATCTTCTTCACCGGCGCCACTGCGAGCCTGCGCGGCGGTGCGGGCTATGCGGCGTTCGCCGCCGCGAAGGCCGGGCTGCGCGCGGTGGCGCAGAGTGCCGCACGCGAGCTTGGGCCGAAGAACATCCACGTCGCGCATCTGGTGATCGATGCCGGTGTGGACACCGCCTGGGTGCGGGAGCGTATCAGGACACGCGAGGGGGACGATGGGTTGCGCAATCTGGACCCGAACCGTCTGATGCAGCCCGCGTCGGTCGCGGACGCCTATTGGCAGCTATATCAGCAGCCGCGCGACGCGTGGACATTCGAGATGGACATCCGTCCGTCCGGTGAGAAGTGGTGAGCGCGATGCCCCGAGTAGAGTTCCATTTCGATTTCGGCAGCCCGAACGCCTATCTGAGCCACCTAGTGACCCCTGGCATCGAGCACCGGACCGGCACGAGCTTCATCTACGTGCCAGTGCTGCTGGGCGGCGTTTTCAAGCTGACCAACAATCGTTCTCCGGCGGAGAGCCTGGCCGGCATCCGCAACAAGGCGGAGTACCAGCGGCTGGAGACCGAGCGCTTCATCCGCTGTCACCGCATCACGCGCTTCGCACCGAACCCGTTCTTCCCGGTCAACACGCTGACGTTGATGCGTGGCGCAATCGCCGCGCAGCGGCTTGGCACATTCGAGCGTTATGTGGATGAGATCTATCGCCACATGTGGGCCCAGCCGAAGAAGATGGACGACCCGGAGGTGCTGCACGCCGCACTCGCTGAATCCGGGCTGGACGCCGCCCGCATACTTGGTCTGGTGCAGCAGCAGGATGTGAAGGACGAACTGCTGGCCAACACCCAGCGCTCGGTCGAACGCGGCACGTTCGGTTCGCCGACCTTCTTCGTCGGTGACGAGATCTATTTCGGCAAGGACCGGCTGCGCGACGTCGAAGAGG
>DASSRN010000123.1:0-10496 GCA_035701785.1 Acetobacteraceae bacterium | reverse complement strand
GGGAGGGGGCCCATGTCTCGGTCCATCTCCTCACGCACACCCCGCCACCCGCCGCACCACCTCGACATCGTCGAACGGCACGACCGTCGCCCCGATCGTCTGCCCCTGCTCGTGTCCCTTGCCGGCCACCGCCAGCACATCGCCCGGCCCAAGCCCCTCCAGCGCCTCGGCGATCGCCCGCGCTCGGTCCGCCACCTCGCGTCCCGCGGGACATGCCGCCAGCACCGCGGCGCGGATCGCGGAGGGATCCTCGCTGCGCGGATTGTCGTCGGTCACGATCGCCACGTCGGCCAGCCGCGCTGCCGCCGCCCCCATCAGCGGGCGCTTGCCGCGATCGCGATCGCCGCCTGCGCCGAACACCACGTGCAGACGACCCTCGGTATGCGGTCGAAGCGCCGTCAGCAGCCGTTCCAGTGCGTCCGGGGTATGTGCGTAATCGACATACACCGCGGCCCCGTTCGGCAACCGCGACGCCAGCTCCAGCCGGCCCCGCACCCCGCGCAACGCGCCAAGCCGGTCCAGCACGTCGCGCTCGCCCAGTGCCGTCGCCAGCACCGCCGCCATCAGCGCGTTGTCCGCCTGGAAACGGCCCGGCAACGGCAGGAACGCTTCACGCCGCACGCCGCCCACTTCAAGGCGCAGCAGCTGCCCGTCCGGCCGAGGCTCGGCAGCGAGCAACCGCAGCGCGGTCCCAGCCTCCCCCACGGTGCGCAGGTCAAGCCGGCGGCGCCCCACAATCTCGCGAAGCGCGTCCAGTGTCGCCGCGTCCATGCCGGCATGCGCCACCACTGGCGCACCGGTCGGGAGCAGCGCATCGAACAGCCGCAGTTTCGCCGTCCGGTACGCAACCTCGGAGCCGTGATAGTCGAGATGATCCCGCGTCAGATTGGTGAACGCCCCGGCCGTCAGGCGGACACCGTCCAGCCTGAACTGGTCCAGCCCGTGCGACGACGCCTCGATCGCGGCGCGCTGCACGCCGGCACGGGCAAGCCGAGCCAGCGTCTCCGCCAGGCTCACCGGGTCCGGTGTGGTCAGCCCCGGACCGGGATCGAAGCCCTCCGCCACCAGGCCCAGCGTGCCCAGGCTCGCGGCGCGCCGGCCACCGGCCGCCCACAACTGGCGCAGAAACTCGACCGTGCTGGTCTTGCCGTTGGTGCCAGTGACCGCCACCACGACGCGCGGCTGCGCGCCGGCGAGACCGGCCGCCATCTGCGCCAGGCGCCGGCGCGGCTCGGGGTCCTCCAGCAAGGGGCGCGGCGGCACCCCGGGTGGCCAGGTGGTACCCTCCGGCGCCAGCACCGCGACCGCCCCGCGGGCAACGGCGTCGGCGATGAAGGAGCGCCCGTCGGCATGGCTGCCGGGTAGTGCGGCGAACAGATAGCCGGGCGCGACCTGCCGGCTGTCGGCGGTGATGCCGGCGATCTCCAGCCCGGCAAGGGTGCGCGGCGCATTCGGCATCAGGTCACCGAGCCACAACCGGCACCACCGACGCCCCGGTCGGCGCCGCTGCCTCGTGCCGCGGATCGCGCGCCAGCGGCCGTGCCGGGGCCAGCGGCGTCACCGGTACGGTCAGCGCCGGCTGCACCGCCGGCGGCTGCTGCTGCCGAGCCGAAGCGACCGGAGCGCGCGACGCTCCCGGCGGACGGCCAGGCTCCAGCGGGATGTACAGCGCCTGGTTGATCTGCGGCGCATCCTGGATATCCGGCAGCATCCCCAGCATCGGCGCGATGCGTGCGATCACCCGCCCGGTCGCGGGCGCAGCGACCCAGCCCGCGGTCGAGTAGCCATAGGTGCTTTTGTTGCCGTGCGGTTCGTCCACCATCATGTACACGGCATAGCGCGGCGCGTTCATCGGGAACACGCTGGTGAACGCTGCAACGTTGAAGTTCTCCTTGTAGCCCCGCTTGTAGCCGTGCTTGCCGACCTTCTCGGCAGTGCCGGTCTTGCCGCCCGGGTAGTAGCCGGCCACTTCCGCCTGCTTGCCGAAGCCGTCGGTCACCACCAGGCGCATCAGCTTGCGCATCGTGTCCGAGGTGGAGGACTGCATCACCGGCACGCCTTCCGGATGCGTGCCCGACGGCAGCGCCAGGATGGTCGGGCGCTGCAGCACCCCCGTGGCGACCGCCGCGGTGCCACGCACCACGTGCAGCGGTGAGACCGAGATGCCGTGGCCGAACGCGACGGTGAGCGTGACGATCTCCTTCCACGCAGACGCCGGCTGAATGATCGGCAGTCCCGCCTCGGGCAGTTCGATGCCGACGCGCGCGAACATGCCCATCGACTTCAGCCAGTTGCGCTGGCGCTCGCCACCCACCGTGTCGGCGATCCGTGCCGCACCGATGTTCGACGAGTAGGCCAGCACCTCCGGCACGTACAGCACGCGGTGCTTGCCCTCGAAATCCGAGATGGTGAAGCGGCCGATATGGATGTCGTGCCCCGCGTCGAACTGGTCCCAGATGTGCACGATGCCGGAATCCAGCGCCATCGACGCGGTCTGCAATTTGAACGTGCTGCCCGGCTCGTACATGCCGGTGACCCCACGGTTGAAGCGGTCGTCGGCCGGCGCGTTGCGGAAGTTGTTGGCGTCATAGTCCGGCAGGCTGACCATCGCCAGCACCTCGCCGGTGCGCACATCCATCACGATGCCGCAGCCGCCGATCGCCTGGAAGAAGTCGATCGCCTTCGACAATTCATCGCGCACCACCGCCTGCACGCGCACGTCAATCGACAGCCGGAGTGGCGAGCTATCCGCGAACAACCGCTGGTCGAAGTACCGCTCCACTCCGGCGACGCCGTGCTCGTCCACGTCGGTGCCGCCCAGGATCTGCGCCGCAGTACGGCCCATCGGGTAGTGCCGCTGCTCGGTGGGGCGGAAGTCGATGCCCGGAATGCCCAGTGAGTTGATCGCCATCTGTTCGCGCGGCGTGATCTGGCGCTCGAGATAGACGAACTGGCGGTTGGTGTCCGACAGGCGCGTGCGCGCCGCGTCTTCGTCCATCCGCGGCAGCACCTGCTTCAGCCGGTGCGCCGCGTCGGCCGGATCGATGATCTGGCGCGGGTCGGCGAACACCGCGACGGTAGGCAGCGAGATCGCCAGGATCTGCCCGTTCCGGTCGGTGATCATCGCGCGCTGCGCCAGCGACATCGGTTCGGACGGCTTCGCCGATGGCGCGAACAGCGCCTCGATCGGCTTTTCCGCGCGGTGCGGCGCCAGCGGCTGCAGGATGGTGGCGTCGGCCAGCTTGCCGATCACCGCCAGGAACAACAGGCCGAAGCCGAACGTGGTGTAGACCAGCCGGTTCCGTGTCTTCTCCAGCGCGCCCCGACGCAGCAGGTCGGGCTGGGTGACGCGCACCGTTTCGATGCGCGGCACCGCATCCGCACGCGCTGCGCCGCGCCGATGCGCAGGCGTGCCCTGCGGCGGTGCGTTGGGTGGCGGCGCGTCGCTCATATCAGCCGCCTCCGCCATTGCTGTTGCCCCATGGAACCGGCATTGGTCGCGGCGGCGGCAGCGAACCACCGCGGGCCATCCCCAGCGCCGATCCGACGAACGGCGCGGATGCCGCCGCTGGGGCGGGTGCGGGCGCTGGCACCGAAGCGCTCGCGGCGACGATCGGGTGCGGGCGTTCCGGCGGCGGGGCAACGACCGCGCGCGCGACCACTGGTGTCGGGCGCGGCGGCGCGGGCTCCGGGGCTACCGGGCGGGGCGCTGGCGCCGTCTCGGCAACGGGTCGAGGCGGCGGTGGCGGCTTGTGTTCCGGCGGATGCGGCGTGGGCGCTGCGGCAGCGGCCACAACGGCAGGCTTGGGCGGCACAGGCGCTGCAGCCGCAACCGGCGTGGGCGGCGCGTCCTCAGGCGGCGGTGCTTCGGCAACCGGCAGCGGATCAGGCGGTGGCGGCTCTGGGGGACGCACTGCCGGCAGCCGGCCGTCGAGATCCGCCATGCTGGTGAACTGGCCTGGCGTCACCGTCTTCAGTGCCAGGAACTGGTCGGCCAGCGCCTGCAATCGCTGCGGGTCGTTTTGCAGCGTCCATTCGGCGTGCATCACGCGGGTCTGCTCGCGCAGTTCCTGGGTGGCGCGCAGGGTGGTCTCGATCTCCCGATCGATCATCTGCACCCGGTGCTTGGCCTGATACAGGTAAAGCCCCGAGCCGCAGGCCAGCAGGAAGCAGACGCAGGTGAAGGGCCGGATCATGTCTGAATTCCCGCCGCGATGCGTTCCAGTGCGCGCAGCCTGGCGCTCCTTGCACGTGGATTGGCATTGGTTTCCGCCGCACCCGGACGCAGCGGGCGCGCGGTGAGCAGTCGGAAGCGCGGCGCCGGCCGGCTGGCCAATCCGCGCGGATCGTGGCGTGACGGCGCCGGTGCGCGACCGGCCACCTCGGCCATGAAGCGCTTGACGATGCGATCCTCCAGCGAATGGAACGACACCACGACCAGCCGTCCGGCGGGCGCCAGCAGCCGGCTCGCCTGCTCCAGCGCACGCTCGATCTCGCCCAACTCGTCGTTCACCCGGATGCGCAGCGCCTGGAAGCTGCGCGTCGCGGGATCGATGCCGGAGCGGTCCGGCGGCAGCACGGCGCGGATCACACCGGCAAGCCGCGCAGTGGTGACGATCGGCGCTTCGTCGCGCGCCGCCACGATCGCGCGGGCGACGCGCCGCGAGGCACGCTCTTCGCCCAGTTCGAACAGCAGGTTGGCGAGTTCCCGCTCGGGCAGCGTGTTGACCAGGTCAGCCGCGGTCGGGCCGGCGCGGTCCATCCGCATGTCCAGCGGGCCGTCGCCACGGAACGAGAAGCCGCGTGCCGGATCATCAAGCTGGAACGACGACACGCCGAGATCCAGCACCACGCCATCCAGCGCCGCGACGCCATGCTGCGCGAGCAGGTCCAGCATGTCGCCGAACCGTCCGTGAATCAGATGCAGTTGACCCGGGTGACGCGCCGCCAGGCTGGCGCCGCGGGCAATCGCCTCGGGGTCGCGGTCGATCGCCCACACGGTGCAAGGCGCGGTATCCAGCAGCGCCGCGGCATAGCCGCCACCGCCGAACGTGCCGTCGAGATACACGCCGCCCTCGCGTGGCGCGAGCAGGTCGATCGCTTCCGACAGCATGACCGGGACGTGCGTCATCCCGCAGCCTGTCCCGGCAGGGTGAAGCCATGCGTGCGCGCCCGGTCGCGGGCCTCCGCGCGTCGCCGTTCCGCCGCCGCCGGCTCCCAGATCTGGAAGATGCGGCCGAGACCCATGAACACCACGGTCTCGCCGAGCCCGGCATAGGAGACGAGTGCGTCCGGCAGAACGATGCGACCTTCCTTGTCCGCTTCGACCGGGAATGCGTCTGAATACAGCGTGGCAGCCAGGTCATCGTGAGCCTGACTGAACAAATCGAGTCGGTTCAACGGCTCGGCCAGCGTTTCGAACACTGCCGCGGGCCACGCCTCGATGCACGGATGCTGGTGCGACGGGCGTAGCACGAGATGCGTTCCGTTCGCCTCGTTGCCCGCCTTGAGCACGGTACGAAAGGGCGCGGGGACGGAGACACGTCCCTTGGCATCGAGCCGGTTCTGGTGCGTGCCCAGGAACTGCACCATGGTCCCCTGAAGGCCTTTCCCGCGTGACGCCTCATTGCATCGTGTGGATGGGATGGCATGGGATAGCATGGGCGATCATGGGCGTCAAAGCCATTCAGGCTGCGACGGCAAGATTCTTGCGCTTCCCGAGACTTATGCCGGTGGCAGCCGGATCTCTTGGAGTGCTCTTGGCTGCACGATCACCCCGCCCGAGCTGAACGGCCTGTCGTTGATCATCAGAATGACCAGGCACGCAGCGACTGCAGTCGAGAAGATGAACAGGTTGATCGCGGTCGTTGCATGTCGTCCGACATGGATCATCGCGATCGTCAGCAGGATCAACGCGTCCAGGACGATGATCGCGATCCATTGGGTGGCTGAGATCGACGCCTGGCTCAGCAGGATCCTGCTCCGCCTTGCCGCAAGCGCGCCTTCGATTGCACGCGCGATATCGCGTTGCGCGGTTTGTTCTCCGGAATGTTGGGCGTTGTACGCCAGCAGTGCGGTCAACGCCTCGGGTAGACCAGGAGGCACCTGCTCGAGGCTGACGTGACCTGCCAGCATCGCCGGCCAGTCGTCGCGCTCCACGAACTGCATGTAATGCCGTATGCCATCATGTATGGTGACTTTCCGGTCGCCCGGCAGGCTCTCCGAGAGCAGGACGGCTTCGCGGATCTGGTTCGCCTCCTGCGCCACGAATGCCTGGGCGCGATCGACGTTCGACCAGACCCGCGCGGACAGGAACGCGATCAGCAATCCGGCGATCACCCCGAGCGGCGTCAGCATCGCGGGGGTCGTGGCATTCACCTTCCCGGCTATGCGGTGACCGGAGAGCAGGCCGCCAATGACCAGCATGACGATGGCCACAAGATAGCAGAAGCCAAACACGACCAGCGCTATCACAAGCGTGTCCTGTGCCTCGAGCAGCGACAGCATGGCAAAGCCTCCCCCACTGACGTTTGGCAGCGATAGGAGCGCACCGGAAGCCCGAGCGGTAGAATGCCAGACGGCCTGTAAGCCGGGTTCTGTCCGTGCCGTTCTGGCGCGGGACGGCCATTCCTCTGGGACGCGCCTCGCAGCGCGCCTCACGCGACCAACCCGGACGACGGAGCGGAAAAACCCCTGCGCCAAGCGTGGCGCTGCCGTCCCTATTCGGTCTTGCTCCCGGTGGGGTTTACCGTGCCGCCCCTGTTGCCAGGGGCGCGGTGCGCTCTTGCCGCACCGTTTCGCCCTTTCCCGCGGGGTGCCTTGCGGACCTTGCGCGGGCGGTTTGTTTTCTGTGGCACTTTCCCTGGGGTCGCCCCCGCCGGCGGTTAGCCGGCACCGTTTTCCCGTGGAGCCCGGACTTTCCTCTGCCGCCTGCGCGGCAGCGGCCGTCCGGCCGTCTGGCAATGCAACAATTGGCTGCGGACCGTGCCGCGCGTCAAGCCGTGCGGCGGCTCACGGCGGCCGCCCTAGCAATCGGGCGGCACGCTTGATCACCGAGAGCGCTGCCGGATTCCGGAACAGCCGGTCCATCCGTTCCTGCAGAAGCGGATGTCGGCGCACATCGCGGGCCAGGCGGTACAGACGTGGCAGTTCGCGGTCGCTCACCGCGACCTGTCCTGCCGGCGAGGTCTGGAGCAGACGTTCGGTCACGAAACAGCTGCGGAGGAAATCGCGCGCCGGGTTGGGCACACCCTGTGCAATGCCCAACCATTCGTCGGCAATGCCATCCAGTTCCGCGAGATCGAGCCGGACGGCATACAGTCGCTGTGTCACGTCGGACATCCGTGCCACCTCTGCGCCGAACAGCCGTGCCGACCAGTCAGGTTGCAGCGCCATGCTCGGACCCACGACCTCAAGCGCGCCGGCCACATGGGCCATGGCATGCAGCGACGCTTCCAGCGCCGACCCGGCTTCGGATATTGCGTTTTGCCTGGATTGGAACGCCGGCTGTTCGGCCAGCACATGTTGGAACACATCCAGCAACCGCAGGGCCCGGCCTTGCTTGTCGGGGTCGATCCGTTGCGGATGCAGCATCGCAAAGCGCACCAACGAACGACCCACGTCATACTGCCGGCGATGGATCTCGTCGTCCGTCATCGCGTGTATTTGGGCGGCAATGGCCTCGGGCGCGTACAGTAGCGTCATGCCGTCCCATGCCAGCCGCAGGCTCAGTTCGCTGTCCTCCAGTGCGCCCTCGGCAAAGCGGTCGCTGAACAGCTCTTCCTGGCGTCGCAACAAGCTGATCGGCAACGAAACGTTGGAGGTGTAGAAATGAGTGTATGGAACGATTGAACCGGGCCGCATTCCCCGATAGGCAAACAGCTGCCCCCCGTCACCCGTGATGTAGCGCATCAACCGCGTCACCTGCACGTCACGGTGCCACTCCGTGAAGCCCAGTACGGCGAGATTCGCATTGTCACTCTGCCGGTGGCGCGCGAGATGGTTCGCCAGAAAGTCAGGACGCGGCACGATATCGTCACTGGTGAACAGCGCGATTTCCCCCCGCGCCCGCGGGATTGCCCGATTGCGCGCCTTTTCCGGCCCGCTGCTAGCATCCGAAATGACGCGGATATCGAGGCGTGGCGCCGATACTTCCACGAGCCCGCCCACATCATAATCTGAACCGGCATCCGACAGCACGATCTCCCACTGATCGGACGGCAACGTCTGCCGGTTATAACCCTCAAGCACCTGACCAAGCTGCGCTGGCCGGTTGGACGTCGGTATGATGACCGACAGGGCCTTCTCGGTCCTGGTTGCAGCAAAGCGTGTGCTGATCATTGCCTCGCGTTGCTGCTCGAAGTCCTCGATCGCGGCCGTCAGCAGTGACGCCGCCCTCTGCCAGGAAAAGTCACGCAACACACGTTCACGCGCTCTGGCCGCGCCCTGCCGGGTCGCGTCGCAGTCAGCCGCCACGTCGCGCATCCGAACTGCGAGGTCATCGGCCACGACCTCTGCCCAGCGCGCGAACTCTGGGACAATCGTCTCGGCGCGATTCAGGCACTCTCCCACCGGCACTTCTGTGAAATCGAGCGGGACGAACTCACCAGGAGACAGGTAATCGGCCGGGCCGCCGTACTGCGGCGCCAGAACTGGCAGGCCAGTCGCGCAGGCATCCAGCACGTTCACGCCGAACCCTGCGCCTCGAAACGGCGCGACAAGAGCGTCGGCACCGCGATACAGCCGGATCAGCGCCCGCTTCGAGAGAGACTGGGAGTGGTGGATCACGCGCGGCGCATTCGCCATCTCCCGCAGCCAGCGCCGCAGCGGCCCGGCAGCCTGGCCGCCGGAATCCCTCAAGACCAGGACAACGTCGTGTCGGTCACGAAACGCGCGCCTGAACGCCTGCAACAAAATATCTGTGCCGTATCGATAGGGATCGTATCCGTTGGTCAACGCCAGGAAGACGAAGCCGTGGCCCCGAAACCTGTCGTCCGCTCCGGTGTCCTCAAGCACCTCGGGCGAATATCCGTACGGCACCAGACGGCAGCGCGAAGCCGGCACGCCGAGTTCAGTCAGCGCGTCCATGCAGTACTGACTGGTTGGGAGCTTGCGATGCGCGTTCATCACCGCGTGCCGCATCCATTGATCCAGCCGATGCAGCGGTTGCGGTCCATAGCGGTAGTTGGTGCAGAATAGCTCGGCATTGACGCGCGCGCTCAGCTCCTGCCCCCAGTGCGGCTCCCGGTAATGCGACCATTTGACTTGGGCCCGCGGGCTGGTGCCACGGTCCATCATCCGTTGTAGATGGTTCCGATCGACACCTTCGATGCTTGCATCGATCGGTCCTGCACTCAGTGAAACACGCAGTCCTGCCGCCTCGCAGGCCAGCGCAAGCCGTGCAGTCACCCAGGAAAAGCCGTTCCCGTGCTGTAGCGGAACGGCGAAGTGCAGATCGGCCGAACCCGATGGGGCAGCGGGTGCCGCCGGCGGCGTATTGATGGGCCCAGGCGAGGCGACTTCGCCGTCGCGCAACAGATAGCCCTGCAGATCATGCGCGAACCGACCCTGCCACTTGGTTGCGAAGTAGCGGGCGTTGTCGCCCTCGTCCTTGAAGCGCCCGGCACTCGCCGAAACATGGTGATAGATGACGCTGTCCGCGGCATACCAAACCTTTGAACCGCGCTCGCGCACGCGCAGGCAGAAGTCGATATCCTCCCACCCGTTGCGATAACCGGTGTCGAAGCCGCCCAGTTCAAGGAACAGCTCGCGCCGGACCAGCCAGCATGCGCCATTCAGGATCTGGAACTCGCGACTGACCTGCGCCGGCGCATAGTCGGGAGGGCGTCCAAGATACAGGTGGACCGGGTACCCGGTGGCGTCGAACGCCATTCCGGCATGATTGATCAGGCGCGAATCCGGATACAGGTGGCGGTTGCCGACCAGGCCGATGGCCTCATCGGATCGCATCGCTTCGAGCATCCGGTTCAGCCACCCAGGTGTCACCTCGGTGTCGTTGTTCAACAGCACCACAAAGTCACCACCAGCGAGCCGGGCGGCCAGGTTCATGTTGATACCAAACGTGCCGCGCGCCTGATTGCTGTGCACCCGGACGCGCGATCCGAGCGAGCCTAGAAAGGCTTTCGTACCGTCAGTTGAACAGTCATCGATGATGATGATTTCAGCTGTGATATTCGGGTCTTCATGCGCACGAAGGCTGTCCAGGCAGGCGCGGGTCAACGCGACCTGATTGTGGACCGGCACCAGGATCGACACAGACGTTTTCACCTCGATCGATCTACCCGATCGAGTATCGGATGGGCATCACGTGGCTATCGCAGCCGCACAGCGGAGGCGTCGGGCGTCACAAGCCCCGCTCGCGCTTGATCCGATCCCAGGCGGCGTTGATCCGCGCCACCTTTTCGTTGGCACGCGCGATGAACTCCGGCGGGACACCCCGCGCCACCAGGCTGTCCGGATGGTTCTCGCGCATCAGG
>DASSRN010000122.1:0-3393 GCA_035701785.1 Acetobacteraceae bacterium | reverse complement strand
CAGCAGCAGGCATTCGGTGTGTGCGTTCGCCTGGATCGTCAGGTTGCTGCGGCTGCGCGCAGGATCGAGATAGCAGACCTTGGTGCTCATGCGGCGACCGCCGCGGATCGTCATCTGCGTCATGCCGATGCCGTCCTGCGCCGCACCGTTGTAGTCCTTGGTGTACTTGATGCCGACTTCGCCGGCGGCCTTGATCAGCGCGTCATACAGCGGGCCCTGTTCGATGTTCTCGCTGACCTTCAACGGACCGCTGCGGCCGCGGTACTCCTCGTCGCCCTCGCCCTGGTAGCTCTCCATCTCGCGAAAGATCGGCAGCACCTCGCGGTAGCTCCAGCCGCGATTGCCCAATTGCGCCCACTGGTCGTAGTCCTGCGCCTGGCCGCGCACGAACACCATGCCGTTGATCGACGACGACCCGCCCAGCAGCTTGCCGCGCGGAATCGGTATGCGGCGCCCGCCGGTGCCTTCGTCCGGTTCCGACGAATAGAGCCAGTTGGCCGCGGGGTTGTTGATCAGGCGTGCGAAGCCGACCGGGACACGCGACCACGGATGGCTCTCGCGACCCGCCTCCAGCACCAGCACTTTGTGCTGTGGATTGGCACTGAGCCGGTTGGCAAGCACCGAACCCGCCGATCCCGCGCCCACCACGATGTAGTCGTATGTCTGGCTCTGCATCGTTGTTTCCCCCGACCTGCGACCCCCTAAACCTCGTGCGGCGCTTCGGCGCCGACGATGCCCCGATAGGCCGATCGCACGCTGTCGGAGACGCTCTGCGTGTCCTCACGCAGGTTGCGCGGGGTGATCGCGATGAAGGCGATCTCCCAGTTGGCGGGCGTCGGCTCGCCCACCTTCGGCAGGAACGCATGCGGCGCGTCGGGTGGGTTGTGGAAATGACTGCCGCCGGCGACCGGCGTCAGCGCGGGCTTGCCGTCATCATCGAAAGAAAACGCATCCGCATTCCCCACGACATACATCGGGAACTGGTCGGTGCGGCTGCGGGCGTGGCGATGCAGTTCGACCTTCGGCAGGAAGACCACGGTGACCATGCGGCCATGTCGGTTGCGGCCGTTCCGCCACGGCCCTGGCCCCGCCAGATCCATCGGCGTCGGCAACTGGTACTCGTCGCGGCTAAGGACCGTGCGCAGCGCCTCCTTCGGGTCGGCGAACGCGGCGCGGCTGCGGCAGAAGTCCGCATATACCGCCTGCATCCAGGCCAGTTCGTCGGCTGCCAGTTCGTGGTTCATCAGCGGGATGGGCGCATCCTCGGACATCGAAGCTTCCTTGCGGTGTGGTTTGACGATTCGTATCGCCCTGGTGCCGGCGAGGCCAGCCGTGCGGCGTTTGCGATTGCGAGTGATTCGCATTATAGCGCGGAGCATCGCAGTGGGGAGAAGTCGCGCGCCATGGCCCTCGATCGTCGTCGGATGCTTCAGCTTACCGCCGCCGCACCGTTGGCGGGCGGAATCGCCGCGCCAGCGCCAGCGCAGCAACCCGCACCGTCGCAGGCTGATCTGCGGGCGGACCACACGATCCGCATCGGCACCGGGCTGGTTGAGCTGGGACACGACACCGTTGTGTCGACCCGGCTCTATTCCGACAGCTTCCCTGGCCCTCTGCTGAGGCTCACCGAGGGCCGGCCGGTGGTGGTGGATGTCCACAACGACACCGACACGCCGGAACAACTGCACTGGCACGGCATGTTCCTGCCCGCCGACGTGGATGGTGCGGCGGAGGAGGGCACGCCGCCGATCCCGCCGCACGGCATGCGCCGCATCGCGTTCACGCCGCGCCCCGCCGGCTTCCGTTTCTACCACACCCACGCCCATGCCGGCGCCGACCTCACCATCGGCGGCTACAGCGGGCTGGCTGGTCTCCTCTATGTCGAGCCGCAGAACCACCCGGGCGCCTATGACCGCGAGGTGTTCGTCACGCTGAAGGAATTCAGCCCGTTCCTGACGCGCACCGAGATGCCCGACGACTTCCTGTCGCCCTCGCGCGAGGTGCCGGAACTGCGTGCCGCCTCCGAGGCGGCAGTGAAGGAGGCGCTGAAGGCGGGACGGTCGGAAGGGTTCGAACTGGGCTACAGCTTCTGCGCCATCAACGGACGCATGCTGGGGCAGGGTGATCCGATCCGCGTCAAGCCGGGCGAGCGCCTGCTGCTCCACGTGCTGAACGCGAGCGCCAGCGAGATCCGCAGCCTGGCGCTGCCGGGGCATGTGTTCACCGTGGTGGCGCTCGACGGCAACCCGGTACCCCGCCCGACTGCGGTGCCGGTGCTGTGGCTCGGGCCCGCCGAACGGATCTGCGCCATCGTCGAGATGAAGCATCCTGGCATCTGGGTGATGGGCGACACCAACGACGAGGACCGCGACCACGGCATGGGCATCGTGGTCGAATACGCCGGGCGCAAGGGCAAGCCGCAATGGCAGAAGCCGCCGACGGCGCGCTGGGACTACCGCCGCTTCGGCAATCCAGGTGCCTCTGCAGCGGCGCCCGACGAGACGCTGCAGGTGACCTTCGCCGCCAATGTCGGTGCGCGTGATGGTTTCGACGAGTTCACGCTGAACGGCGTCGCCTTCGCGATGGACCGCATGGATCCGCTGTTCCGCCTGCGCCAGGGCGCGCGCTACCGGCTGCTCATGCGCAACGCCACCGACGACACGCATCCGATCCACCTGCATCGCCACAGCTTCGAGCTCACCAGCATCGCCGGCATGCCCACCGCCGGCGTACTGAAGGACGTGGTGCTGCTGGGTGGTTTTTCAGAGATGACGGTGGACTTCGTCGCCGATCAGCCTGGTCCCAGCCTGTTCCACTGCCACATGCAGAACCACATGGACCATGGGTTCATGGCGCTGTTCGACTGCGCCTGAGGCGACTAGCGCGCCGCCGCCGGCGACGCCTGCCCGTCGGGCGGCCACACCGCCACGCCGTCGGCCAGCGGGATGCGCAGGGTGCGGAACAGCATGGAGAACGACAGCCAGTTGCCCATGGCGATGACGAACTCCACCTGCTGTGCCGGGTCGGTGACGTGCTTCGCCACTTCGGCCCACACGGCATCCGAGATCGATCCGCCTTCCAGGCATTCGTCGGTTGCGGCGAGGATCGCGCGGTCCGCCGGCGACAGCCGGTCGGCGTTGCGCCAGTCGCGCACCGCCAGCACGTCCTCAGGTGCGATGCCCGCAGTGGTCGCGACGCGCCAGTGCTGCGTCCACTCGTACGCCGAGCCGGTGACCCAGCCGATCCGCATGATCATCAGCTCGCGCAGGCGAGTGTCGAACTTGTTGTTCTCCAGCAACTGCATCAACTGGCTGAATGCCACACGCGCCACACCGGGATTGTTGGCGACGGTTCGGAACGCCTCGCTCTGCGTGCGGCGCGCCGGCATTCCCA
>DASSRN010000121.1:0-27949 GCA_035701785.1 Acetobacteraceae bacterium | reverse complement strand
GTCGCCCCTCCCCCCAACCCCCTCCCGCAAGGGGAGGGGGAGAAGCAGCGTGCACCGGCTTCAGAATGGCAGCTTCATCCCCGGCGGAAGCTGAAGCCCCCCGGTCACCTTCTGCATCTCTTCCGCCGCCGCCGCGTCCAGCTTCTGCCGCGCCGCGGCGTGCGCCGCCACGATCAGGTCCTCCATCATCTCGGCATCCGCCGGATCGATCACCTTGGGATCCACCTTGATCCGCCGCAGGTCGCCCTTGCCGCTCAGCGTCACCTTCACCAGGCCGGCGCCTGCCTCGCCCTCGATCTCCATCGCCTCCAGCTTCGACTGCATCTCGGCCATCTTGGTCTGCATCTGCTGGGCCTGCTTCATCAGCCCGGAGAGGTTCTTCATTCGTCCAGCTCCATCTCGTCATCGGAGAGTTGGGTGTCGTCCGGCGCATCCGCCACCGGCAGGCCATACGCGTCCGCGGCGGTGTCATGCACCGTATCGATCCGCGCACCGGGGAACGCATCCATGATCGCGCGGACCAGCGGATGGTCCGCCGCCGCCACCCGCCGCGCCGCATCGGCAGCGCTGCCCTGCTCGGCCACCGTCGGCTCGCCCTGCGCGGTGGACAGCGCGATGGTCCAGCGCGTACCGGTCGCCTCGCTGAGCAGCGCACCCAGCCTGGCCGCGAGATCCTTCGGCGCCTCGGGCTGCGGCCGCAACTCGATCACCGGGGGCGCGAACCGCACCACGTGCACCGAGTGCACCAGATGCGCGTGCAGCATCGCCTCGCGCCGTTCGGCCACCAGCGCCGTCACGTCGCGGAAGCTGGCCAGCCTGGGCCCAGCTTCAGCCGGGGCAGCCACCGCTACCCCACCGGCTACCGCGCGCACGCCACCGCCGGATGGCGGCGGAGCAGGCGGCGTAGGAGTCGCCGCAGCACTGCCGCTCAGCCGCCGCACCAGGTCACCCGGCGGCGGCATGTCGGCGACATGGCACAGCCGGATCAGCACCATCTCGGCAGCGGCGCGTCGGTCTGGCGCCGTCTCCACCTCCGCCACGCCCTTCAGCAGCATCTGCCAGGCGCGCGCCAGCACCGGCACCGACAGCCGGTCGGCCAACGCGGCGCCGCGCGTGCGCTCCGCCTCCGGCAGGTCGTGGCTGTCGCGCAGCGACGGCACCGACTTCAGCCGGGTGACCGTGTAGATCAGCTCCAGCAGGTCCTGCAGCAGCATGCCGAGATCGGCGCCGCGCTCGTGCGCCGCCTCGGTGATCTGCAACGCCTGGCGCGGCTGGCCGGACATCACCGCCTGGGCGAGGTCGAACACCAGCCCGCGGTCGGCCAGCCCCAGCATCGCCACCACCGCCGTCTCGGTCACCGCATCGCCTGCCTGCGCGATCGCCTGGTCGAGCAGCGACAGACCATCGCGCACCGAGCCATCGGCCGCGCGCGCGATCACCTCCAGCGCCGCCGGTTCCGCCAGCACCTTCTCCTGCCCGGCGATGCGGCCGAAATGCGCCGCCAGCTCTGCCATCCGCACGCGCCGCAGGTCGAAGCGCTGGCAGCGCGACAGCACGGTGACCGGCACCTTGCGCAGCTCGGTGGTGGCGAACACGAACTTCACGTGCGGCGGCGGTTCCTCCAGCGTCTTCAGCAGCGCGTTGAACGCGTTGCGCGACAGCATGTGGACTTCGTCGATGATGAACACCTTGGTGCGCGCCTGCATCGGGCGGAACCGCGTCGCCTCGATGATCTCGCGCACGTCGTCCACGCCGGTGCGGCTCGCGGCGTCCATCTCCACCACGTCGGGGTGGCGGTCGGCGAGGATCGCCTCGCAGTTCGGGCACACGCCGCAGGGCTCGGCGGTCGGGCCGCCGTTGCCGTCGGGGCCGGTGCAGTTCAGCGCGCGGGCGATGATGCGGGCGGTGGTGGTCTTCCCCACCCCGCGCACGCCGGTCAGCATGAAGGCGTGCGCAACGCGGCCGGTCGCGAAGGCGTTGCGCAGGATGCGCACCATCGTCTCCTGGCCGATCAGGTCTTCGAACCGCGTCGGGCGGTACTTGCGCGCCAGCACCCGGTAGGGCGCTGCCACCTCCGGCTCGCCGAACAGCCCGGGCCCTTCCGGTGGCGGTGGCGCCTCGATCTGCTGGTCGTCCTGGAACAGGCCGGACATGCGGGGCGACGTCAGCCGCCGCGGCGGCCCCCTGGTGCGTGGTGGACAGGCGGTGGGAGACCGGACGAACGACCCGGGCGGAAACTCACTGCGGCTGCTTCCTTCCGGACCTGACCGGGTTGGCGAGGCGCCCGTCCGCCGCCGACCTCCCACGCCTGCATATCATGCTTTTAGCCGGCTTGGGCAAGCCGCGGGTGCACGTCCGGGGCGTATCGCATCCGTCTCACTGTCTCGATTGCCGCGACAGCAGAGCATCCGTTGCGACCCCGTCAGCCGCTCGGAGCGGCCGCGGTATCAAGCGACCGCAGAACCGGCGTATCGCCTGTGGCGACCAGATGGGCCAGTTCCGCGCTGGGTGGACCGAAGTCGGGATTAGCCGGGAGCCCGCCCAGGCGGCGGATCAGCGCAGCGCGGCGAGGATAGATGATCGCGTAGCGGTCGGCTTCGGCCAGCGGGTCCGCTTCCGGCTCGCCGGCAGCGGTGGTTGCCGTCGGCGGCGGCCCGGCAGGAGGAGCCGGCCGCCGCCCGGCGAGCGCGTCCGCCATCAGGCCGAGAGTGCAGTGCTCGCTCCACGCTGCGCGGCCGGTGGCGTCGTCGTCCTTCTCGCGCTTCTGACGTGCCGCCTGGGCGCGCTCCAACAGCGCGCGGGCCTGCCGCGACTCGCGCATCATGCTGATCGAGCGCGCACTGTATTGCCGGGCCTGCGCCGGGTCCGCCGCCGCCTGCTGTGCCCGGTGCAGGCAATCCATCGCGGTGGCCTGCGCCGCAACGTACAGCGCTGCAAGATGCGCCTCGTCTGCATTGGCCGGCAGCAGACAGGCGACACGGGCGATCGCGTCATGGTCGCGCCTTGTCCGTGTCTCCGGCGTGTCGGGCACAGGCACCGGCAGCGCGGCACACAGCGTGTGGGCCAATTGCTCGTAGACGTCGGCGGTGAAGAGCAGCGCAAGGTCAGGTGACGGGGCTTCCGGATGTGGGTCCATGCCCGCGATATGGGTTAGTCTGATTACCTGTCAATGGCCGTAATGCTAACTAAAGGAAGCGGGCCCCGCTGAATGACGACCACAGGACTACGCCGCCATCGGCGGCACGCGCAGGTGCCAGTCGTGCGCCGCCTGGTAGGCATAGGCGATCCGCAGCGCCAGCGGCTCTTCGTACGCACGGCAGATGACCTGGAGCGAACTCGGCAGCCCGCCGGCGGTGAACCCGTTCGGCACCGCTGCCGCGCACAGGTTGTAGTAATTGACCCAGCGGGTGAACACCGCCGGCGTCGTCGCCTGGTCGATCGCCGCCACCTCCGGCGCCGGCGTCATCATGGTCGGCGTCAGCAGCGCGTCCACGTCGCGGATGGCAGCGTTGAAGTCCTGTGTCATCTGCTCGCGCGACGCCAGCGCGGCCAGATAATCCTTCGCCGAAATGCCGGCGCCCGCCCGTACCCGCGGTCGCACGTCCTGGTCCAGCGGCGAGGCGTTGTCGTCCGCGAGTTCGGCGATCGCGGCGTAGATCTCTGCCGAGATGATCCGGCCCATCACGCCCGCCAGGTCGGCGAAGCGTGCGGGTAGGTGCACGTCAGCGATCTCTGCGCCCAGCGATTCCAGAAAATCCACCGACCGGTCGTAAGCGGTGAGGATCTCCGCATCGACTGCGGCGCGTTCGGCGGACGGCAGCCGCCCCAGGCGCAGTCCTCTCACCCCCCGCTGTAAGCCCCGCATCGGATCGACGTCGCGCACCGCAGCAGTGTGCGGGTCGCGCGGATCGCTGCCTTGCAGCACGGCCAGCAGCAATGCCGCGTCCTCGACATCGCGGGTGATCGGGCCGGGCGTGTCGAGCGTCGGGCTGAGCGGCAATACGCCGAACGTGCTGATCCGCCCGACCGTGGTTTTCAGCCCGGTGATGCCGTCCCACGCCGCGGGGATCCGCACCGACCCGCCGGTGTCGGTGCCGATCGCCCAGGGTGCCATTCGCGCGGCGACCGCAACGCCGGAGCCCGACGAAGAGCCGCCCGGCGCGCGATGCGTGGCGGCGTCCCATGGGTTCCACGGCGTACCGAGATGCTCGTTGGTGCCCCAGCCCCCATAGGCGAACTCCACCGTGTGGGTCTTGCCGAGATTGATCATCCCTGCCGCCATCAGCTTGCGGTGCAGCGTGGCGGTGCGCGGTGCGACCCGCTTCCGCCATGCAGCAGAGCCGCCCATCGCGATCTCGCCCTCGATCTCCACCAGGTCCTTGATCGCGATCGGGATACCGTGCAGCGGCCCGACCGCGTGGCCGGACCGGATCGCCTTGTCGGCGGCGCGGGCCGCGAGCCGGGCATTGGCGGCATTCACCGAGACGAACGCCTGCAGCCTGGGCTCCAGCCGCTCGATCCTGGCCAGGTACTCGTCAACCAGATCGACCGGCGACAGCCGGCGCGCCGCGATTTCCGCCACCTGGGCGTGGACGGGAAGGAATGCGGGTGAGGTCATGCCAGGGACTCCTACTCGAACATCGCCACTGCGCGAATCGGGCTGGCCGTGCCGCCGCGGATCTTCAGTGGGAAGCCGATGAAGCGGAACCTCCCGCGGCCGATCAGCCGGTCGAGATTGGCCAGGCACTCCATGTGCGTGATGCCGCGTTCCGCGCACGCCATGTGCGCCAGGTAGTTGGGCTCACCCTCCGGCGCCGGGCTGATCGCCTCGACGCCGAACATGCCGATACCGCGATCCGCCAGCCAGTGCACCGATTCCAGTGCAAGGCCTGGGAAGTCGTGCAGATAGCCTGGCTTGCCCAGCAGCCGCTCGTTGGTCGCCATGTGGAGCAGCACGGTATCGCGCGGCCGGATCTCCTGGCCGGATTTGTCCAAAGCGGCCGCCATCTCCGGCACGGTGATCGAATGCTTCAGCGGCACGTGCGACAGATCGAGGCAGATCGCCGACGTGAAGAAGTTCTCCAGCGGCACCTGGTCGATGGACAGCGCACCGGGCCGCGGATCGAAGTGCACCGGCGCATCGACATGCGTGCCGGCGTGGTCGGACAGCGCGAGCGACATCGCCTTCGAGGTGAACACCGTGTTGCCGGCGATCTTCTTCTCCGAATGGTCGCCCCACACCGTCATGATGACCGGCGGATGCGACGGATGCGTCTGCGTGCGGTGGAACAGCTCACGGCTGAGATCAACGAGTTCCATACCGATCTCCCTCTCCACCCCTGGGGATGGAGAGGGTAGGGTGAGGCGGGGTCAAACGGAAAGGTGCAGCCATGGCCGGACTATCCGACATCCTGGAAACCACGCAGCTCACGAAGGTCGCCGACGGCTTCGTGTTCACCGAAGGCCCGCTGTGGCACCCGGACGACTTCTGGTACTTCGTCGATATCCGGCAGAACCTGCTGTACCGCATGGTGATCGGCCAGAAGCCGGAAGTCGTGCGCAAAACGATCGGCGGCAACGGCACGACCTTCGACCTGCAGGGCCGACTGATCAACTGCGAGGGCGACGGCCGGATGGTGACGCGGCTGGCGGCTGACGGCTCGGTGACCACGCTGGTGGATCGCTTCGAGGGTAAGCAGCTCAACCGGCCGAACGACGTGATCTGCCACTCCAGTGGCTCGCTGTATTTCACCGATCCGGGTTACCGCGTTCCGGTGAACGAGCGCGAACTGGATGCCGCGGTGTACCGCATCGCGCCCGACGGCACGGTGACCCTGGCGGTTCCGGTGGAGTATCCGAACGGCCTCGCGCTGTCGCCGGACGAACGCACGCTCTACATCGCCAACACGCGGTGGTGCCAGTACATCCACGCAGTGGAGTTGGACGCGTCAGGCAACATGATACGCCGGCGCGTATTCGCCGACATGTCCGCCGACGGCACCAACGGCGTGCCGGACGGGATGAAGGTGGACCAGGCGGGCCGCGTGTTCTGTACCGGCACCGGCGGCGTATGGGTATTCGCGCCCGATGGGTCCAAGCTCGGCATCATCGACATGCCGGAGGTCTGTGCCAATGTGGCGTTCGGCGGCCCCGACCTGAAGACGCTGTTCCTGACCGCCAGCACATCTGTCTATACGCTGCGGGTGAAGACCCCCGGCATGCCACATCCGTGGTACAAGGCACGATAGCCGGCACTGCACTCCCTCTCCCGCGCAGCGGGGGAGGGCCGGGGAGGGGTGCTGGGCCTACACCTTGCTCACATTCCAGAATACCGGTGCCGGGCCCTTCAGCGGATCGCTGATGCCGGTGCTCCACGCCGCGCGCGGCATGTAGCGGCCCAGCGGCACGAACGGCACCGCGTCGAACGCCGCCAGCGAGATCTCGCGCTCCAGCCGCGTCTGCTCCGCCGCATCGTCGCTGTCGAGCCACGCGTCGTACGCCGCCTCGATGCGCGGGATGGTGGGCCAGCCGATCCAGGCATCCTTGCCGTTGCCGCGCAGCAGCGACCCCAGCAGCGGGTCGCGGTACTCCGGCACCGGCGTCACGCTGACGAACAGCGACCAGCCGCCCTTGTCCAGCGGCTGCCGGCTCGCGCGCCGCTGCAGCACCGTGCCCCAGTCCATCGCCTGGTCCTCGATGTTCATCCCGACGCGCGTCAGCGCATCCCCCACCACCAGCGACGCCGAGTTGTAGAATGGCTGGTCCGTCGTGTGCAGCAGAACCAGCCGTTCGCCGTGATATCCTGCATCCTCCAGCATCGCCTTCACCTCGGCGGTGCTGTGGCGCCTGGTGATCGCCTCGATGCCGGCCAGGTCCACGTCCGGATTGCCAGTGGCCAGATAGCCCATCGGCACGGTGATGCCGTCCGGATCATCGCTCATGATCGCCTGCATCACCGCGCGCTGGTCGATCGCCGCCAGGATCGCGCGCCGCAGCTTCACGTTGTCGGTCGGCGCGGCGACGTGATTCGGCCGCAACTGGCTGATGAAGCCCCACTTGTCGAGTCGCCCGGTCACCACGTTCGGCGCCCGCTCCAGCACCGGCAGCAGGTCCGGCATCGGCATTTCCAGCCAGTCGATCTCGCCCGTCACCAGCGCATTCGCCGCGGTCGCGGGATCGGGGATCATCTTCCACTCGACCCGGTCCACCATCACGCGGTGTCCGCCCGAGGTGAAGCTCGCCGGCTCGTCGCGCGGCACATAGCGCTCGAACGGCACCAGCGCGGCGTGACTGCCGATCACGTATTCATCCTTCAGGAAGCGGAACGGGCCGGAGCCGACGATCTCGGTCATCTGCCTGAACGGATCGGTGCCGTTGGCGATGCGCTCGGGCACCATCACCGCCGCGGTCTGGAATTTTGACAGCAGCTTGGGCAGCGCAGGGAAGCGCTTGTTCAGCCGCAACACGATGGTGCGGTCGTCCGGCGCCTCCAGCGCATCGAGCCGCGCCTCCAGCGTCGCACCGCCTGGGTCGCGCTTCATCCAGCGCCGCAGCGAGGCGGTGCAGTCGCGCGCCAGCACCGGCTCGCCGTCGTGGAACCACAGGTTCCGGCGTAGCCGCATCACCCAGCGCCTGCCGTCGTCCTCGACGCTGAAGCCTTCCAGCATCTGCGGCTTCGGGTTCATCTCCGCATCGCGCCCGAACAGCACGTCGTAGATCATGAAGCCGACATTCCGTGTGGTCATCGCGCTGGTCCACACCGGATCGAGGCTCGCCAGCGGCGACTGCGGCACGAAGCTCAGCGTGCGCGTCGTGCCGCCAACCGCCGGGCGCGCCACTCCGGCCGCCGCCGCGCCAAGCAGGAATTGGCGTCGTTGCATTGGTCATCACCCGGAAGGCGATGCCGAGGAGAGCCTCGGCATCGCAGGTCACACCATCAAGAACCAGCGCCCTGGATCACGTTGCCGAACAGCACCCAGGTCTTGCCATCCCACTTCTCCAGCTGCATCGCGGTGATCGGATGGAAGTTGGTGGGGCTGGTGTTGATCTTGATGCCAGGCAGCAGCACCGGGTTCTCCGAATCATGCAGGCTGGTCACCTGCTTCATGATGTTGGCGCGCGAGAAGTCGCCGTTCGCCTGTTGCAGCACCTGAAGCATCGTCTTGCACAGGCCATATGCTGCAATGTAGCCGCCGTCGGTCTGATCCGCGCCCGGCATGTATTTGGTCATGAAGCCGCGCCACTCGTTCATGCCGGGATCGTCTTTCCAGGTCGGATCGGTCGAGTCTTTCAGATACGCAGCGCTGATGATGCCGATGCCGTTCTCCGGCCCGGCCGGCGTCATCACCGCGCCGACCGAGATCGCCACGTTCGACATGAAGAACATTGGCTTCCAGTTCAGATCGTGCACCTTGCGGATCGCCTGTGCAGCAAACTTCGGAATCGCGGCCACCAGCAGCACGTCGGCACCCGAGGACTGCAGCTGGGTGATCTGGCTGTCCACCGTCGGGTCGGTGGTCTCATACGTCGCCGTGGTCACCATCTTGCTGAACTTGTCGCCCAGCACGTCCTTCATGCCGTTGGGATAGTCCTTACCGAAATCGTCGTTCTGATACAGGATCGCGATCTTCGCGTCCGGCTTCTGCTGCAGGATGTATTTCGTGTAGATCTGCGCCTCGGTGCGATAGCTGGGCTGCCAGCCGATCGTCCACGGCGTCTGCTTGTAGTCGCCCCATTTGTCGGCGCCGGTGGACACGAACAGCTGCGGCACCTTCTTCTGGTTCATGTAGCGCACGATGGCGCTGTTGGTCGGCGTGCCCAGCGTGGCGAAGGTGAAGGCGACCTGCTCTTCCTCGACCAGCCGGCGGATCTGCTCAACGGTCTTCGGCGGGCTGTAGTTGTCGTCGAGCGAGATGAAGTTGATCTTGTGCCCGGCGACGCCGCCCTGCTCGTTCACCATGCCGAAGAACGCGCTTTCCAGCTTGCCCAGCACGCCGTACGACGAGGCGGGGCCGCTATAGGGCACCGTGTTGCCGATCTTGATCTCGGTCGCGGTGACGCCGGGCGTGTCCGCTGCCGTCGCCGCCGTGGCAACAAGCGCGACCAGCGCCGCTGCGGCCAGGAACGTCTTCCTTCCAGTCATCGAGGTGTTGTCCTTCTCTCAGCTAGCCAACGCCACTGTGGCCGTGCCGGGTCGCTGCTTGCAACTGTCAGCCCGGGTCGTCTTCGGCGAAGCCGACCAGCAATTGCCCTTCCTCGACGCTGTCACCGACGCGGCAGGACACCGTGGCGACCACGCCATCGGCAGGTGCCGCGAGACGGAACACCGTCTTCATCGCCTCCAGCACCACCAGCACCTGACCGCGCTTCACCGCCATGCCCGGTTCGGCGGCAACCTGGGTCACCTGCCCGGGGATCGGCGCGACCAGCCGGCCGCCGGCATCTTCCTCCTCCGCTGCCGCCGCCAGCGGATCAACCAGGTGCAGCCGCCATGTCTCGCCATCGCGCCGCACCGTCACGCTGTCGCCGACGCGCAGCGCGACGACGTGCTGGTGTGCGTCGTCGAGGCGCAGGTCCATGCCGCCTTCCGGCAGGCGCTTCGCATGCGCTGCAAATGGCTGGTCGCCGATCGTCAGTTGCCACCCCAATGCAGCCGACCGCGCCGTGACGACGTGGGGTACGCCCGCCATGTCGAACGGCAGCGGGCGTTCGGCGACGCTGTTGAGCCACCAAAGATCGCACGCGTGCCAAGGCGACCACGGATCGGCGCTGGTCGCTGCTGCCGCGCTGGCAGCCTCAGCCTCATCCATCAGCACACAGGCCGCCGCTGCCGCCAGCACCTCGGCCGGCGGTTCCGATGGCGCGGCAAGCAGCGTCTCGCGGTGGCGCTCGATGAAGCCGGTATCCACGCCGCCGGCGGCGAAATCGCGATGCGCTGCGATCCGCCCGAGCAGGTCGAGATTGCTGGCAACGCCGATCACCGCGCTGTCCGCCAGCGCACGACGCAGCGTCGCCAGCGCCGCCTCGCGGGTGTCGCCGCGACAGATCAGCTTGGCGAGCATCGCGTCGTAGTGCACCGACACGCTGTCACCGGTCGCAAACCCCGTGTCGACACGCACGTCAGGCGAAGGCTCCGGCGTCCGGAACAGCGCCAGCCGCCCGATCGACGGCGCGAACTCATGTTCCGGGTCCTCGGCGTAGACACGCGCCTCGATCGCGTGACCCTGTATGCCGATTGCCTTCTGCCCGAGCGGCAACGGTTCGCCCGCCGCCACGCGCAGTTGCCATTCGACCAGATCGAGGCCGGTGATCATCTCCGTGACCGGATGCTCGACCTGAAGCCGTGTGTTCATCTCCAGGAAGTAGAACCCGTCGGCGTTGGCGACGAACTCCACCGTGCCGGCGCCTTCGTACCCCACCGCACGCGCCGCTGCGACCGCCGCACGCCCCATCGCTGCACGGCGTTCGTCGTCGAGCCCGGGCGCAGGCGCTTCCTCGATCACCTTCTGGTGCCGGCGCTGCACCGAACAGTCGCGCTCAAACAGGTGCACCGCGTTGCCGTGTCGATCCGCGAAAACCTGCACTTCGATGTGCCGCGGGTTGGTCAAATACCGCTCCAGCAGCACGCGGTCGTCCCCGAACGCGGACAATGCCTCCTGTCGCGCGGCATCCAGCGCAGCGGGGAATTCATCGGCGTGGCTGACGATGCGCATGCCGCGTCCGCCGCCGCCGGACACCGCCTTGATCATCAGCGGCAGGCCGATGCGGTTGGCCTGGTCGGCGAGGAACGCCGCGTCCTGCCGTTCGCCATGATAGCCGGGCAGCAGCGGCACGCCCGATGTCTCCATCAACGTCTTCGCCGCCGACTTTGAGCCCATCGCCCGCATTGCCGATGCCGGCGGCCCGACGAAGATGATGCCCGCCGCTGCACAGGCCTCGGCAAACGCCGGGTTCTCCGACAGGAACCCGTACCCCGGATGGATCGCCTCTGCGCCGCTGCGGCGTGCCGCATCGATGATATGCGCAATGTTGAGATAGCTGTCGCGCGACGGCGCCGCACCGATCCGCATCGCGCGATCGGCTTGCTGCACGTGCAGCGCGCCGGCATCGGCATCCGAATACACCGCGACGGTGGCGATGCCGAGGCGCCGTGCGGTGCGAATGACGCGGCAGGCGATCTCGCCGCGATTGGCGATCAGCAGCGTGCGGAACATCGTCACATCCGGAACACGCCGAACCGCGTCGGCTCGATCGGCGCATTCAGCGCGGCCGACAGCGCCAGTCCCAGCACGCGCCGCGTGTCCACAGGATCGATGATGCCATCGTCCCATAGCCGCGCCGTTGCGTAGTACGGATGGCCCTGCCGCTCGTACTGCGCGCGGATGGGCGCCTTGAACGCTTCGTCCTCCTCCGGCGTGGTGTCGCGATTGCGCCGCACCTGCGCGAGCACCATCGCCGCCTGCTCGCCGCCCATCACCGAGATGCGCGCGTTCGGCCACATGAACAGGAAGCGCGGCGCATAGGCGCGCCCGCACATTCCGTAATTGCCCGCGCCGTAGCTGCCGCCGATGATGACGGTGAGCTTCGGCACCGCGGTGGTGGAGACGGCAGTAACCAGCTTGGCGCCATCCTTGGCGATGCCGCCTGCCTCGTATTTGCGGCCGACCATGAAGCCGGTGATGTTCTGCAGAAACACCAGCGGTATGCCGCGTTGGCTGCACAGCTCGACGAAGTGCGCTCCCTTCAGCGCGGATTCCGAGAACAGGATGCCGTTGTTGGCAAGGATGCCGACCGGATAGCCGTAGATATGCGCGAAGCCGCACAGCAGCGTGGTGCCGTACAGGCGCTTGAATTCATCGAACTCGCTGGCATCGACAATGCGTGCGATCACCTCGCGTGCATCATAGGGTGCGCGCAGATCGGCCGGCACCACGCCATACAGCTCCGCCGGATCGTAGTGCGGCGGTACTGGTGCGCGCAGCGCGACCTGCGGCTGCCTGACGTGGTTCAGCCCCGCGACGATGCGCCGGCACAGCGCCAGCGCGTGGCGGTCGTCATGCGCGTAGTGATCCACCACACCCGAGGTGCGTGCATGCACATCGGCGCCACCCAGGTCCTCGGCACTGACGATCTCGCCGGTCGCTGCCTGCACCAGCGGCGGCCCGCCCAGGAAAATGGTGCCCTGCTTGCGCACGATGATCGTCTCGTCGCTCATCGCCGGCACATACGCACCACCGGCGGTGCACGAGCCCATCACCGCAGCGATCTGCGGGATGCCCAACGCAGAGAGATTCGCCTGGTTGAAGAAGATACGGCCGAAGTGCTCGCGGTCGGGGAAGATCTCGTCCTGCATCGGCAGGAACGCGCCGCCGGAATCGACCAGGTAGATGCAAGGCAGGCGATTGGCCAGCGCGATCTCCTGCGCGCGCAGATGCTTCTTCACCGTGATCGGGAAGTAGGTGCCCCCTTTCACTGTCGCGTCGTTGGCGACGATGACGCACTCGCGCCCGGAGACGCGGCCAATGCCGGTGACGATGCCGGCGGCCGGCACCTCGTTGTCGTACTGGCCATAGGCGGCAAGCTGCGACAGCTCGAGGAACGGCGAGCCGGGGTCGATCAGTCCGGCGACCCGATCGCGCGGCAGCAGCTTGTTGCGTGCGAGGTGACGCTTGCGTGCCGCTTCGCCCCCACCCTGCGCCACATCGGCAACGCGGTCGCGCAGGTCCGCGACCAATGCCTGCATGCCCATAGCATTGGCAGCGAAGTCCCTGGAGCGGATGTCGATATCAGAGCGAATCGAAGTCATGGAACCGCAAAACACGCAGAGCACGCAAATGGAAAGCTGCCACACACGCCCCTTTGCGTGCTTTGCGTGTTTTGCGGTTTCATAATCTTCATGCCGTCTCGCGGAACAGCTCGCGGCCGATCAGCATGCGCCGGATCTCGCTGGTCCCGGCGCCGATCTCATACAGCTTTGCATCGCGCAGCAGCCGCCCCGTCGGATAATCGTTTATATACCCGTTGCCGCCCAGGCACTGGATAGCCTCCAGCGCCATCCACGTTGCCTTCTCAGCCGCATACAGAATGGCCCCCGCGGCGTCCTTGCGCGTCGTTTCACCGCGATCGCACGCCTTAGCCACCGTATATACATATGCCTTGGCGGCGTTCATCGTCGTGTACATATCCGCGAGCTTGCCCTGCATCAGCTGGAACTCGCCGATCGGCTGACCGAACTGCTTCCGCTCATGCACATACGGCACCACCACATCCATGCAGGCCTGCATGACCCCCAGCGGCCCCGCCGACAGCACGACGCGCTCGTAGTCGAGCCCGCTCATCAGAATGCGCACGCCTTCGTTGACGCGGCCCAGCACGTTCTCCTCAGGCACCTCGCAGTCGGCGAACACCAGCTCGCACGTGTTCGATCCGCGCATGCCAAGCTTGTCGAGCTTTTGTGCCGTGGAGAAGCCATGGAAGCCTTTCTCCACCAGGAACGCGCTGATCCCTTGCGGTCCGGCCTGCGGATCGGTCTTGGCATAGATCACCAGCACATCGGCATCCGGCCCGTTGGTGATCCACATCTTCGAGCCGTTCAGCAGATAGCGGTCGCCGCGCTTCTCCGCACGCGTCCCCATCCCGACCACATCCGATCCCGCGCCCGGCTCGCTCATCGCCAGCGCACCGACATGTTCGCCGCTGATCAGCCGCGGCAGGTAGCGCCGCTTCTGCGCCTCGCTGCCGTTGCGGCGGATCTGGTTGACGCAGAGGTTGGAGTGGGCGCCGTACGACAGGCCCACCGAAGCGGATGCGCGCGAGATCTCCTCCATCGCGACGACGTGTTCCAGATAGCCCATGCCGGCGCCGCCGTACTCCTCCTCCACCGTGACACCCAGCACGCCGAGATCGCCGAACTTGCGCCACAGGTCCATCGGAAACGCGTTGTCGCGATCGATCGCTGCGGCACGCGGTGCGATCTCGTCGGCGGCGAAATTCTCCACCGTGCCGCGCAGCATGTCGGCAGCTTCGCCCAGGTCGAAATTCAGGCCGGGAAGGTGGTTTGACAAGGACGCCATGCTGGAACAATGACCGAGCCGGGGCGGGTCGCCAAGTGACACCTGCTCGATGGAGGAAGCCGATGACAGTCGAGCGCATGCTGACCGAAGAACAGCCGGCCGGCGATCTGGTCGGCCGCGTGCTTCAGGAGGCCGGCATCGAGTATGTGTTCGGCATCTCCGGCGGCCACACCGGGCGCATCATCCAGGGCCTGCGCAAGATCCAGAACTCGCTGCGCATGGTGCTGGTGCGCGAGGAATCGCTCGCCGGCGTGATGGCCGAAGTGTATGGCCGGCTGACGCGGCGGCCCGGCGTGATGATCGGACAGGGGCCGTGGGTGCTGGGCAACGGCCTGATCGGCACGATGGAAGCCTATCTCTCCAGTTCGCCCATGCTGCTGCTGACCGACTTCTCGGACTCCACGCCGTTCCATCTGCACGCGCCCTATCAGCAGGCGACAGGCGACTACGGAAGCTGGGATGCGCGTCGGGCGTTCAGCGGCGTGACCAAGCATGTCGTGCAGGCGCTGACGCCGGTTGCCGCGGTGCAGGGGACGCAGCTTGCGATCAAGCACGCGCTGTCCGGGCAATGCGGTCCGGTCGCCGTGCTGTTCGCGATGGACTCGCTGTCCGGCACGGTGAAGCCTGACTCCCAGCCGGTGCTGTACCCCACGCAGCACTACATGCCCGCGCCGCCACCACCGGCCGATGCGACGCGCGTCGCTGCGGCAGCGAAGGCGCTGCTCGCCGCAGAGCGGCCGGTGGTGATCGCCGGCAATGGCGTGCGCATCGCGCAGGGCTACGACGCGCTGGTGGCGCTGGTGGAGGCGGCGGGGCTACCGGTGGGCACCACGGCCGCCGGCAAGGGCTGCTTCGCCGAGACGCACAACCTGGCACTCGGCGTGTTCGGCACCTTCGGCACCGAGGCCGCCAACGCCTGCATCGCCAACGCCGATCTCGTGCTGGCGATCGGTACCAAGCTCGGTCCCTCGGACACCGCGTGGGAGAACCGCGACCTGCTGGATCCGACGCGGCAGACCTTCATCCAGATCGATATCGAGCCGCGCAACGCGTCCTGGACCTTCCCCGCGGAGCATGTGCTGCTGGGCGATGCGGCGCAGGTGATGCGCCAGCTGCATGAGGCAATCGGCGCGCACCCGGCGAGGCGCGAGGCGGCGGAAGCGCGCGTCGCCCGAATTCGCGAGGCGAAGGGCTACTTCAACTCCGCCGGCTATTCGTCCGACGACAGCCCGATGCTGCCGCAGCGCGCGATCGGCGAGCTGATGCGGACGCTGCCGGACAACGCCATCGTCACCTGCGACGCGGGCGAGAACCGCATCATGATGACGCACTTCTACCAGACCAAGCAGGCCGGCGGTTTCCTTCAGGCGGCCGGTTCGGGACCGATGGGCTTCGCCATCCCGGCGGCGCTGGCGGCCAAGCTGGTGCATCCCGACCGGCCGGTGGTCGCGGTGTGCGGCGACGGCGGCTTCGCGATGACCATGAACGGGCTGATGACCGGCATCGAGCAGGACATCCCGATCATCACCGTGGTGTTCAACAACCAGGCACTGGGCTGGGTGTTGCACGGCGGCGGCCCGTTCGCTGCCGAGTTCAACGACTTCGACCATGCGGCGATCGCCCGCGCGATGGGCTGCAACGGCGTGCGCGTCACCGAACCGGCAGCGTTGGCTGCCGCGCTGCGCGAGGCGATGAACGCGCGGGTGCCGACGGTGATCGACGTGCGAACCTCGCTGGCGCAGTCGTTCGCCGACATCACCTCGCCGCTGGCGGTGGCGGCATCGCCGCGGCGGCGGTGACTGCCGACGAGTTCCTGCGCGTCGACCAGTCCGAGTTCGGCAATGCCTGGCGCTACGAACTGGTGCGGGGCGCGATCGTCTCGCACGCCGCACCTTCTCCCGAATGCGGCATCATTCTCAGTAACCTGAGCAGCGCGATCCACAGCCGCCTGCGCGACCATCCTGAGTGCTGGTCCGAGATCGGCAGCGGCGCCGTGGCGCATTACGAACAGCGCGACACGGCACGCATTCCCGATGCGATGATCCGCTGTAGTCAGCATCCGCGGGTGCTGTTCGAGGTGGTTTCCCCGTCGGAAATCGGCCACAAGCGGCAGTGGGATCGTAGGCGGATGGATCTCCAGGCTGTCATGGGCGTGCAGGAGATCGTCGAGATTTTCCAAGACGAGATGCTGGTCCACGTCTATCGGCGGCAGGGCGGCGGCTGGCTCTTTGAATCGCTCGCCGGAGCCGACGCCGAACTGGCGCTGCCCAGCGTCGGGATCAGCGTACCCGTGGCGATACTGTACGAGCGGGTCCTGCCAGCCGAAGAGTAGAGGCTCGCCGTTCAGTCCCTGAACCGAGACGGAATGCCGGTCTGCGCCGTCAGTCCGCCATCGGCGACGAATGCCGCCCCGGTGACGTAGGACGCGAGGTCGGAGGCGAGGAACAGCACGACATTCGCCATCTCCTCGGGCTGGCCGAAGCGGCCCATCGGGATGGCGGCGCGCGTCTGCTCGACGAAGCCGGGAATGCCATAGGCGCGCTGCAGCAGCGGCGTGTCGATCGCACCGGGGCAGACACAGTTGCAGCGGATGCCGTACGGCGCGTACTCGATCGCGGTGCCGCGCGTCAGGTTGATCACGCCCGCTTTCATCACGTTGTACGAAGTGATGCCGAAATCGGCGAACAGGCCGGAGATCGACGCGGTGTTGACGATCGCGCCACCGCCCTGACGCCGCATGATCGGCAGCGCGGCGCGTGTCGCCTGCATCACCGCGGTGAGGCCAACCTGGATCGTGTAGTCCCACACCTCCTGGTCGGTGTCGGCCACGCGCGCCAGGCGCTTCTCGCGCAGTGCCGCCGGCACGCCGAACGCGTTGTTGTGCAGCACGTCCAACTGGCCGAACTCGGCGACGCTGCGCTCGATCATCGCGTCGATATCGCTGGGGATCGCCATGTCGGCGGTGACCGCGACGGCCGTGCCCCCGGCTCCGGTGATGTCGGCTGCCACTTTCTCGGCGCTGGCGCCATCGACGTCGGACACGACCACCTTGCCGCCACGCTGCGCGAAGCCCAACGCGGTCGCGCGGCCGATGCCGGAGCCTGCGCCGGTGATCAGGCAGACCTTGCCATCGAAGCGCATAGGATCCTCCTGTCAGCCCTTGCCCGGCTCGATCGCCTGGATGACCTCGAAGCCCTCGAATTCCGGATGGCCGAGATACAGGCCGCGGTTGCTGCCGGCGTCGCTGTGCGCGCGGCGGAACGCTTCGGAGCGGGTCCACGCCTCGAAATCGTCGCGGCTGCGCCAGACGGTGTGCGACGAGTAGAGCACGTGATCGTCATGCTCCGGCCCACGCAGCAGGTGGAACGCCACGAAGCCGGGAACGCCCGACAGGTGGCTGTCGCGCGAGGTCCAGACATGCTCGAAGTCGGCAGTGGAACCCGGCGTGACACGGAAACGGTTCATGGCAATGAACATGGGGCACCTCTCGGCGTTCCTTAGCCTGGACGATGGCTGCGGGAAAGTTCTCAATGCCGCTGCTTGAAGGGAATGGACACATGCCGATCACGTTCCGTGCATTGCATCCGGCGTTCGCGGCCGAGGTATCCGGTGTCGATTGCCGCGAGCCGCTGACGCGTGAGGAGGTCGCGGCAATCGAGGCAGGCATGGACCGCTATGCCGTGCTGGTGTTCCCCGATCAGGACATCACCGACCAACAGCAACTCGTCTTCACGCGGCAGTTCGGCGAGCTGGAGAACTACGCGACCGGCGGGCACATCCGCAGACGCACGGACAGCCGGTTGGGCCCGGGCATTGCCGACTTCTCCAACCTCGATCGGCACGGCCGGATCATGTCGGCGGAAGACCGCGTGTGGTTCTTCAAACTGGGCGACCGGCTGTGGCATTCCGACAGCTCGTTCCGTCCGGTGCCGGCGAGGTATTCGCTGCTGTCCGGTCGCGTGCTGCCGTCCTGGGGTGCCAACACCGAGTTTGCCGACATGCGCGCCGCGTACGACGCGCTGGATGCGCGCACCAAAGCCGAGGTGGAGGACCTCGTCTGTCTGCACTCGCTGATCTACTCGCGCCAGGCGATCGGCTTCATGGAACTCACCGAGGACGAGATCGCCTCGTTCGCACCCGTGCGCCAGCGGCTGGTGCGCACGCATCCGGTGACGGGTCGCAGGTCGCTGTTCCTGTCGTCGCATGCCGGCGCCATCGAAGGCTGGACCGTGCCCGAGGCACGCATGTTCCTGCGCGATTTGACCGAGTTCGCCACGGAGCGCGAGTTCGTCTACTCGCATGCGTGGCGCCCGCATGATCTGGTGATGTGGGACAACCGCACCACGATGCATCGCGCACGTCGTTTCGATCGCAACGAAGTGCGCGACGTGCGGCGCACCACGCTGGCGGGCGACGTGATCACGATCGAGCAGCAGATCGCCGCTGCGCAGTGAATCACCGAATGCCATTGTACCTGACAGCCACAATTTTGTTACCGTATCGGCATGGCGCTTGACATCCGGCTGCAACAGAGCGCATGATTTAGGTGTTCACGGAGAGGGAGGGTGCATCGCAGCATGACTCCACCGGGCAGTACTCAGTTGCCGACCGGCGTGGCACCGGCAACTGATCACAAAGTCCACGTCATAGCCTGGTGATCAGCACCGGGCGCGAAGATCATCAACTTCGCAACCACGACCCCCGTTCAAACGCTGAGGCGTGCGGGGGTCTTTGCGTTTTTCCGCCCCTTCCCTAGGCTCGCGCTGTGAGCGACACGTCAGCGCGTGTGGTGATTGTTGGTGCCGGTCATGCCGGCGGGTCGGCCGCAGCGTTCCTCCGGCAATATGGCTGGAAGGGATCGATCACCCTGCTCGGCGCCGAGAAGGTGCCACCCTATCAGCGCCCTCCGTTGTCAAAGACGTGGCTGAAGGGTGACGCGCAGCTTGCCGATCTGCTGCTGCGGCCGGAGGCATTCTACCAGACCAACCGCATCGATCTGCGGCTCGCGGCGGAGGCAGTGGCGATCGACCGCGCTGCCGGAGCGGTGCTGCTGGCCGATGGCGCGCGTGTGGCGTACGACCATTTGATCCTGGCCACCGGCGCGGCGCCGAGGCCTCTTCGGGTGCCCGGGCATGACCTCGCAGGCATCGCGATGCTGCGAACGTTGGCCGACGCTGACCATCTGCGGTCGCTGATCGTGCCGGGTGCCCGGATCGCCATCATCGGCGCCGGCTATATCGGGCTGGAGGTTGCCGCTTCAGCGCGCACCCTGGGTGCCGAAGTGGTGGTGATCGAGCGCGAGGCGCGTGCCCTGGCGCGGGTCGCCTCGCTGCCGCTGTCGGATTTCTTTCAGCAGCGGCACGCCGAAGCCGGGGTGCGCATTTTGCTGGATGCGACGGTCGCGGCGTTCGAAGGCAGTGGCGGCCGCATCGCGGCGCTGCGGCAGACCGACGGCACGGTGCTGCTATGCGATGCCGTGCTGGTCGGGATTGGCGCGGCGCCCAACGAAGCACTGGCGCGCCCGTGCGGTCTCGACTGCGACAATGGCGTCGTGGTCGACGCCGCCGCCCGCAGTTCCGATGCCGCCATCCACGCGATCGGCGACTGCACACGGCGTCCGCTCCCGTTGTATGGTCGCACAGGCAGGCTGGAGAGCGTGCCGAACGCGATCGAGCAGGCGAAGCAGGCCGCGGCCGACCTGTGCGGCCGCACGCCACCGGCGCCTGAGGTGCCGTGGTTCTGGTCGGATCAGTTCGACATCCGGCTGCAGATTGCCGGGCTGCCGTTCGAGGTTGCGGAAACCGTGGTCCGCGGCGAACCTGGCAGCGGCTCGTTCGCCATCTTCCACCTCGCCGGCAACGGCGCCGTGCAGGCGGTGGAAGCGGTCAACGCGCCGGCGGAATTCATGGCCGGGCGAACGATGATTGCGCGCCGCCGACAGGCGGTGGCGTCCCGGTTGCGGGACGTGTCATGCTCCATCCGTGAACTGGCCGGCTAGAACGGCCGAGGGAGGAACATGCCGAAGGTCACCTACGTCGAATACAACGGCACCGAGCACCAGGTGGATGTCCCGGTCGGCACCTCGGTCATGCGCGGCGCGGTGGACAACAACGTCCCCGGCATCGACGCTGATTGCGGCGGCGAATGCGCCTGCGCCACCTGCCACGTCTATGTCGATGCGGCGTGGCTGGACAAAATTGGGCTGCCGGTGACCGGCTCGCAGGAGGCGAGCATGCTGAGCTTCGCCGCAGTCGCCCAGCCTGACTCGCGGCTGTCCTGCCAGATCACGATGACGGAAGAACTGGACGGCCTGTTGGTGCGGATGCCCGAAGGCCAGCACTGACACCTTACCCCGTCATGGCCGGCCTTGTGCCGGCCATCACGCCGTCCTTGCCTTCCGCAAACAAAGGCGTGGATGGCCGGGTCAAGCCCGGCCGTGACGCTGGCCGTGTACCCTTGCGTCGGCCCGGATCAGCGGTCGGTGCGTTCCGTGCAGGCGATCACCTCGTCGTTCTCCCAGATGCCGAGGCACACGCATTCGCCGGCGTGCTCGATCAGCAGGTACGGATCCAGCACCGTATACTCGCGCTTCAGTTCGCCCAGGATGAGCCGGGCACGCGGCGCTTCCGACTTCAGCAGCCGCGCGACGCGGGCGATCGGCTCCGGCACGTCGGCATAGGACAGTACTTCGCGCTCTTCCCAGTGCGCGCCGGCGCGCAGCCGGATGATGCCAGTACCGGTGATCAGCGCCACCATGCACATCCAGACGAAGCTGCCGGTGATTGCCAGCACGCCTGAATGCGCGCTGAACCCGCCGCTCGCCGCAGCAATCGCGCCGGCCAGCGGGCTGGTCACTACCAGCAGGATCGACACGGCCGCCTGGTGGCGGTGCCAGAAGCTGGGCCCGAATTTCTGCTGCTGTGCTGCCTTGTGTTCCGCAAGCTGCTTCCAGGGGACCGGCATAAGCCGGTGATCCTCCAGCAGGTCGGCGATGGTGCTTTGCCGCGGTGCGGCGACCAAGGCATCGAAGGGCATGGGCCTGATCCTTCTTCGAAGTGGTGCTGGCAAAGGCTATATGGACAAATCCCAGACGGCCACATTAATTTTGCGGCATAACATTGTTGCGAGTGCCTTGGGGTGACCGCGACCACGCCGCGTGTGCCGACCATCGACTTCACCCCATTCCTCGCGGGCTCGTTCGACGGCAAGCGACAGGTCGCACAGGCGATCCGCGAGGCGTGCGAGGGCACCGGCTTTTTCTATCTCGGCAATCACGGCGTTTCGCGCAGCACCGTTGAAGCGGTCTTCGCAGCCTCGCAGCGGTTCTTCGCGCTGCCGCTCGACGAACGCATGAAGGTCCGGCTGATCGTCGGTCCGAACCGCGGATACCAGCCGCTGGGATCACGCATTTACGCGGACAAGGCGGACGCGCCCGACCTCAACGAAAGCTTCAAGTACCAGCACGAACTGGCGGCAGATGATCCGGATGTCGTTGCCGGCGGCCGCGTGCATGCGCTCAATCGCTGGCCGGATAATCTGCCCGGCTGGCGCGAGACGCTGCTCGACTACTACGCGCAGATGGAGCAACTGGCGGATGCGCTGCTGCGTGCCTTCGCGCTGGCGCTGGACCTGGACGAGACGTGGTTCCTGGCCGCCTATCGCAAGCCACTGACGCAGATCAACCTGATCCATTATCCGCCGCATCCGCAGGTCACGCCGGGACGGCAGTTCGGCCTGCGTCCGCATGCCGACACCACCGCTTTCACCATTCTGGCGCAGGGCGACGTCGGCGGACTTCAGGTCGAGCACGCCAACGGCTGGATCGACGTGCCGCCAGTTCCGGGAACCTTTGTGATCAACATCGGCGACATGATGGCGCGCTGGACCAACGACCGCTTCGCTTCCACGCCGCATCGCGTCATCAACCGCTCGGGCACCGAGCGCTATTCGGTGGCATTCTTCGCCATCCCCGACTTCGACGCCGAGGTCGCCTGCCTGCCGAGTTGCATGAGCGCCAACAATCCGCCGAAATACCCGCCGCTGCATGTCGGCGCGTTCATGCTGAACAGCAACGCGACAGACTGGAACAAGGACCGGCGGAATGGCTGACCATCTCGCGGACCGCGTCGGCGCGCCGATCGAACGGCCGCTGCCGCTGCCGTCAGGCAACGCGCTGTTCGGCAGCGACGTGGTCGCCGAGACGCTGCGCGCGCTCGAGGTGCCATACATCGCGCTGAACCCCGGCGCGTCCTATCGCGGCCTGCACGACAGCCTGGTGAACTACCTGGGCAACGTGCAGCCGCAGATGCTGCTGTGCCTGCATGAAGAGTCCGCGGTCGCCATCGCGCACGGCTACGCCAAGGTCACCGGCCGACCGATGGCTGCCGCGGTGCACTCCAATGTCGGGCTGATGCACGCGACAATGGCTATGTTCAACGCTTGGTGCGACCGCATGCCGGTGCTGGTCCTCGGCGCCACCGGTCCCGTGGACGCGCCGAAGCGGCGGCCATGGATCGACTGGATCCACACCGCGCGCGACCAGGGTGCGCTGATCCGCCACTACACCAAATGGGACGACCAGCCGGCGTCGGCCGAGGCGGCGCGCGAGGCGCTGCTGCGCGCCTGGTGGATCGCGCGCACGGCGCCGATGGGTCCGGTTTACGTCAATCTCGACGCCGGCATGCAGGAAGCGCCGCTCGCCGATCCGCCGCCGCCGCTCGATGCGGCGCGCTTCGTGCCGGCGGTCACGTCCGGCATCGCCTCGGCACAGATCGAACAGGCCGCGGCGATGCTGCGCGACGCGCGACGGCCGGTGATCCTGATGGGGCGTGGCTCGCGCAATGCGCAGGCCTGGGCCAACCGCGTCGCGCTGGCCGAAGCGCTGCGCGCGCGCGTCGTCACCGACCTGAAGATCGGCGCGGTGTTCCCGACCGACCATCCGCTGCATGCCGGCGCGCCGGCGACGTTCCCGGTACAGGAGGCGGCGCAGGCGATCGCTGGCGCCGATGTGATCCTGAGCCTCGACTGGGTGGACCTGGGCGGCGCGCTGAAGGCGACGTGCGGCACCATCGCGCCGGCGGCGAAGGTGATCTGTGTGACGCTCGATCACCAGATCCACAACGGCTGGAGCATGGATCATCAGGCGCTGCCGCCGGCGGACCTGTTCATCGCGTCCGACGCGGACAGCGCAGTCGCCGCACTGCTTGCCACGCTGCCTCCTGCTGCCGGCAGCATGCAATGCCTGCCCGCAGCGGAGCCGCCGGCACCTTCCGACAGCATCACGGTAGCGCACCTGACGTATGCGCTGCGCCATGCGGTCGGCGCGCGGCCAACCTCGCTGCTGCACGTGTCGTTGTCGTGGAACGCGGCGCTGTGGCCGTTCCGCGAGCCGCTTGACTACATCGGCTCCGATGGCGGCGGCGGCATCGGTGGCGGCCCGGGCATCGCGGTGGGAGCAGCGCTGGCGCTGCGCGACAGCGGACGGCTGCCGGTCGCAGTGTGCGGCGACGGCGACTTCCTGATGGGCGCGACCGCGCTATGGACCGCGGTGCACTACAACATCCCGCTTCTGGTCGTGGTCGCCAACAACCGCTCGTTCTTCAACGACGAACTGCACCAGGAACGCGTGGCGCGCATGCGCAACCGGCCGGTGGAGAATCGCTGGATCGGCCAGCGCATCGCCGATCCCGAAATCGACCTCGCCGGTCTGGCGCGCGCACAGGGTGCGATGGGCTTCGGTCCGGTGACCGACGGTGCGGCACTCGCCGGCACGCTGCGCGAAGCAGTGGAGGCGGTGAGCGGCGGCGCGGTCGCAGTGGTGGATGTGCGCGTCGCCCCCGGCTACGCGCCGGCCGCCGTCGCCGGGCTGTTCCGAGGATGACCGTCTGCTGGTTCGCGCAGTTCCGCCGCGCGACGGTGGACATGACGTGGCTGGCGGAGGTGCTCGCGGCGACGCCTGCGCTGGAGCAGGGCATCGTCTATACGCCGGCACACACGCACGATCCCTACCTGAACGACGGCCCACCGCCGGCGCTCGTATTGCAGCTGTATTTCGCCGACATCGCCGACTTGGAGGCGGCGCTGGCGGTGGGCGGACACCTGCAACGCCTGAACGCGCTGCAATGCGAAGGCGCGACGCAGCAGGCGATGGTGGTGCGGCGCTATCCGGTACCAGATGCGACGTCCCACACGCCGCCGGGCGAGCAGCCCTGCACCTATCTTGTGGCGTATGAGGGCAAGGCCGAGGACCTGCCGGCATGGCTGGCGCACTATATCGCCGATCACCCGCCGATCATGGCGCGCTTTCCCGGCGTCAGGCAGATCGAGATCTACACCTGTATGGACTGGTGCGGCGGCCTACCGTGGCCGCGCGTTGCGCACATGCAGCGCAACAAGGTGGTGTTCGACAGCCCGGCAGCGCTGACCGAGGCGCTGAACTCGCCGGTGCGCCACGAGATGCGTGCGGCGTTCCACCGCTTTCCGCCGTTCACCGGCCCGGTCACGCATTTCCCGATGGCAACCAACGTGGTGACGCTGCATGCCAGTTGACCCGCAGATCCAGGCACTGCTTGACATGGGTGCCGGTGTACCCGCGACCAACACGCTGTCGGTGCCCGACGCCCGCGCGCAGTACGAGGGACGGGTGCGCCTGATGGCGCCGCCGGCCGAAGTCGCCGCAGTGACCGAGCGCAGCGTCGACGGCCCGGGTGGTCCGCTGCGCCTGCGCATCTATCATCCGCAAGGGCAAGGACCGTTTCCGCTGCTGGCGTTCTTCCACGGCAGCGGCTTTGTGCTGTGCAGCCTGGATACGCATGACGGCATGTGCCGCAACCTGTGCGCTGGCGCGGGCTGTGCCGTGGTGTCGGTGGACTATCGCCTGGCGCCTGAACACAAATTCCCCGCCGGGCTCGACGATTGCGTGTTCGCGACACACTGGATCGCGCAGCATGCCGATGAACTGGATGGCGATGCGTGCCGGCTCGCGCTGTGTGGCGACAGCGCCGGCGGCAATATCGCGGCAGCGGCGGCGCTGCGGCTGCGCGACGAAGGCGGACCGAAGCTGGTCGGACAGCTGCTGATCTATCCCGTCACCGACTATCACACGCCGGGAACGCCGTCCTACCGCGACAACGCGGAAGGCTACGGTCTGACACGCGACACTATGGAGTGGTTCTGGGACCACTATCTCCATGATCCATCCGAGGCCGCCGATCCGCACGCTTCGCCGCTGCGCGCGAAGGACCTGGGTCGCCTGCCGCCGGCGCTGGTGGTTACCGCGGAGTACGACCCGCTGCGCGACGAAGGCGAATACTACGCCGACAAGCTGCGTTCGGCCGGAACGCCGGCGACCACCTCGCGTTGGGATGGCATGAATCACGGGTTCTTCTTCTGGGTCGGGCGCGTCGACAAGGCCGGCGAGGCCATGGCCGGATCCTGCGCCTGGCTGCAGCGGATCTTCCACCAGTAGAGCCGGATGCGTGCAGAACGACGCGCCATCCGGCCCTGCTCTCTTTCTAACTCAAAACGACCACCGCCGCGATGGCGCCTCCGCCAGTGCTGGTGCGCTGTTCCCGTACGAAGCGCTGCTCAGGCACATCGCTGTCGGACCAGCCGATATCCTGGCCGCCGTCAGGATCAGGACACCCAGCATGGGCTCGGCAAACCGCAACTCGGCGTCCGGAAACAGGACCATGCGGATCCCAATGCTGCTGCCAACTGCGAGAAGCACTGGGACCACCGGGCGGATCGGACGAGACGGCAGGAGCATGGCAATGACCCCGAGCGGTGCCAGAATCGACCAAAGAAAACCACTCGCCAGCGCGTGTCCGGCTCCGACGAAGACCTGGCGCACCCAGGACAGCGGCGGAATGCCGAGCCCAACCAGTGCGGCCGGATGCGGCGTGAACACCTCCAAAAACGTGTAGTGATAGAGGACGGCGTAGCCATAGGAGCCGACCAGCCAATCGACGGCTCCGCCAATCGTGAGAGCCGAGAGCAGGACAGCGATCGCTGGCCAGAAACCCCGCCTTCGAGCAACCTTGCGATGCCACAGCAATGCGAGCGCAAGGCAGGCATCGAACAGCCGGATCTCGGGACGGGCGAGAATGGCAGCGAGCAGCACCAGGGCCGCTGGCAGGTAGCGCTCGTGGTACAGCAGCACCACGCCCGCGACCACGAGCAGTGTCCCGAGTCCGTCCGGTAAGCCAACCCCGGCGCACTGCACCGTGGACGGAGCGAGCGCGAAGATGGCAGCGACGATAGACCCCGAGACCGGTCCTATCCATTGGGCGCAGAACCAGAGCACGAGAGCGCTTGCGAGCAGGATGGAGATCGCCGAGACCCAGACAGCGGCGGCGGAATAGGTGGCGCTCAGATGTGAGCCGATCCAGACAGCGGCCACATAGAGCAGCTTGATCCGGTAGAACGGAAGCTGCTCAGCGAACGCTCCGGGGTCGGTATAGACAGTGTCGCGGAAGCCGTTGAACCCAGTCAGCAGGTCGTGCGAGGTCATGCCATGGACGACCGCGTAACTGGCTGCATCGCGATAGGTCGCAGCATGCGGATCGGGTTCGCCTGACCATTCGTATGCGATCGCGACGTAGGCAAGCATGTCCCAGTCAAGCCTCGGCCGGGCGACCGACCAGATGAACACAGACGCCATCGCCAGCAGAGCGAAAGTGAGCGCAAGCGTTTTGACTGGCCCCGACGCATTGGCGGTCAGCCGTGGCGCGGCACGCGGATCACCGATCGCTCGCTCGCGATCTGCTCCTGTTTCCCCGACGGACGCTGGTAGCGGTAGGTGATGATCGTCCGGCAATGTGCCTGCTCTGGAAACGGAAGTCGGCCCGCTTCTCGAACTCGTCGGCCTGCGATTCGTGCCCCCGATGGGCATTCAACTCTTCAATCCCGGCCGGTGAGGCCCGGACAGTCTCAGCAGAGTTGCAGCGAGAGGTGCGCGATACTTCGCGTATTGGTCGCGGCGGTACCGCCTTTTGCACGTGTCTTTTTGAACTCACATTGCCTTAGTTTAGAATTTTGGAACAACGAACTCGTTGCTGTCAGCGTGCCTGCAAAAGGCAGATGTTGTAGAAACGGCGCGATATCGGGTCGAGAGCCGCCGCCGATCGTGACAATGGCAAGTTTTACTATCGGCTTTGCAATCAAGGCGGCTGAGATGCTCCACCTGCTTCTCGTTCTCCGGTCCAACCGACCGGAGGGCCACGAATGACACATCACGCCCGTTTCGGAAGCCTGATACCACTCAGCGTGAAGACGCCCTAATATCGATCTTCCAATCGCGCGATTCAGACCTTCGGCGAGTCCGCCTTCGGTCATCACGCTCTAGCCCAACGGAGCGAAGCATGCAGTTCGGACTGTTCGGTGCAGCGCAGGCGCAGCGCGGCGGACCCGACGTGGACAGCGCCGCCGGCTTCAAGGACTACATCGAATATGTCATCGAGGCGGAAGCCTTGGGGTACCAGAGCGCCTTCATCGTCGAGCACCATTTCACCGGCTTCGGCCAGGTCTCGGCGACGCTGAACCTGCTGACCTGGATCGGCGCGCGCACGCGCACGCTGCGCCTTGGCACAGCGGTGATCGTGCTGCCCTGGCACAATCCGGTGCTGCTGGCCGAGCAGGCGGCGACGGTAGATCTGCTGTCGGGAGGGCGGCTCGATTTCGGCATCGGCAAAGGCTATCGCCACAACGAGTTCGTCGGCTTCCGCATTCCGATGGAAGAGGCCGAGCCGCGCTTCGAGGAAGCGATCGACATCATCACGAAATCGTGGGTGTCGAACGAACGGTTCGACTTCCGCGGCCGCTTCTGGTCGTTCGACGATATCGTGGTCGAACCGCCGACCATCCAGAAGCCGCATCCG
>DASSRN010000120.1:0-4026 GCA_035701785.1 Acetobacteraceae bacterium | reverse complement strand
GTCTTTGCGTACCCCCCGACCGGAAGACGTGGTTGGCCGGGCCAAGCCCTGCCATGACGTGGGGGGGAGGGTCGTGCTTGATCCGGCGCCGATGTGGCGCGCGCTGTTCAACGATCTGGATCGTGGTGTGCCCCACGGCGTGATCGCGGCGCGGTTCCATCTGGGGATCGCAATCGCCCAGGTCGCGATGACACGCATGCTGGCGGCACGCACCCACTTCGACACGGTCGCCCTCACCGGCGGCTGCTTCCAGAACGCGGTGCTGCTGGAACAGACGGAGCAGCGCCTGCGTGCCGCCGGCTTCAACGTGCTGACGCAGCGCGTGGTGCCAGCGAACGATGGCGGCCTTGCGCTGGGTCAGGCCGCGGTGGCAGCGGCGCGGCTGATGGCGTAGGAGGACTGCCATGTGTCTCGGCATTCCCGCGCAGATCGTGCGCATCGACGACGCGGAACGCATGCTCGCGACCGCCGAAGTCGGCGGCGTGCGCCGGCAGGTCAACATCATCTGCATCGTCGATGACGAGCATCCGCCAGAGGCGTGCGTCGGCGACTGGGTGCTGCTGCATGTCGGGTTCGCGATGAGCCGGATCGACGCAGCCGAAGCAGCCGAGACGCTACGGCTGCTGGCCGAACTCGGCGAGTTGCAGGAGGCCGGCGGCGCATGAAATACGTCGACGAATTCCGCGACCGCGACAAGGCCGGTGCGTTGCGCCGCGAGATCGCGGCGGTGACCGCAAGCATCGGACCGGTGCGGCCGATCCAGATCATGGAGGTGTGCGGCGGCCACACGCACGCGATCTTCCGCTATGGGCTGGAGGCGATGCTGCCGGATATGGTGGAGCTGGTGCACGGCCCCGGCTGCCCGGTCTGCGTGCTGCCGACCGGTCGTGTCGACGATTGTATCGCCATCGCCGAACGGCCCGAGGTGATCCTGACCACGTTCGGCGACGCCATGCGCGTGCCAGGCTCGCGCGGCAGCCTGCTGCAGGCGAAAGCGAACGGCGCGGATATTCGTATGGTGTATTCGCCGACCGACGCACTCGCGCTGGCACGCCAGCACCCGGACCGCGAGGTGGTGTTCTTCGGTCTCGGATTCGAGACCACCATGCCGTCAACCGCGCTGACCGTGCTGGAAGCCGAGCGCGACGGTATTGGCAACTTCTCGGTGTTCTGCAACCACATCACCATCGTGCCGACGATCAAGGCGATCCTCGAAAGTCCCGACCTGCGGATCGACGGCTTCGTCGGGCCTGGCCACGTGTCGATGGTGATTGGCACCGCACCCTATCAGTTCATCGCCCGCCAGTATCGCAAGCCGCTGGTGGTATCGGGGTTCGAGCCGCTGGATGTGCTGCAATCGGTCTGGATGGTGCTGCGGCAGATCGCTGAGGGACGCGCCGAGATCGAGAACCAGTATGCCCGCGTGGTCGCCTCGGGCGGCAACGCCGCGGCGCAGCGCGCGATCGGGCGCGTCTATGAGCCGCGCGAGTTCTTCGAATGGCGTGGGCTGGGATCGATCGATTATTCCGGCGTCCGCTTCCGCGATGCCTACTCGCGGTTCGACGCGGAACGACGGTTCGCCGTGCCGGGCGTGCGCATCGCCGACCCGCAGGCGTGCCAGTGCGGCGAGGTGCTGAAGGGCGCGTTGAAGCCGCACCAGTGCCGTGTGTTCGGCACCGCCTGCACGCCGGAGACGCCGATGGGCGCGCTGATGGTGTCATCGGAAGGCGCCTGCGCCGCCTACTACCGCTATGCGGCGAAGGCGGCATGACGACAGTCACGCTCAGCCATGGCGGCGGCGGCAAGGCGATGAAGGACCTGATCGCGCAGGTGTTCGTCGCCGCGTTCGACAATCCGCTGCTCGCCCCGCTCGACGACCAGGCGCGCATGCCGATGGCGCTGCTGGCGGAATACGGCGACCGGCTGGCGATGACCACGGACTCCTTCGTGGTCGATCCGCTGGAGTTCGCCGGCGGCGATATCGGCAAGCTGGCGGTGTGCGGCACGATCAACGACCTCGCGGTGGGTGGCGCGGTGCCGCTGTACCTGTCCTGCGCCGCGATCATCGAGGAAGGGCTGCCGATCGATCTGCTGCACCGCATCGCGCGCTCGATCGCGGCGGCGGCGCGCCAGGCGGGCGTGCAGATCGTTACCGGTGATACCAAGGTCGTTCAGCGCGGCGCCTGCGACCGGCTGTTCCTCACCACCACCGGCATTGGCGTGATCCGCGCCGGCGTCTCCCTCGGTGCGCATCGCGCGCAGCCGGGCGACGCGGTGCTGGTGAACGGCGTACTGGGCGACCATGGCGCGGCGATCCTGGCGGCACGCGGCGATCTGGCGCTCGACGCACCGATCGACAGCGACTGCGCCGCACTGCACGGGCTGATCGATGCGCTGCTGGCCGAGGCACCCGGCACACGCTTCATGCGCGACGCGACGCGCGGCGGCATCGCCACCGTGCTGAACGAGATCGCCATCGCCGCGAACTGCGGCATCGAGCTCGACGAATGCGACGTGCCGCTACGCGAGGCGGTGAAGGGGTTCTGCGAGATCCTCGGGCTCGATCCGCTGTACCTCGCCAACGAGGGCCGGCTGGTGGCGATCGTGCCGGACGCGGAAGCCGACCGCGCGCTGGCAGCCATGCGCGCACATCCGCTGGGCGCGGGTGCCTGCCGGATCGGCTGCGTCACGACGCGACGCCCGCGCCAGGTGGTGATGCACACCGTGCTGGGCGGACAGCGCATCGTCGATATGCTGGTCGGCGACCAGCTGCCGCGGATCTGCTGATGCACGAGCTGTCGCTCACCCACGAGATCGTGGCGATCGTCTGCAATGCAGCGCAGCAGCGGCGCGTGCACGCCGTCACGGTGGAGATCGGTCACCTGTCGTGCGCCACACCCGAGGCGATCGCGTTCTGCTTCGAGGTGGTCGCGAAGGGCACCAGCGCCGAAGGGGCGCGGCTGGAGTTCCGTCGCATTGACGGCGACGACCTGTTGGTCAGGACCATGGAAGTCGAGGAGGCTGCCTGATGTGCGGTCATTGCGGATGCGGCGAGACGGATGAGCACGTGCATGCCGACGGCACGCGACACAGCCATCCGCATGATCATCACCACACGCATGACCACGCGACGACGCTGGTGGAGCTGCAGACCCGCGTGTTGGCAAAGAACGACACGCTTGCGGCGCGCAACCGCGCCTGGTTCGCCGGGCGCGAGATCCTGGCAGTGAACCTGGTGAGTTCGCCTGGTGCCGGCAAGACGACGCTGCTGGAGCGCACCATCCGCGACCTGCGTGGCCAGTACGAGATCGGTGTACTGGAAGGCGACCAGGCGACGTCACTCGACGGCGACCGCATCCGCGCGGCCGGCGCGCCGGCGGTGCAGGTGAACACCGGCACCGGCTGCCACCTGGAGGCGGATATGGTGATGCGCGGTCTCGGCGAACTGCGCCCGCCGCCGCGCTCGATAGTGCTGATCGAGAATGTCGGGAACCTGGTGTGCCCGGCGATGTTCGACCTGGGCGAGCGGGCGAAGGTGGTGATCCTGTCGGTGACCGAGGGCGAGGACAAGCCGAACAAGTATCCGCACATGTTCCGCGCCGCCTCGCTGATGCTGATCAGCAAGCTGGACCTGCTGCCGCACGTGGAGTTCGACGTGGACCGCGTCACCGCAGCGGCGCGCGAGGTCAATCCGGCGCTTGGCGTGCTGTGCGTCTCGGCGCGCACCGGCGAGGGCATGACGCAGTGGTACGATTGGTTGCGCCGCGAATGGACGGCGGCGAGCGAGGCCGCATTCGCGTAGACACGCGCTTCCAACGACAGGACCCTGATGATGCGACCCGAAGCGGGCGTCGAGTCCGCCTATGCCTGGCTGCGGCTCGCGATCAGCGTGGCCCTGAGCACGCTGGGCGGCATCAGCCTGTGGTCCGTCGTGGTGGTGCTGCCCGCCGTGCAGGCGGAGTTCGCGGTCGATCGCGCCACCGCCTCCCTGCCCTACACGCTGGCGATGATCGGCTTCGCACTGGG
>DASSRN010000119.1:0-7800 GCA_035701785.1 Acetobacteraceae bacterium | reverse complement strand
CGTGCCGAACCATGCGCAAGGCTGCGTTGCGACTACCGCGGCATATGCATAAAAATCCTGGTCGGCCGTCTGCAGAGGAAGCCCGCCCAGGAAGAACGCTGCAGTCGCCATCAATGTTGCGAACAACCCGCCCATAATGCCGTACTGCCCTGACATCAGCAGGACTGGAATCCAAAGCGGATGCGGCAATGCTCTGCCATCCACGAGGTCGCCGGGCATCTGCGTTCGGATCAGGACGATGATCAGCACCAGCCCAATCGATTCAGGGACGAACCACCGCCAGTCCGACAGCGACATCATCTCGGCGAGCGTTCGCTCGTGTCCGACCCGCGAATTCGATTGCCGCCAGCCAGGCCGGTCATGCAAGGACGACAGAACCTCGCCGGGTAATGGCTTCGCCTGAGATGGGGCTTGCATGTTCATTGCAATGACCAGCGCTCTCGCGCGTCGTGCCAGATGCGCTCGATCAGATCGGTGTAGTCGGTTGCCGGCGGCGCGGCACCGAAGTTCGCCAGCAACTCCGTGCTACCGACCATGACCCGCAGTTCGCCGACACGAAGGCGCGACACCGACGTCGCTATGGCTACATCTTTCTCCGAAGCATTGACCAGGATATCCACCAACCGTCCCAGTTCCGTCGCTTGACCACTGCAGACGTTCACCACCCCACGAGCATTGTCGTTGCACGCCAGAAGCCACATGGCTTCGGTAACGTGATCGACGTTGATAAAATCCCGGAATACTTCAAGGTTACCGGTTTGCAGTACGCCGACGGAACTCCGCATTTGCGCGATCTGCCGGGCAAAACCTCCAAGCGCCAGATAAGGCGGCATGCCCGGTCCAATCGGGTTGAACACACGGGCGATCAGTACTGGCGCACCGGTCTCATCGGCGAAGCCCAATGCCGCCTTGGTCAGCGCATGCTTCACGACACCGTAGGAAGTGAGTGGTGCGCAGACGGCCGTCTCTCGCACCGGCTCGCCATCCCTTGCCGCGGCACCGTATTCCGCCGCGCTCCCGCAGCAGACCAGGAGCGGCCGGGCGCGCGCTTCCCGCAGCGCCTGCATGACCGAGAGCGCAACGCCGACATTCGACTGCTCCAGCTCCGCTTGTGACCCGACGGTTCCGCCGACGAGGTGAAAAACCGCGTCCGGTTCGGCGCACTCGATGACACTGGCGAGCACGCTTGAACACCACGGTGCGTCTCCCATCGCATAGTTGCCTGGACTTGGCCTATGCCGCCGGGTCACGGTCGTGACCTGGACGCCATTGCGGCCGAGCCGATCCACCAGATGGCGTCCCAGGAAGCCGTCTGCTCCCGTCACAATGGCCCGGCGCATCGGTTCAGTTCCCGAGGAACAGCTCGCGGTTATGCTCGAACATGCTCTGCGCCAGCGCGAAGTCGTCCGGCCGCCCGATGTCCAGCCACATGCAATCATCATGGTAGCACCGGACATCAGCCTGCGCCGCCCGCATCTTCAGCAGCAGAGTCGGCATGTCCAGATATTCGCCTTGGATGATGTGCGGCCGTGCTGCTTCGCGCTGCAGGATGTATATGCCCATGCTGACGTAGTACAGGCTGGTCGGCTTTTCCCGATAAGCTGAAAGACGCTTCTCTTCGTCGAACTCGATCAGGCCGAAGTCGATCTTGTTCTCGCGCTCGAAGACGCCAATGGAGGCATCGCTGCGCGTCTCCAGGTGCTGACGGGCCATTGCGCCAAGGTCCATGCTGGTCAGCAGGTCGCCGTTCGACACGATAAATGTCTGATCGAGTTCGTCGAGCATGTTCCCGAGCGCGCCAGCCGTACCTAGCGGCTTTGCTTCATCGCTGTAGCGGATATTCAGCCCGATCCGTGAGCCATCACCGAAGAACGCCTCGATCAGATGACGCAGGTGATTGACTGCCAGAATGACATCAGAAATCCCCGCTTTCTGCATGCGCCTCAACAACAGCTCCATGACAGGCATGTCGCCAAGAGGCATCAGCGGCTTCGGCAGCAGCGCCGAATATGGGTGCAGCCGTGTGCCCTTGCCGCCTGCCATGATCACCGCCTGCGTCACGGTCCTGCCGTCCGGGGTCTGCAAGAGGTTCGGTGCAAGTTGGGGGTGCACTCTGGAAAGCGATGTCATCAGCTTTTCTCCGCTTAGTTCTGAAAATGCCTCTCGCTCCCGGGACCGGCAGTCGCCGGATCAGGAGCGTTCACGGCCGTGACTTGCAGGACGTCGCCCGGCATCAGCCACGTTGTCTCGTCTGCGTCCATAACGGTCATCCCGTCCGGAACGCGACGTGTGACCTTGAAACCGAGCGGCCCCGAGACGCCGTCGGTCGAACCACCGCTCAGGATCCGGGTCACCGCCTGCATCGATGCAATCGAGCGGCGGCAATCGTCGATCTCCTGCTGCCCTGCAGTGATCGCCTTCTCGAGCTCCACCGAGTGTTCGGTGTCCAGCTTCGTCAGCGCAGCCTCGGCCTCGACCAGGCCACGTTCAGCCTGCGCCAACGCTGCCCGCAGATCCTGTTGGCGCGCTGTCAGGTCGGCTACGTCGGCGCTCATGTCCGTGATCTTGAACTGCGAGACACTGCCCCGCGCTGCGATGTGCTCCATCTCATGCAGCTTGGCCTGCTTCTTTGCCAGCAGATCCTGAAGCTGTTCGCCGCGCAGGTTCTGCGCCTCGCGTTCATAGCGCGCGATACCGACCTGCCGCTCTGCCAGCGAATGTCGCTCCTGGTAGCTCTTGCGCTCGATGCCAAGCCGCGCCGTGGCGCCGGCCAGCATAAGATCGATGCCTCCATGCGAGCCGGCCTGCGCAAGGCGCGACTGGATATCAGGCGGCACGACGATGCCGTCAGATCCGCTCCGCTCCGCGATCAGCACCGCCTGGTTCAGCAGCAGGTGGTTCAGTTGCTCCTCCGCGCGGTGCAACCGCTCGGTCTCGCGTATGTTTTCGATCGCACGCGATGTATCGACCGTCGCGTCGTTAGCCCCGCCGGCATTCGCAAGCGCTTGGAGCACAGTCATTCCTGGCGTGTATCGGAAGGATCCGGCGTTACGCACCATGCCAAGAATGTAGATCGGCTGGCGCTCGACCACTGTCGCAGCGACGTCGCTGCTGCGGCCCAGCGCGCGCTGGAATGCCGCCGCAAGCGCTGACTGTAGCGCAGCGATCGGCTGTCCGACGGCAGGAAACGTTCCCAGTCTCGGAACGCTGATGTTGCCGTCCTCGTCGACCAGGTATTCGGCAGACAGGTCCATGCGAGGGAAGATCGTGTCGACGACCTGATCCGTACCGGTCTTGGCGCCGTCGAGCGCAAGGCTCAGGCTTTCCAGAAAGGTTATCTTCAGTCTGTCGCCATACCAGGCAACGCCATGATCGCCACCTTGAGCAACCGGGACCGATACCCACGACCGAACACCAGCAGCCACATTCTCAGCCTGTTGCGGACGTGCGGTATTCCAAGGCAAAGAGTAAATCAGACGCTCCCACTTCTCCGACAGCGCTTGCGCCACTCGATTGAGATAGCCCGACGGCAGGCCAGAGGCGATGCCGAAACCAAGCGGCACGAGCGAGAGCGTCAGCAGGCAGACCACCGATGCACGTAGTAGGCGTGATGCACGGAGCGGCTGATCGCCGCCGGCAAATGGCTTGGTCATCCGCTGCATATACAACACGATCGACAGTCCCTGGTTCGATGTGCAGAAGAGGTGGCGGCTATTCTACGGTTACAGACTTGGCCAGGTTGCGCGGCTGATCCACGTCGGTTCCCTTCAGCACTGCAACCTGATAGGCCAGGAGTTGGACCGGGATGGCGTAGACGATCGGTGCAACAACAGGATCGACGGACGGCATGACCAGCGTCCTGGCCGCTATGCCGCGCAGCTTGGCTGCACCGACCTCGTCGCTGAGCACAATGACCTGCCCGCCCCGCGCCGCGGCCTCCTGTAGGTTCGAGGCAGTCTTTTCGAACAGGGGACCCGATGGCGCGATTGCGATGACCGGCACGGTCCTGTCGATCAGCGCGATGGGGCCATGCTTCATCTCGCCGGCCGCATAGCCTTCGGCGTGGATATAGCTGACCTCCTTCAGCTTCAGGGCGCCTTCGAGCGCGATGGGGAAGCAGTTGCCCCTGCCGAGGAACAGCACGTCGCGCGCCCCCAGGACGAATTCAGCCAGGCCCCTGATCTCTGCATTGCAGTCCAGTACCGCCTCGGCGCTTCGCGGGATCTCCAGCAGCGACGCCATCAGCGCCGCTTCCTCAAACGCCGAGATCGCACCGCGTGCCCGCCCGGCAGCGATCGCAAGACAGGCCAATACTGCGAGCTGCGCCGTGAACGCCTTGGTGCTGGCAACACTGACTTCGGGGCCGGCGACCGTCTCGAGCACCGCGTCGGAGGCGCGAGCCATCGAGCTCTCCGGCACGTTCACGACCGACAGCACATTCTGCCGCTGTTCGCGCATGTAATGCAGCGCAGCCATCGTATCGGCGGTCTCGCCCGACTGGCTCACCAGGATCCCGAGACCCTCCGGCAGCATCGGCGGTGACCTGTAGCGGAATTCGCTGGCCACATCGGCATCCGTCTGAATGCGCGCCAGCGATTCGAACCACCAGCGTCCAACCATTCCGGCATAGAAGGCGCTGCCGCAGGCACTGATTGTGATGCGTGGCACGGTGGCCAGGTCGAACGGCAGTTCCGGCAGCACCACAGCGCGCGCCACTGGATCGATCATGCCACGCAATGTGCTGCCAATAACCGCCGGGTGCTCGTGCAGTTCCTTTTCCATGAAGTGCCGGTAGTCACCCTTGCCGACCATCGACACGCTCAGCCGCGACTGCTTCACCTCGCGGTGTACTTCGCGGCCGTCAGGACGGTAGAAATGCGCTCCTTGCTTGCCCAGCACAGCCCAGTCGCCGTCATCGAGATAGGCGATGCGCCGTGTCAGCGGTGCGAGCGCCAGGCCGTCGGATCCGACGAACATTTCATTCTCGCCGAACCCCACCGCCAGAGGCGCGCCGTGCTGCGCGCCGACGATCAGGTCGGAGTGGCCCGAAAAGATCATCGCCAGGGCATAGGCCCCCTGGAGGCGCTGCAGCACGGCACCCGCCGCCTCGATCGGCGGCATGCCACGCTGCAGGTTCAGATCGACGAACTGCGCGACCGTCTCGGTGTCCGTCTCCGTCTCGAAGTGTTGGCCCGCCGCTTCCAGTTCCGAGCGGAGTTCGGCGTGGTTTTCGATGATCCCGTTGTGCACCACGGACACTCGTGAGGTGCCGTGCGGATGTGCATTGGTTTCCGTCGGCGCGCCGTGCGTCGCCCAGCGCGTGTGCCCGATGCCGGTGGTGCCCGGCAGCGGCGCCGCAGTCAGCAGGTGCGCCAGATTGCATAGCTTGCCTTCGGCGCGGCGACGCTCGATCTGGCCATCGACCAGCGTGGCGATGCCAGCGCTGTCATAACCACGGTACTCCAGCCGCAGCAGCGAATCCAGGATCACCGGTGCCGCCGGTCGGGAGCCTATGACGCCAACAATGCCGCACATCTGTCTGGTGTTCTTTCGTGTTGCCTGGGCTGCCGGAAGCGCATCGTCAGGCGAATTTGAAATCCGCCGCCGTCAGCGAAGTCAGGGTGACGTTGTTGAGGGTGACCGTGTCGCCGGCGCCATCGCTGATCACCACGCCGGTGCTACCCTGGGTGGCGTGGGCCTGAACACTGGCAAAGCTGGCGAGTGCGGCGATGCCCTGGAAGTCGATGAAATCGTGCGCACTGCCGCCAGCCGCAAATCCTGCGATGATGTCGTTGCCGAATGAGCCGGAGAACACGTACGTATCTGCGCCCGCTCCTCCGATCATGAAGTCGTTGCCCGGCGTACTCGTCAAAGTGTCATTGCCTGCTGTGCCAATAAGAATTGGCCCGCTCGCAGGGCCAGCATTGCCGGCCTTGTCGGTCTGCGACGCGGTGAGCGTTTGCGGCAAGAGACCGCCAATGAAAGAGAGGCTCCAGTTGCCCGCGCCGCCGACCGTGGTCGTGCCGATTATTGTTGCGCCATTCAGCACAGTCATCGTGTCGCCGGCTTCGCCCTTGCCGGTCAGCGCGGTGGCACTGCCGCCGGTGACGGTCGGCGCGCCCGGCGCTGTCGTATCGATGGTGACGGATCGTGCCGTCGAGACGGCACTGACGTTGCCCGCCACGTCAACCGACTTGGCGGTGATGCTGTGCACGCCATCGGTGAGCACCGGCGCCGTGATGTTCCACGTCCCTCCCACGGCGATCCCTGAAGCGATCGCCTGCGTCCCGTCGAACAAGGTCACTGTACTGCCGGCCTCGGCTGTGCCAGTGAAGCTCGGGTCGTTGATGTTGGTGATGTTGTCGGTGCTGGAGACGCCGGTGTCCTGACCGACAGCGAGGGCCGGGCGTGATGGCGTCGCAGTGGTCGTGTCGATGGTCAGCGCCAGGGCCGCGGAGGCGAGGCTGACATTGCCAGCGACATCCATCGCCTTGGCGGTGATGGTGCGGACGCCGTTCGCCAGCGCCGATGTGGCGATGCTCCAAGACCCGTCCAAGCCAGCAATTCCGGAGCCGACTTTGGTTGCGCCGTTGAATATCGTGACCGTGCTGCCGGCCTCCGCTGTGCCGGTAAGGGTGGGCGTCTTGTTGTTGGTGATGTTGTCGCCCAGCACGCCGCTGTCCGACGTCGGTGACAACACTGGAGTGGTCGGGGCGCCGGGTGCGACCGTATCGATAGTGACGCTCAACGGCGCTGAGGCCGTGCTGATGTTGCCGGCAACGTCCACCTGGGACGCACTGATGCTGTGGGTCCCATCCGCCAGAACGGACGCGGTGATGGTATAGGTGCCCGTCGCCGACGCCCTCGCGGTACCAATGACAGTGGTGCCATCGGGGAGAGTGACCTGTGCAGCGGCCTCCGCAGTCCCGGTGAAGATCGGTCTGTTGTCGTTGGTGATGTTGTCGGTGTTCGATACCCCCTTGTCGGTGGCCGCTGTCATATCCGGAGCGGACGGCGGCACAACCACGGTGTCGATCGTCACTGCCAAGGCTGCGGAGGCGACACTGGCGAAGCCTCCGGTGTTCGTGTCGATGGCACTGATGTTGTGCACGCCGTCCAACAGCGTGGAGGCGGTGATCTGCCATGCACCGGTCGCGGAGACTGCGCCAGTGCCGATCGTGGTCGTGCCGTCAAGCAAGGTGACGGTAGTGCCAGGCGTGGCCGTTCCCTTGAACGTTGGCGTGTTTATATTTGTTATGTTGTCGGTGTTCGACCTGCCGCTGTCCGATGCCGCGATCAGGTCCGGCGTGGACGGCACGGCAGGCGCCGTCACGATGGTGACGGACAACGCAGCCGAAGCCTGGCTGGTGTTGCCCGCCACGTCGGTGGCAGTGGCACTGATCGCGTGCACGCCGGCTGCGAGGGCCGTGGTGACCGGGATCGACCAATTGCCACTTGCGTCGGCGATGACTGAACCAATCGCCGTCGTGCCGTCCAGCAGCGTCACCGTGCTCCCAACATCGGCCGTGCCGACGAAGGTAGGCGTGGTGATGCTTGTGATGTTGTCGGTGTTCGATAGGCCGTTGTCGGAAGCCGCCGTGAGATCCGGCACACTCGGCACCGCAGGCGGGGTGTTGTCGAAGGTCACAACCTGGCTATTCAGTGGTCCCAGATTCCCCGCCAGATCGACGACCTCTGTCTCGATGGTCCAGTTCGCCGTGTGACTGGCCGCATCGACCGCGCTCCAGGTCGTGCCCGTCACGCTTGCGACCGTCCAAGTGGTGCCGCCGTCGGAGCTGA
>DASSRN010000118.1:0-2079 GCA_035701785.1 Acetobacteraceae bacterium | reverse complement strand
CGCGTGTCGAGGCTGTGCAGGGCAGGCGGCCTGCGCCGCAGCAATGTGTAGAAGATCGGCACGATGAACAGCGTCGAGATGGTGGCGACGATCAGCCCGCCGATCACTGCGCGGCCCAATGGCGCGTTCTGCTCGCCGGCCTCGCCCAGGCCGAGTGCCATCGGCACCATGCCGATGATCATGGCGAGCGCGGTCATCAGCACCGGGCGCAGGCGGATGCGGCCGGCCTCGATCACCGCGCGCAGCGGTCCCACCTCTTCGCGCGCCCGCAGGTCGTTGGCGAAGCTCACCACCAGGATCGAGTTCGACACCGAGATGCCGATCGACATGATGGCGCCCATCAGCGATTCGACGTTGATGGTGGTGCCGGACAGCGCCAGCATCCACAATATGCCCATCAGCGCGCCGGGCACCGCCATCATGATGATGAACGGATCGACCCAGGACTGGAACAGGATCACCAGCAGCGCATAGACCAGCACCACCGCCAGCACCATGCCGAGACCGAGGCTCTTGAACGAGCTCATCATTACGTCGTTCTGGCCCAGGATCAGGATCTTGGTGGTGATCGGCAGGCCCTTGCTGACATCGGCAATGGCCTTCTGGATGTCGGCCGCGACCGAACCCAGATCGCGGCCGTCGACGTTCGCGGCGATGTCGATCTCGCGCTGCACGGTGTAGTGATTGACCGATTCCAGGCTCGACTTTGGATACACGTTGGCGATGTCGGAGAGGCGCATCACTGGCGCCGACGGCAGGGCGGCAGGACCGCCGGCGGTGCTGGGATCGGGCCGGTTGACCGGCGTGTGCAGCAGGTCGGAGACAGAATTGAGCTGCTCGATCGGCGTCTGCACTGCCACCGAGTAGTTCACGTTGTTCTGCGGGTTGAGGAAGAAGTTCGGCGACACCAGCACGCTGGACGACAGCGACGTCAGCACGTTGTTCGCCACGTCGCGCTGCGACACGTTCAGCTTGGCGGCGCGCAGCCGGTCCACGTCCACCTGGAGCGTCGGATAGTTCAGCACCTGCACCAGGTGCGCATCGGCCACCCCCGGGATGCGCTTCATGCCGGCGAGCAGCTTGCTGCCGAGGGCGGTGGCGCGGTCGAAGTTCACGTCCTGGATCTGCACGTCGATCGGCGCCGACAGGCCGAAGTTCAGCACCTGCGAGACGATGTCTGCGGTCTGGAAATAGAACACGCTGCCGGGAAACTGGTCGGGCAGCCGGCCGCGGATCGCACGGATGTAGTCGTTCGACGGATGATGTCCGGGCTTCAGCGAGATCAGGATCTCGGCGTCCATCGACCCGACATTGTCCGATGGCACAAAAGCCAGGTTGAACGAAGACGGCACGCCGATCGTGTCGTTGATGGTATCGAGTTCACCCGCTGGGATGATCTTGCGGATGCTGTCCTCGACCTGGAGCACCAGCTCTTCGGTACGCTCCAGCCGCGTGCCAGGCGGGGCGCGGTAGTGCAGCTTGATCAGCCCGACATCGGCGGTAGGGAAGAAGTCGAGGCCGATCACTGCCGCGATGCCGCCGGACACCACCAGCAGCGCGCCGGCGCACACCAGCACGAACACGCGATGGTTCAGCGTGCCTTCCAACAGCCGTCCATACGCGTCGCGAAACCGGTTGAAGCCGCGGTCGAACAGCGCGAAGAAGCCGCGTGGCGGACCGTGGTGCTGCGCCTCTCCGGCCAGCAGGAAGCGCGCGAACGACGGCACCACGCTGAACGACAGCAGATACGACGCCAGCATGCAGAACACGACGGTGGCGGCCAGCGGGATGAACAGGAAGCGCGCAACGCCGAACAGCAGCACGACAGGGAAGAACACGATGCAGATCGCCAGCGTCGCGACCGTCAGCGGCTGGATCACCTCGGCGCAGCCGTCGATGATCGCGACCGTCAGCGGCTTGCCCAGCGACTGGTTGCGGTGGATGTTCTCGATCGTCACCGTGGCGTTGTCGACCAGCAGGCCGATCGCCAGCGCCAGCCCGCCCAGCGTCATCAGGTTGATGGTGTTGCCGGTCAGGAACAGCCCCATCACGCCGGCGAAGATCGACAGCGGGATCGAG
>DASSRN010000117.1:0-17639 GCA_035701785.1 Acetobacteraceae bacterium | reverse complement strand
CAGGTGCGGCACGTAGCGCTGTATGTACATCTGCGTCTTTTCGCGCTCGGTCGGCGCGGGCAGCGCGATCACGCGGAAGATGCGCGGGCTGACGCGCTCGGTGATCGCCTTGATGGTGCCGCCCTTGCCGGCGCCGTCGCGCCCCTCGAAGACGATGCAGACCTTCAGGCCCTTCTCCACCACCCAGCGCTGCACCTTGACCAGCTCGACATGCAGCTTCTTCAGCTCGTGCTCGTAGTCCTTGGTCTTCAGCTTGCCGTTCGGCGGCGCATCGCCGTCATCGCGCTCGTGCCGCTTCGACTTTTTCGCTGCCCCCATGTCCGCCTCCCGCAATGCGACGCGCTATGCCTCCAGGGCGCTCTTCGGCCAGGTGAAGAACAGGCCGATGTCGCCAGGCTTGCCGTCGGGATAGTTGATCACCCGTGCCGAAAAGCCAAATCCACCCGGCTTCAGGCTGGTTTTCCAGAACTCGTACACCTGACCGACGCCGGCGGGCATTGTGGCCAGCCATTCCGGTGCATCCGCCTGCGCAGCGAGCTCAGCCTTGCCTGGCCGGTTGATCGGTGGCGTGCCGGCATTGATGACCGCGCGGCCGCCGTCGGTGCAGAACTCGCTCGGGAACGCCGAGATCATCAGTTCGGTCTCGCCGCGCTCGAACGCGCGCCTGATCCGGTCCAGGCCGTGCTGGACGACCTCATCGGTCAGGCGAAAGTTTTCCAGCCGTTGGCGAAAGGCCGCAGCCTCCTCCGCCTTACGGCGCTGCAGCTGTTCGGCGGCTTCCTGGTCGCGGCGTCGCCGAGCATCACGCTCCGCGAATAGCGCAGTCACCGACAACGTGGCGCTCGGATTTCCGGACATGACCTGATTTCTCCCTGTCCTTGGTGCGAAATGGACGTGCGTGGCCGAAACGCGATCGGCAGCGTATCATCAGGCGGGCTGTCGTGGGAGGCGGTTTGCTGACGCAATCCAGTCGCTACGATCTCATAGCCGGCATCACCCTGGCGGCTTACGCAATCCCGGTGTCGCTCGCCTACGCGACACTGGCGGGACTGCCGCCGCAGGTCGGCATCTACGGATATCTCTTGGGCGGCCTGGGCTACGCTCTGGCCGGTTCGTCACGTTTCCTGGCGATCGGTCCGACATCGGCGATCTCGCTGATGATCGCCGGCACGGTCGGTGTGATGGCCGGCAGCGATGCCCAACGCTACGCCGACATCGCCACGGCTGCGGCACTGGGCGCCGGTATCGTCTGCCTGCTTGCATGGCTGTTCCGGCTCAGCGTGCTGGTGAAGCTGATCAGCGACAGCGTGCTGACCGGGTTCAAGGCTGGTGCGGGTCTGACTATCGCCATCACTCAGTTGCCGGCGCTATTCGGCGTCGCCGGCGGTGGTCACAACATGCCGGAACGGCTGCTGCTGCTGGCAAGCCAGTTGGGCAGCGCGAACCGCGTGACCCTCGCCATCGGCCTTGCCGCGCTGCTGCTATTGTGGTCGGGCGAGAAGTGGCTGCCCGGCAAGCCGGTGGCGCTGTGCGTGGTCGCGGCGTCGATCGTGCTGGTGTCGATGTTCGGGCTGACCAGGTTCGATGTGGCAGTCACCGGCCTGATACCATCAGGACTGCCGTTGCCCCGGCTGCCGGAGATGCGGTTGCGTGACCAGGAGGGCATCGTCGCACTGTCCGCCGGATGCATGCTGCTTGCCTATATCGAGGGCGTTGCAGCGGCCCGCGCGTTCGCTGCGAAGCATGGCCAGACGATCGACCCGCAGCGCGAATTGCTTGGGCTGGGAGCGGCCAACATCGCGACGGCGATCATCGGCGGCTACCCGGTCGCCGGCGGCTTGTCGCAGACCGCGGTGAACGAAGGCGCCGGCGCGCGCTCACGGCTGTCGCTGGTGGTCGCATCCGTGACGCTCGCGTTTTGCCTGATGTTCTTCACATCGCTGCTGGCCAATCTGCCCAAATCGGTGCTTGCGGCCGTGGTCCTGATCGCCGTCTCCGGGCTGTTCGATGTACATGCAATCGTCCATATGTGGCGCGCCAGCCGGATCGACTTCGCCAATGCGCTGGCGGCTTTTGTCGGCGTGCTGCTGCTGGGCATCCTGCAAGGCGTGCTGCTGGCGGCGCTGATCTCAATGCTGCTGCTGATCGCGCGCGTCTCGGCGCCTCACGTTGCGTTCCTCGGACGCATCCCCGGCACCGACCAGTACTCCGATATGCTGCGCCATCCCGAGAACGAGCCCCTGGTCGGGGCGCTGGCGTTCCGTCCGGAGGGCGCGCTGCTCTACTTCAACGCCGAGCACGTGCTGGCGCTTGTGCTGCAGCGGCTCGCCGACCGGCCCGATGTGTAGCACGTGCTATGCGACCTGTCGGGCTCGCCGATCATGGACCTTGCCGGCGCAAGAATGCTGGCCGAGTTGTGCGAGGACCTGCATGCGCGGGGCATCACGCTGACCGTGGTCAGTGCGCACGGCACGGTGCGCGATCTGCTGCGCGCCGAAGGACTGGACGGCCGAATCCACGGCGTCGCCCGCGGCACGACGCTGGACGACGCGCTCGCGCGACTGGCGAGCGCCTGACGCGGCTACTGGGTCTTGCTGCTGCTGGACGACGACGTCTTTCCGGCGGCGTAGCCCTGCTGGTAGGCCGACTGCTGGTCCTTCTTGACGTGATCGTAGATCAGACCACCTGCCAGGCCCGCGGCGGCGCCCGCGACCGCGCCAAGCGCTGCATTGCCGCCGATCGCCCCCAGGATGGCACCGCCGCCGGCGCCGATCGCGGTTCCGCTCAGCGCGCGCTGCTGCGTATCGTTCATCCCCGAACAGCCGGCCAGCGCAATGCTGCAGACCACCAGTGTGCATAGCGTCTTCATGTGCGTTCCCCTTCGACTGTCAGCGGCCGCGTGGGCACGGATGTGCCTGTGCCAGGAATGCGGCGATGCCGTCGGTGGCCGGCTGCGCTAGCCGGCTGGCGTCGGCCTGAGCCCATTTGACGAAATTGCCGATGCCTTCGTTCCGCGTCGGAGTGGGATCGGGCAGGCAGAACATGTGCCGCGACTTGGTCGCCATGTCTTCTTCCTGAAGGACGCGGAAAACGCCGACGGTGAAGCCGTGGCAGAAATTGATTGCCTGCGTATACAGCTGGTCGCTTGCCGGCGCGGTGCACAGATCCACCAGGTCACCGGTGTTGCGCACCAGGAAGCTGTCCTGGGTCACCGCGGCCTGTGCTGTCGTCCCGCACAGTGCCGCGCCAAGTGCAAATGCCAAAAGCCGGTACTTCATTAACGCTCCCCCTTCTTCACGCATCAGGCTGGATGGTCCACTGGAACCTTCTTCTCCATCTTCGTTACGACCGGCCGAGCCGACGACCGGAGTCGTTCGCGAATCCGCTGGAATATTACGTACAGCGCCGGGATTGCGAAGATGCCGATGAACGATGCTGTCAGCATGCCGCCGAACACCGGCGTGCCGACATCGCGGCGGGCCAGCTGCGACGGGCCAGTCGCCACCACCAGCGGCAGCAGTCCCAGGATGAAGGCGAAGGACGTCATCATCACCGGACGGAACCGCAGTCGTGCCCCTTCGGTCGCTGCCTCGAGCAGCGGTATGCCCTCGGAGCGGCGCTCCTTGGCGAATTCGACGATCAGGATGCCGTTCTTCGCCGCAAGCCCGATCAGCACCACCATGCCGATCTGCGCATAGAGATCGAGCGTGAGCCCGGCTACGACGATCGCGAGATACGATCCGACAACGCCGATGGTGACCGACAGCAGCACCGGCACCGGGATGGTCCAGCTCTCATACAGCGCCACCAGGAACAGGTAGGCGAACAACACCGCGAAGCCCAGGATGATCGCGGTCTTGCCTTCGGCGCGCTTCTCCTGGAACGAGATGTCGGTCCACAGTCCGCGATAGCCACGCGGCAACGTTTTGGCCGCGACCTCTTCCATCGCCGCCAGTGCCTGGCCTGACGAGACGCCGGGCGCGGGGCTTCCCTGCACGGTAACTGCGACCTGGTTGTTGTAGCGGATCAGCGCCTGCGGTCCGATGACGGGACGCACCTCGACCAGGCTGCGCAGTGGGATCATCTGGTTATCGGCGCTGCGCACGTTGATCCGGTAAATGTCGTCGATGCTCGCGCGGTCGTCCGCCTCGGCCTGCACCTGCACCTGCCAGGTGCGGCCGAACAGGTTCATGTCGTTGACGTAGTAGCCGCCGAGTGACGCCTGCAACGCCTGGAAGATCGCCGACGGATCGACCTTCAGCACCTGCGCCTTGTCGCGGTCGATGTCGAGGTAGACTGACGGCGTGGCGGCCGAGAACGTGCTGAACACCCGGTTGAGGCGCGGGTCCTGGTTGGCCGCCACCAGCAGGCCACGCAGCACCTGCGCCATTGCCTGTGGCGTGCTGCCGCCGGAGCTTTGCAGCACGTAGCTGAAACCGCCGCCGGTGCCGAGGCCGATGATGGGTGGCGGTGCCAGCGGCACGCCGCGGCCGCCGCGCAAGGCGCGGAACTTGTCGCTCAGTCGCGCGATCATCGCCTGCGCCGACTGCCCGGGACCTGCGCGTTCCTCGAACGGCTTGAGTGACACGATCAGGAACGCCGCGTTGGCCTGCGAGTAGTTATCGATAAAGTTCAGCCCGATGGTGGCGGAGTAGTCGGCGACGGCGGGCTCCTGCTTTACGATATCCTCGATCTGGCGCACCACCTCGGTCGTGCGACCGACCGAGGCGCCGTCGGGCAATTGCACCACGACAAAGAAGGCGCCCTGGTCGTCCTCCGGCAGGAAGCCGGTGGGCGTGATCTTGCCTAAGCCCGCGATGCCGACCACGGCGACGACCACCATCACGAGGCCGATCAGCGAAATCCGCACCAGGCGTGCGACGATCGCGCCGTAGCCGTCGCGCACCCAGTCGATGCCGCGCATCAACGCACCGATCGGCCCGCGGCGCGGGCCGTGATGCGGCCGCAGCAGCACCGCACAGAGCGCCGGCGACAGCGTCAGCGCGTTGACCGCCGACAGGAACATCGACACTGCGACGGTGACCGCGAACTGGCGGAACAGCTCGCCCGAGATGCCGGGGATGAACGCCACCGGCACGAACACCGACAGCAGCACCAGCGTGATCGCGATGATCGGCGCGAAGATCTGCCCCATGGCGATCTTGGTCGCTTCGCCCGGCGACAGTTCCGGGCGGTGCTCCATGACCTGTTCGACCGCTTCGACAACCACGATCGCATCGTCCACCACGATCCCGATCGCCAGCACGACGGCCAGCAGCGAGACCGTGTTGGCCGAGTAGCCGATGGCGTTCAGCACGACGAAGGTGCCGATCAGGCTGACCGGGACGGCGATGGTGGGGATCAGCGTCGCGCGGAAGCTGCCCAGGAACAGGTAGACGACCAGCACCACCAGGACGAAGGCCTCGATCAGCGTCTTCTGCACCTCGTGGATCGTCGCGGTGACGAAGGTGGTCGGGTCGTAGGTGACCTTCCAGGCCAGGTCCTCGGGGAAGCTGGGCTGGGCATCGACCATCACCTGCTTGACGCCGCCCAGCGCGGTCAGCGCGTTGGCGCCGGGCGCCTGGTACACCGCGATCAGTGTCGCTGTCGCGCCGTTCAGGCGAGTCGAGCGGTCGAGATTGGCGGCACCGAGTTCCAGGCGCGCGACGTCACCGAGGCGCAGCACCGATCCGTCCGGGTTGGTGCGGATGACGATCTGCTCGAACTCGGCGACCGACGAGAGGCGGCCCTTGGTCTGGATGTTGAGCTGGAGCTGCTGGTCATTGGAGATCGGCCGCGCGCCGATGCGGCCCACGGCGGCCTGCACGTTCTGCGATTGGATCGCGTTGATCACGTCTGTCGTCGTGAGGCCGAGGCCGGTGAGCCGGTCGGTGCGCACCCAGGCGCGCATCGAGTAGTCCTGCGGTCCGAACAGCACGGCATCGCCGACGCCGGGCGTGCTCCTGATCTGGTCCAGCAGGTTGATGGTGACGTAGTTTGAGATGAACAATTCGTCATGCGTCTGTTTCGGCGAATAGACGGCGACGACGCCAAGCAGCGCGGATGACTGCTTCTTCACCGTGACGCCCTGCTTGCGCACGTCCTCGGGCAGCTTCGACAGTGCCACCTGCACGCGATTGTTGACGTTGACGGTGTTGATGTCGGGGTCGGTTCCGAGTTCGAACGAGACCTTGAGTGAATAGCTGCCGTCGTTGCCGCTGACGCTCTTCATGTAGATCATCTTGTCGACGCCAACGACCTGGCTCTCAATCGGCTGGGCGACGGTCGATTCGACCACGGCGGCAGAGGCACCGGGGTAGACGGTGGTAACCGACACCTGCGGCGGCACGATGTCGGGGTATTGCGCGATCGGAATGACCAGCAGCGACAACAGGCCGGCAATCGTGGTGACGATCGCAATGACGGTTGCCAGCCGCGGCCGCTCGATGAAGATGGCGGAGAACATGGCTCAGCTCCCGCTGAGCGGCGGTGGTGCGGGACTGGCCACCACCGGTGTGCCTGGACGCAGGCTCTCCGTTCCCTGCACCACCACCTGCTCGCCGCCTTTCAGGCCATCTTCCACGATGGCATACGGCCCCGATTCGCCGCCCAGCTTCACGCGGGCGATTGTGGCCTTGCCATCGGCCACCACAAATACGTACGGGCCCTGTTGGTCGACGATCAGCGCGGTCTGCGGTACCAGCACCTTCTCTTCCGGCTTCTCGGCCTCGACCGAGACCCGCACCAGCTGGCCATCGATCAGGCGGCCTTTCGGGTTCGGCAATGTCGCGCGCACCAGCACCGTGTCGGTCGCGCGGTCCACCGAGACGTCGACGAAGTTGATCTTGCCGGTCTGGTCGTACGCCGTGCCATCGGAGAACTTGATGCGAACAGCGAGTGACTGGCCGAGAGCCTTGACCTCCGCCTGTTCCTGCACTCTGAGGAACTCACGCTGGCTGACCGGGAAGGTCACGTATATCGGGTCGCGGCTGACGATGACGGTCAGCACGCCGCTGTCGGGACTGACAACATTGCCTTTGGTGAGCTTGGAACGGCCGATCTCGCCGGTGATCGGTGCTGTGATGTCGGTGTAGCCCAGGTTCACCGTGGCGGTCTTCAGATCGGCATCGGCGACCACCACCCTGCCCTGGGCGCTCTTCTCGGCGGCGACGCGCTCATCCAGCAGCGCGCGCGAGGCCGCGTCGGTCTTGACCAGCTCCTGCGTCCGGTTGCGCTGCGCGGTGGCGTTGGCGTAGTTGCCCTGTGCCTCGAACAGCGCGCCCTGCGCCTGCTGCACCGCGGCCTGGAAGGTGTCGCGCTCGATGCGGTAGAGCACGTCGCCTTCCTTCACCAACTCGCCTTCGGTGAACAGCACCTCCTGGAGGAAGCCGGTCACCCGGGCGCGGATGTCGACGCGCTGGATCGCCTCGACCCGGCCGACGAAGTCGCTGGACTTGGTGATCGGCCGCAACTCTGCAGGCAGCGTCCCGACTGGGATGGCCGAGGGTTGCTGCGCCGCCAGGGGCGAGGCCACCAGCAGCACGAGCAGGCAGGCGACAAGGCATGTGTTCCAACGCATCGCGCTTCTCCCCCGCTGGCCGCCCGTTCCGGCTCAGAGGTCCTGTTCCGTGCGCCTGCGAGTCTGTTCCGCTTCGACCAGCAATTCAACCAGGCGCGGCATCCTGATTGTGGCCGACCAGTTGAGGTGCGTGGCGGCCTTTTGTGGATTCCCGCTGCTGTAGACGATGTCGCTGGGCCGTCGCAGCGCCTCGCTGACCACGACGTGATTTTCCCAGTCGAGGTCGTAGCAGGCGAAGCAACTGGCGACGAATTCCGTCAGGCTGTGGGTTTCGCCGGTCGCGATGACGAAATCCTCAGGCTGCGGATGGTCGAGCATCCGTCGCATCGCCTCGACGTATTCGGCGGCCCAACCCCAGTCGCGCGACAGGTCGAGCGCGCCGAGTTCCAGCACGGGCAGCCGCCCTTCGGCGACGTCGGTGGCGCCGCGCACGATCTTCTGGGTGACAAATCGGGTCGGCCGGAATGGCGATTCGTGGTTGAACAGCACTCCGGAACAGGCGAACAGGCCGTAGGCTTCGCGGTAGTTGGCGACCGCCCAGAACGACGCCGCCTTGCCAACGGCGTAGGGGCTGCGGGGGCGGAACTCCGTCGTCTCGTCTGCCGGTCGCACGCCGGTGTTGCCGAAGCACTCGCTCGACGCAGCGTTGTAGAAGCGGGCGTCCAGCGCCAGGAAACGGATCGCCTCCAGCACGTTGATGGTGCCGTGCATGATGCTGTCGATGGTCTCGACCGGCTGCTCGAATGACAGTCCGACTGACGACTGTGCCGCGAGATTGTAGATATATCGTGGCTGGATGTTCTTCAGCGTGGTGACGACGCTGCGGAAGTCGCCGAGTTGGGTCGAGTGCAGCGTCACCCGGTCACGGATGCCCAGTGCGCGCATGGTGGAGATGTTCGCGCTGTCCTTGTCCCGCGAGGTGCCGTGCACCTCGAAGCCCTGACGCAGCAGCAGGTCGGCGAGGTAGGCGCCGTCCTGACCGGTAATGCCTAGAATCAGGGCTCTGCGACTGTCTGTCTGCGTCAGCGCCGCTCTCCTCCGTCCCTGCCTTGTCCTGCGTGGCCTGGCTGCGGATGCCGGCAATGCCGGCGTCATGTCATGCGGAGCCGATCCCGGTCAAGCCAGATGGGCGGCGGCGCCCGGGGCTAGGAATTGACTGGGACACACGCTACAGCATGGGTTCGTATCCGCGCCGGTTTGTGGCGATTAACGCGGTCGGAGATGGCGGACCGTGCCGACCGGCGCCTGGAAGCTGAGAGGTACCCGCATGGGCAAGACGGCCCTGATCACGGGCACGACCGGACAGGACGGCGCATACCTGTCGGAACTGCTGCTGGCCAAAGGCTACACGGTGCACGGCTTGAAGCGCCGGTCGTCTTCGTTCAACACCGAACGGGTCGATCACCTGTACCAGGATCCCCACGAAGGCGATCCCAGATTCCTGCTGCATTACGGCGATATGACCGATTCGACCAGCTTGATCCGGCTGCTGCAGCAGATCATGCCGGACGAGGTGTATAACCTGGCGGCGCAGAGCCATGTGCAGGTGAGTTTCGAAACGCCTGAGTACACGGCAAATGCCGATGCGCTCGGACCGCTGCGTCTGCTTGAGGCGATCCGCATCCTGGGGCTGGAGAAGACGACCAGGTTTTATCAGGCGTCGACGTCGGAACTGTATGGTCTCGTTCGCGAGGTGCCGCAGCGCGAGACCACCCCATTCTATCCGCGCAGCCCATATGGTGTGGCGAAGCTGTACGGCTACTGGATAACGGTGAACTACCGCGAGGCGTACAGCATCTTCGCCAGCAACGGCATCCTGTTCAATCATGAGAGCCCGATCCGAGGCGAGACCTTCGTCACCCGCAAGATCTCGCGTGCGGTGGCGGCGATCCATACGGGACGCGAGGCAGAGCTGTTTCTGGGCAACCTGGATGCGAAGCGCGACTGGGGCCATGCGCGCGACTATGTCGAGGGGATGTGGCGCATCATGCAGCACTCCGAGGCCGACGACTTCGTGCTGGCGACCGGCGAGGCGCATTCGGTGCGCGAGTTCGTAGAACGCGCGTTTGCGGAGGTGGGGCGGCGCATCGATTGGCGCGGAAGCGGGCTGGACGAAGTCGGCATCGATGCGACCTCGGGTGCGGTGCTGGTGCGGATCGATCCGCGCTATTTCCGGCCCACCGAGGTGCAGACGCTACTTGGCGATTACAGCAAGGCGCGCGAGAAACTCGGCTGGAGGCCGGCCGTGACGTTCGACGAGCTGGTGGCGGAGATGGTCGCAGCTGACGTGGCGAAGCTGACGGGGAGCGACTACGTCCGGCGCGCCGCGGAATGAGACGCACGGCATGGCACAGGATGTGACATTCGCCGGCCGCCGTATCTGGGTGGCCGGGCACCGTGGGATGGTGGGATCGGCGCTGATGCGCGCGCTCGCTCCAGAGCAGGCCACGTTGCTTACGGCAACGCGCGCCGAACTGGATCTGCGCCGCCAGGCCGACACCGAGGTGTGGATGCGGCGGCATCGCCCCGAGTTCATCTTCGTGGCCGCTGCCAAGGTAGGCGGCATCGCAGCGAACGACCGCTATCCGGCGCAGTTCCTGTACGACAACCTGGCGATCCAATTGAACATCGTCGAGGCGGCACGGCAGATCGGCGTGGCAAAGCTGATGCTGCTTGGTTCGTCATGTATCTACCCGCGGCTTGCGCCACAGCCGATCACTGAAGATGCGCTGCTGAGCGGGCCGCTGGAGCCGACCAACGAATGGTATGCGATCGCCAAGATCGCCGGCATCAAGCTGGCACAGGCCTATGCGCGCGAGCACGGCATGGATCTGCTGTCGGTGATGCCGTGCAATCTGTACGGCCCGGCCGACGACTATCATCCCGAGAACAGCCATGTGGCAGCGGCACTGCTTCGCCGGCTCCATGAGGCGAAGCTGGCTGGCGCCACCGAGGTGACGCTGTGGGGGACCGGCACGCCGCTCCGCGAGTTCCTGCATGTGGATGACCTGGCGCGTGCCTGCGTCTTCCTGATGAAGCGCTGGTCGCATCCGGACCCGATCAACATCGGCAGCGGCCAGGAAGTGACGGTGCTGGAGCTGGCGCGGCTGATCGCCGATGTCGTCGGCTGGCACGGCAGCTTCGCGTTCGACCACAGCAGGCCTGATGGCACGCCGCGCAAGTTGCTGGATATCAGCCGGCTGGACGCGCTTGGCTGGAGCGCGTCGATCCCGTTGAGCACGGGCCTTGCCGACGCGTATCGCGACTTCGAGGCGCGATGGGACGCCGGGGAGTTCAACGCGTCGGCTGCATGACCACTCGGGTCCTGGTCTGGCATTGGGGGCGGTTTGGTGCCGGCCCGCGGATTGCGGCGCTGCTCGCCGAGGGCTGCGATGCGCTCGACGATGTGCGGTCGGTGCTGTCGCTGTCGAGCGCGGCAGAGATCCTTGGCGATGCCAGTGCGCCGCGCTGTGACTTGCCAGTCGAGACCTATGCGGGCATCGGCGGCCTGGCGTGGCGGCTGGTGCAGGCACCGCTGATGGTGATGCAACTCGGCAGGCGACTGCGTCGCCTGGCGCCCGACGCGGCGGTCTGCGCGATGCCAAGCCCGCTCGATCTGCTGATGGTCGCCGCACTGCGTCGGCTGCGCGTGCCGGTGGCGGTGATCGTGCACGATGCAGAGCCGCACCCGGGCGACAGGACGCCGCTGATGCACAGCCTGCAACGCGCGCTGCTGCGACGGGTAGACCTGGTGGTGGCGCTTTCCAGCCACGTGGCGTCGACGTTGCGGGCCAATGGTTCGGTGCCGGGTGGGACGCGCATGCTGGTCAGCGGGCTGCCATCGCTCGCATACGGCCCTGCCACATCGCCGGCTGATCATGACGGCCCGCGCCGTGTGCTGTGCTTCGGCCGGCTGCGCGCCTACAAAGGGCTGGATCTGCTTGCCGATGCGCTGCGACGGCTTGGGTCGCGGCCCGATCTCTTGGTGCGCGTGGTCGGACAGGGGCAGGAGAGTGCGGCGCTCGATGCGCTGCGTGCGCTGCCCGGCGTTGCCGTGGAGAACCGCTGGGTGCCGGAGAGTGAGATCGCGGCGTTGCTGGATTGGGCCGATGCGCTGGTGCTGCCATATCGCGAAGCCAGTCAGAGCGGCATCGCGCCCACTGCGCTTGCCGCGGGACGGCAGGTGATAGCGACGCGGGTCGGTGGCCTGGTCGAGCAACTCGAGGGTAATGCGCTGGCGACACTGTGCGATCCAGACGCCGGCAGCCTCGCGCACGCGCTGTTGTCGATCTTGCAAGCGCCGCGTGTCGCCGCACCACCTGATGACCGACGCGAGGCGTGGCGCGACTTCGCCGCCGGCGTGGTGGCAGCGTTGAAGCCGCTGGCGATTCCAGGTGAGGTGGCGAGATGCGAATCGCCTATATCGGCCACGCCTATCATGAGAAGACCGGGTCGACCCGGTTCCTGATCGACCTGCTCGAGCAGCACGCAACTGTCGAGCGCTGGTCGGGTGAGCCTGGCACCGATCCAAAGCGCGGTTGGGGCGCGACATTCGACGAAACGCGTTACGATGCGATCGTCGTGTTCCAATTGCCGGAGGCGTTCGACCTGCTGAGCGGCCGGCACCCGAACGTCGTGTTCGTGCCGATGTACGATGCCATCTTCTGGGGCGGCAACCTCCATTGGCGGCGCGCGTACGACGCGGCGAAGATCGCCTGCTTCTCCTGGGCGCTGAGCCGGCACGTGGCGCGTCATACCCAGGCCTATGCGAACTTCCAGTACTACCCTGATCCCGAACGCTATGCGCCGGTCGAGGACTTCGCGGCCTTGCGTGGGCTGCTGTGGTATCGCAAGCCGGAGATCTCGCCGGCGCTGGTATTCGAGCTGTGCCAGGGCACGCCGTTCGAGAGCTTTGTGCTGCATGACTGGCGCGACCCTGGCAATCAGGTGGAAGGTGAATGGGTTGCGCCGCCGAACATCGGCCGCCTGGAGCGCACGGTCTGGGATGCGGAAGGCGCTGCCTACGCTGCGGCGTTGAATGCGACCAACGTGTTCTTCGCGCCGCGTCGCTACGAAGGCATCGGCGTCAGCGTGCTCGAGGCGATGGCGTCCGGCCACTGCGTGGCGGCGCCCGATGCGCCGACCATGAACGAGTACATCTCGCACGGCACGAATGGCTTGCTGTATGAGCTGGAGCGCCCGAGGCCGCTCGATTTCGCCGCGGCGCAGAGCCTTGGAGCGCGGGCACGTGAGAGCGTCGAGCGGGGGCACCGACGCTGGACGGCAAGCATTCCGGCGCTGCTTGAGTTCATTACGACGCCGACTGCAAGGCTGTCTGAACGGCCGCAGTGGTGGACGCCTAGGAATACTACGCCTGTATCGTCCGCCGGGCTCGTCACGGTTGTAGTGGTCGGCGAACCCGCAGCGGATGCCCGGGAAAGCGCGGCCGGGCAGGCGGGTGGTCCGGTTGAGTGTGTCGCGAGTGAAGACACAGTCGCGGCGATGAACGCGGCGGCAGCGGCGGCGCGCGGCGCGTGGCTGCTGTTCCTGGGCAGCGGCGATTGTTTCATCAGCAACGATGCGCTGTCGCGCATGTTCGCACGCGTGCCGCCCAATGCGGAGGTGGTCTATGGTCACCACATCCGTCGGTCCGGGGATATGGTCCGCGCCGCAGCGTTCGACGCCAGCTCCGCGCGTCTACAGTGCGGCGATGTGGGGCTCGACTGGCTGCGGGGCATCCCGGTCGCTGCGGCGACGGCGGTGCGACGGGACCTGCTCCTGCGACTGCGGCTCGATGAAGACTACGGCCCTGCCTGCATGCAGGACCTGCTGTTCCGGGCGCATGCGCAGGGCGCGAAGCTGTTCAACTGTGACGAAGTGCTCCTGGTGCACGACACGGCGGTGCAAAGCGGGGCATGGCTGGCTATCATCCGGCGCTACGGCAGCCCGGCGGCGGCGGATCGGCTGCAGGCTGTCCTGTCAGGTGCTCCGGCGCCAAGCCGAACCGCGCGGCTGGGCCGGTTCGCGCTGATGTGTCTCGCAGCGATCGATCGCTATTCGCCAAGGCTGGCGCGCGCGATTTCGCGCAACCTCAGCAACATCGCTGCAATGAGCGTGGTGCGGCGATGGCTGCGGCGGGCAGGCGTGCCCCAGTGACGCTACCCGTCTTCAGCATCGTGACGCCGTGCCTCAATCGCGTGGGCACGATCGGAGATGCGATCGAGAGCGTATTGGCCCAGCAGTACGGGCAGTTCGAGCACATCGTCGTGGATGGCGGGTCGACTGATGGCACGCTAGAGGTGCTGGCCCGCTATCCGCATCTGCGCGTTGTTTCGGAATCCGATCGCAACCTGTACGACGCGATCAACAAGGGGCTGCTGCTGGCGCGTGGCGACTTGATCGGGCTGCTGAACAGTGATGACGTCTATGCGCCAGGGGCATTCGCCGCTGCGGCGCCGGTGTTCGCCGATCCAGCCGTGGAGATGGTCATCGGCGGGGCGGAGATGTTCTTGCTGACCGATGGTCAGGAGCGTGTTGTCAGGCGCTTTGCCGGCGCGCGCGCGATTGCGCTGGTGGAGATAAACGCAATCGGCAATGTCACGCTGATGAACGCGTGCTTCTGGCGGCGTGAACTGCAGGACCGCGTTGGATTGTTCGACATCCGCTTTCCGCTGGCGGCCGACAAGGACTTCTGGATGCGGCTGGTGCTGGCCAAGCCGGCGCACAGGCATGTGCCGCGGGTGTTCTATCGCTATCGCAGCCACGGTGGGTCGCTGACCTTCTCGGGCAGCGATATACGCGAAGGCGTATCGAAGCATCTGCTCGACCTTGCCCGGACACGCTTCGCCGAGTGCCATCCTGGGACGGAGGAATTCGCCGCGTATCGGCGTTGGCACGCCTGGGCGGTAGGCTACCGCGCCTTGCAGAATGTGACACACCGACGCGGCGGTGAGGCGCTGCGTACCGCCCGAGACGGATTGCGGATCGATCCCGCATGGCCACTTCGCTTCTTGGTACGGGTTCCAGGTCATTGGGCCGACCGCAACGTGCGACGAGGGCGAATCTCAGCTGGATCCAGCGCCTAATCTGCTCCCCGAGATGTTACCGGCCAATCGGCACGCACTGTTTCCTTCGCGACTTTGCATCTGACAATAGAACGCCTGCGGACAAAGGCGGCGGGGGTTCATGATACGATGCGTCCGGATATGGACCGGCGAGGACGGCAATTCGCGCTTCGAGGAAGGCACGATCGATCTGGCTGACGGTGCCCGCGGCGACATGTTGAGCGGCAAGGCTGGCGCCAGCAGCATATCATTTCAGGAGACCAATCCAGGCGGCACCTTCGCCTGGCATGATGCGCTGGTGCGGCAGTTCGTCCTCACGCTCAGTGGAACACTCGATTTCCAGACGCGCACCGGCGAGCATTTCACCATTCGTCCCGGCGACGTCCTGCTGGCGGAAGACACCGCCGGTACCGGACACAGTTGGCGGCTGGTCGATGACGAGCCTTGGCGGCGCGCTTACGTGATCTTGGCGCCAGGCGTCAGCGTTCCGTTTGTCGCAAACACCGCGCGCGCATAGGAGACGCAGATGCCAGACACCATGCTGCCCGGCTCGCCGGACGTCGTCCTGATCGGCGCCGGTATCATGAGCGCGACATTCGGCACGATGCTGAAGGCGCTCGAGCCGTCGCTGAACGTCGCCATGCTGGAGACGCTGGCGGACTGCGCGCAGGAGAGTTCGCAGGCATGGAACAACGCTGGCACCGGGCACGCCGCGAACTGCGAACTGAACTACACGCCGCAGAACGCCGATGGCAGCGTCGACATCTCTCGCGCGCTTGAGGTCAACACAGAATTCGATCTGTCGCGCCAGCTCTGGTCCTATCTGGTAAGACAGGGCGCGATCGTCGATCCGCGTGCGTTCATCCATCCCTGTCCGCATATGAGCTTTGTGTGGGGTCGCGAGAACGTCGCGTTCCTGCGCGCCCGCTATCAGGCGATGTCGGTGCACCACTGCTATCATGGCATGGAGTACAGCGAGGATCATCGGCAAATCGGCGACTGGGCGCCGCTGATCACTGAAGATCGCGACGACGGTCAGCCGGTCGCGGCGACCCGCATCGTCACTGGAGCCGACGTGGACTACGGCTCGCTGACCCATCTGCTGGTGGCCCATCTCGTGGCGCAGCCCGGGTTCTCGGTACACTACAAGCAGCGTGTCGCAGGGCTCGACCGCGAGCCCGACGGGCGGTGGCGCGTCACGATCGAGGACGTCGAACAGCGCAAGATTCACGCGATCACCGCGAAGTTCGTGTTCATCGGTGCCGGCGGCGGCGCATTGCCGCTGTTGCAGAAGTCGCGCATCCCGGAGGCACACGGCTATGGCGGCTTTCCGGTCAGCGGCATCTGGCTGCGCTGCGACGTAGCGTCGGTCAGCGATCGCCATCACGCCAAGGTCTATGGCAAGGCGGCGGAGGGCTCGCCGCCGATGTCCGTGCCGCATCTCGACACGCGCATCATTGATGGCCGCAAGTCGCTGCTGTTCGGTCCCTATGCCGGGTTCTCCACAAGGTTCCTCAAGCATGGGTCGCTGACCGACCTGTTCCGCTCGGTCGAGCCGGGCAACATCCTGCCGATGCTGGCGGTGGCGCGCGACGATGCAGTGCTGTCCGAGTATCTGATCGGCCAGGTGCTGCAAACTTCGGCACACCAGTTCGCCATGCTGCAGCAGTTCTTCCCGACGGCGCGGCGGCATGACTGGAAGGAGGCCGTCGCCGGCCAGCGGGTGCAGATCATCAAGCCGGACCTGCAGCGCACCGGTGTGCTGGAGTTCGGCACCGAACTGGTCGCGGCCGAAGACCGCTCTCTGGTCGCGCTGCTGGGTGCTTCGCCTGGCGCTTCGACGGCAGCCTTCATCGCCATTGGTGTGTTGCAGAAGTGCTTTGCTGGCGAACTGACCAAAGCGGGCTGGCTGCCCAAACTGATGCAGATTATTCCCAGCTATGGCATCGACCTGAAGCAGGACGCCGATGCGTGCCGACGCATCCGCGCGGAGACCGCGTCGTTGCTGAAGCTCGAGAACGTCTGAACGACAGTTCGCCGAAGACATTTTTGGGAGACGGACATGGGCAAGAATGTCGCTGAACTTGTCACCGACATCCTGTGTGCGACCGGGGTCAAGCGGATCTACGGAGTGGTCGGCGACAGCCTGAACGGCCTGACCGAATCGCTGCGCCGGCGCGGCGACATCGATTGGGTGCACGTGCGGCATGAGGAGGCGGCGGCGTTCGCGGCGGGTGCGGAGGCGGCACTCACCGGTGAGCTCGCGGTGTGCGCTGGCTCCTGCGGTCCGGGGAACCTGCATCTGATCAACGGGCTGTACGACTGCCAGCGCTCGCGCGTACCGGTGCTGGCAATCGCGGCGCATATCCCATCGGCTGAAATCGGCCGCGGCTACTTCCAGGAGACCAAGCCGGACAATCTGTTCCGCGATTGCAGCCACTATTGCGAGCTGGTGTCGCATCCGTCGCAGTTGCCCGGCGTGCTTGAATCGGCGATCCGCGCGGCGATCGGGCATCGCGGCGTCGCCGTGGTGGTGGTGCCTGGCGACGTGGCATTGGAGGAGTATACGGCGCCGCATTCGACACCGCAGGCCTTGGCTATCCGCGCGCCGGTCGTGGTGCCTGGCGGCGACCAGCTCGACGCATTGGCGGACCTGCTGAACGCGAGCACGCGCACGACGCTGCTGTGCGGGCGCGGTTGCGCCGGCGCGCATGATCTGCTCATCCGGCTGGGTGATGCGCTGAAGTCGCCGATGGTGCATGCGCTTGGCGGCAAGGAGCACGTCGAGTGGAACAACCCCTACGACGTAGGCATGACCGGGTTGATCGGCTTCTCATCCGGCTACAAGGCAATGTGCGACTGCGACACGCTGCTGATGCTGGGTACCGACTTCCCCTACCGGCAGTTCTATCCGAGTCACGCGAAGATCGCGCAGGTGGATTTGCGTCCGGAGAACCTGGGCCGTCGCACGCGACTCGATCTCGGCATCGTCGGCG
>DASSRN010000116.1:0-21884 GCA_035701785.1 Acetobacteraceae bacterium | reverse complement strand
ATCCGCATGAGGAAGCGGTACTGCTGTTCCTCGTCGGTGATCGAGAACCAATACTTCACAACCAGGATGCCGGAGCGGACCAGCATGCGTTCGAACTCCGGGACATCGTGGAAGAAGGCCTCGACCTCCGCTTCGGAGGCGAAGCCCATGACCCGTTCCACGCCGGCGCGGTTGTACCAGCTGCGATCGAACAGCACGATCTCGCCGGCGGCCGGCAGGTTGTGGACATAGCGCTGAAAGTCCCATTGTGTCCGCTCACGGTCCGATGGTGCCGGCAGTGCCACCACGCGGCAGGTGCGCGGGTTCACCCGCTGGGTGATACGCTTGATGGCGCCTCCCTTGCCGGCGCTATCGCGACCCTCGAACAGGACCACAACCTTCAGGCCCTGGTGCACGATCCAGTCCTGGAACTTCACCAGCTCGGCCTGGAGCCGTAACAGCTCGCGGAAGTAGGTGCCCCGGTCGATGGCGCTATCGCGGTGGACCTGCTGCAACCTGCGCAACTCGGCCGGCACCCTCCTGTCGTCCAGCTCCTGCTCCAGCTCCTCGTCAAAGTCATCCTCCAGCTCCAGCTGGAGCCAGGATTTTTCCGCCGCTTCATCTGGTCCCGTCGCCATTTGCCTGACACTCCTCTTCCGCGCATTGTACAGCACCGCTGTGACAGCAGGATGAAGGCCCGGCGCCAACGTTGGACCCCCGGGCTGACCTATGCTAACCGCGTCGGATGTCGCAATCGGCCTTGCCCCTGGTCGCCGTGCTGAACGGCCCGAACATGAACATGCTGGGGCTGCGCCAGCCGCATCTATACGGCAGTGCCACACTGGACGACGTCGAGCAGCTGTGCGCCGAGACGGCCGAGACACTCGGCCTCGCCATTGATTTCCGCCAGACCAATGGCGAAGGCGAGTTGGTGTCATGGGTGCAGGAATGCCGCGGCCGCGCGCAGGGCATCGTGATCAACCCCGCCGGCTATACTACAACGTCGATCGCGCTGATGGATGCGCTGCTGGCTTCCGAGGTGCCGGTGATCGAGGTGCACGTCACCAACATCCATCGCCGCGAGGAGTTCCGCCAGCACTCCTACGTCTCCAAGGCGGCGGTCGGGGTGATCTGCGGCCTCGGCATCCGCGGCTACGCACTGGCCCTGACCGCGATGGCCGACCTGCTGCTCGAGGGCGATCGATGACCCGCATTCCGTTCGATCCCGACGCGATCCGCGCGCTTGCTGCCGTGCTGAGCGAGACCGGGCTGACCGAGATCGAGATCGCCGAGAAGGACAGCCGCATCCGCGTGGTGCGCGCAGCGGCGCCCGCGGCCCTACAGGCGGTGCCCGTCGTCGCGGCGCCCGTGACAGCTGCGGCTCCGGCAACGACAGTACCTGACGAGGCCAATCATCCAGGCGCGGTGCTCAGTCCCATGGTGGGCGTCGCCTACCTGTCGCCCGAGCCTGGCGCAGCCCCGTTTGTCACTGTGGGGCAGAGCGTGACGGCCGGGCAGACGCTGCTGCTGATCGAGGCCATGAAGACCTTCAACCAGATCAGGGCGACCAAAGCCGGCACGGTGACCCGCATCCTGGTCGCCAACTCGACGCCGGTGGAGTACGGTGAAGTCCTGATGATCCTGGAATGATCGCTTGTTCCAGAAGATCCTCATCGCCAACCGCGGCGAGATCGCGCTTCGCATCCAGCGGGCATGCCGCGAACTGGGCATTCCCTCGGTCGCGGTGCATTCCACCGCGGACGCCGAGGCGATGCACGTACGGCTGGCCGATGAGAGCGTGTGCATAGGTCCGCCGTCGGCGAAGGACAGCTATCTCAACATCCCCGCTATCCTGTCAGCTGCGCTGGTGACCGGTGCCGAGGCGATCCATCCCGGCTATGGCTTCCTGGCGGAGAATGCGAAGTTCGCCGAGATGGTCGAGGCGCACGGTCTCACCTTCATCGGCCCGTCGCCGGCGCATATCCGAATGATGGGCGACAAGATCACCGCCAAAGAATCGATGGCGAAGCTGGGTGTGCCGCTGGTCGCCGGTTCGGACGGCGCGGTGCCGGACATCGCCAGGGCGCGTGACGTTGCCGGTCGCATCGGCTACCCGGTGCTTGTGAAGGCGACCGCCGGCGGTGGCGGGCGCGGCATGAAGGTGGCGCGGGATGCAGCCTCATTGGAGGAGGCATTCCAGGTCGCCCGCACCGAAGCGCGTGCGGCGTTCGGCAATGCCGATGTGTATATTGAAAAGTATCTCGACCATCCGCGTCATATCGAACTTCAGGTGATGGCCGACGCCCATGGCAGCGTGGTGCATTTCGGCGAGCGCGATTGCAGCCTGCAACGACGGCACCAGAAGCTGGTGGAGGAGGCGGGTTCACCGGCGCTGAGTGCGGCGGCACGCGACCGGCTGGGCGCCACGGCGACCGCTGCGCTCTCGACGCTGGGCTATCGCAATGCGGGCACGCTGGAGTTCCTGTATCAGGACGGGCAGTTCGCCTTCATCGAGATGAACACGCGGCTTCAAGTGGAGCATCCGGTCACCGAGATGGTGTGCGGCATCGACCTGGTGCGCGAGCAGATCCGCATCGCGGCCGGTGCCGCGCTGGGCTACGGGCAGAGTGACATCCGCTTCTCTGGCCATGCGATCGAATGCCGCATCACGGCAGAGGACCCCACGACATTTGTTCCGACGCCTGGCCGCGTCACTGCGTTCCATGCCCCGGGCGGCTTGGGTGTGCGCATCGATTCGGCGCTGTATGCCGGGTACTTCGTGCCGCCCTACTACGACAGTCTGGTGGCCAAGCTGGTGGTCCACGCGCCGACGCGAGCCGATGCGATCAGCCGCATGCGACGTGCATTGGAGGAGTTCGCCATCGTCGGCATCCAGACGACGATCCCGCTGCATCAGCGGATCGTCGAAGACGATGCGTTCAGGCACGGCGACTACACGGTGCACTGGCTGGAGCAGTTCGTCGCCCGCTGACACGGGCCCCGCTACATTCCAACCAGACCGCGCGCGAAGTCGCCGGCGTCGAACGGGCGCAGGTCGGTAGCCTTCTCGCCGACCCCCACCGCGTGCACCGGCAGCCCGAACGTCTCGGCCAGCGCCACCACGATGCCGCCGCGCGCGCTGCCGTCGAGCTTGGTCACCACCAGACCGGTCACGTCCACCATCTCCTTGAACACACGCACCTGCTGCACCGCGTTCTGCCCGGTCGTGGCATCCAGCACCAGCACCACCGAGTGCGGCGCGGTCTCGTCCTGTCGGCGCAGCACGCGGATGATCTTGCGCAGCTCATCCATCAGAACCGACTTGTTGTGCAGCCGCCCGGCGGTGTCGATCAGCAGCACGTCTGCGCCCTCGGCTGCCGCGCGGGTCAGGGCATCGAACGCGAGCCCGGCGGCATCGGCGTTGCGGCCGCCGGCGATCACCGGCGCGCCGACCCGTTCGCCCCAGATCTGCAACTGCTCGACCGCCGCAGCACGGAACGTGTCGCCCGCCACCAGCACCGCACGCCTGTCCTGATCGCGGTAGTTCTGCGCCAGCTTGCCGATTGTCGTGGTCTTGCCGGTGCCGTTGACGCCGACCACCAGCACCACGTGCGGGCGCTTGGCCGGGTCGAGCACCAGCGGCCGCGCCACCGGCCGCAGGATGGCGGCGATCTCATCGGCCAGCGCCTGCTTGATCTCGTCGTCGGTAACCTCGCTGCCGAAGCGCGATCGGCGGAAGCTGTCGATAATGCGCCGCGCCACCTCGGTACCGAGGTCGGCGCCGATCAGCAGGTCCTCCAACTCATCGAGCGCGGTATCGTCCAGCCGGCGCTTGTTGAGGACTGCGGTAAAGGTAGACAGGCCTTCGGTCAGCTTCTGTGTGCTGCGGGTCAGGCCTTCTTTCAGGCGGGAGAAGAAGCCCAGCGCCATCAGGCTGCCTCCGCCAGCAGTGACTGCTCCACCGTGCCGACCACGCGCGCCGCGACCAGCCGTCCCGGTTCGACCGGCGCGGCGAGCCGCACCGCGGCGAAATGCTCGGAATGGCCACGGTCGGCACTTTCGGTCAGCACCGACACCGTCTGACCGACCTGGGCCGCGAGGAACCGGGCAGTGTTCGCCGCGCCGAGCGCGCGCAGCCGGGCGGCCCGTTCGCGGCGCACCGGCACCGGCACCGGGGGCATGCGCGCTGCCGGCGTGCCGGGCCGTTCGCTGAACGGGAACACATGCAGGAACGGCAACCCCGAATCGGCGACGAAGTCCTTTGTCTCGCGGAACAGCGCATCGGTTTCCGTGGGAAAGCCGGCGATCAGGTCGGCGCCGATCGCGATCCCGGGCCGCAGAGACCGTGCCCGTTCGATCGCTCTCGCGGCGTCAGCGCACAGGTGGCGGCGCTTCATCCGCTTCAAGATCAGGTCGCTGCCCGCCTGCAGCGACAGGTGCAGATGGGGCATCAGCCGCGGCTCCTCTGTCAGCAGACGCCACACGTCTTCATCGATCGCTGCCGGATCGAGCGACGACAGGCGCAGCCGCGCCAGCCCTGGCACCAGCGCCAGCAGCCTCCGGGCGAGCTGTCCTAGTCGCGGAGATCCGGGCAGGTCGGCGCCGTAGGAGGCGATGTCGACCCCGGTCAGCACCACCTCCTGGTAGCCGGCATCGACCAGCGCCCGGACCTGGGTCACGACCGCGCCCACCGGCACGCTGCGGTTGGGGCCGCGGCCGAACGGGATGATGCAGAACGTGCAGCGGTGGTCGCAGCCCTGCTGCACCTGCACGAACGCGCGCGCGCGTCCTGCGAACTCGGTGACCAGATGGGGCGCGGTCTCGCGCGCTGTCATGATGTCGGACACCGCACCTGGAGCACTCGGTGACCAATTCTCCGGCTTCAGCTTGTCGGCGTTGCCCAGCACGCGCGCCACGCCTGGCAGATCGGCCCACGCCGCCGGGTCGATCTGCGCGGCACAGCCGGTGACAACGATGCGCGCATCCGGGCGTTCGCGGGCTGCGCGTCGGATCGCCTGGCGCGCCTGGCGTTCGGCCTCGGCGGTTACCGCGCAAGTGTTGACGATCACAGTGTCGGCTAGCGCGGCAGCGTGGCCGCGCATCACCTCGCTTTCGAACGCGTTGAGCCGGCAGCCGAAGGTGAGGATTTCAACACTCATGTCGGGTAGGCCGCGAGGTCGACCTCACCCATGAACGCCGTCGCGACCGGCCCGGTCATCAGCACGTGTCCGTCCTGGCGCCACTCGATCTCAAGGTCGCCACCGTCCATTGCCAGCGTGGCGCGGCGGCCAGTGAGGCCGCGGCGATGTGCGTTGACCAGCGCAGCACAGGCCCCCGAGCCGCAGGCCAGCGTCAGGCCGGCGCCTCGCTCCCACACGCGCAACCGGATTCGGTCCGACGCATCGACCTCGGCGAAGCCGATATTGGCGCGTTCGGGAAACAGTTTGTCGTGCTCCAGGCGCGGGCCGAGTTCCGTCACCGGCAGGCCCGTCAGGTCGCGCACGAAGAACGTCGCGTGCGGGTTGCCCATGTTGGCGGCGGCGGGATCAGCAACCGGACCGAGCGCCAGGTCCAGGTGCAGTGTGTCCATTGCTCGTGCGAGCGGGATGTCGGGCCAGTCGAGACGGGCCGGCCCCATGTCCACGCACACCCTGCCGTCGGCCAACGCCTCAGCCGGCAGATTGCCGGCGACCGTGCGGATCACCTGCGTGCGGCGGCCGGTCTCGCCCGCCAGGAGCGCGACGACGCAGCGGGTGGCGTTGCCGCAGGCGCCCGCCTCGGCTCCGTCGGGATTGCGGATGCGCATGAAGGCATCGGCGTTGGAGTCGGCCGGCGCGGGCTCGATGGCGATGAGTTGGTCGCAGCCGATTCCGGTGCGCCGGTCGGCAAGCGCGGCGGCCCGGCGCACGGTCAGGCCCAGCGACCCACCCCTCTCGTCCAGCACGACAAAGTCGTTTCCGCAGCCGTGCATCTTCAAAAACGGCACCATGCGGAGGATATAGGCGGGGGCGGGGCAGGCGCGGAAGGGGCGGCGGCAGTCTGGCCTTCGCGGGGGTGCGAGCGTTCAGGATTCGTTTACCGCGCGCGGGCAGGTTCGACGGTCCGGACGGGAGAGGCGTCGCGAATGTCCAGCCACGGCGGGTCGGCCCAGGACCTGCACATTCCACCTGTGTTCTGGGGCCTTCAGCACAATCCTGATGCGGCCGCGGCGCTGCGTGCCCTGGTGGCGACCGCCGGCCCCGGGCATCCACGCAATCCCTGGTTCATCGCCGACAATCTCATCACCTTCGGCCATACCCGCGGCTTCCTGACCGATCCGCGCTTCGTGGCCGCGGTCGCCGCAGAGAAACCTGCCTCACATGAACTGGCCTTCATCTGGCGCACGCATACCCTGTGCTGGGCGGCCGAGAGCGCGCTCGCGGTTCCTGGCGACTATGTCGAGTGCGGCACCTACCAGGGCTACTCGATGTCGGTCGTGCTCCGTTACCTGGACGGCCTGCCTGGTCGGCGGTGCTACCTGTACGATCTGTTCGATCCGGTGGGAGGCGAAGGCGAGGGTCACCGTCTGCCGGCGCATGCCCCGGAACTGTTCGAGCAGGTGCGGGCCCGGTTTGACTGTTGGGACAATGCGCTGGTTACTCGCGGCAAGGTCCCCGAGGTGCTCGCCCAGGTCGCTCCCGCTCGAATCGCGTTTCTGCACCTGGATATGAACAATGCGCAGGCTGAAGCGGGTGCGCTGGAGGTGTTGTTCGACCGTGTGTGCGCCGGCGGAATAGTCGTGTTCGACGATTACGGCTGGACCGGCTATCGCGCCCAGAAGTCGACGGCCGATGCGTTCATGCGGGCACGCGGCCTGGCGGTGCTCGAATTGCCGACCGGCCAGGGTCTGGTGATCAAGCGGTGACTTGAGCCGCAGAACAGAGCCTCGCAGAGTGACCGGGTTCCTGCGACGGGCCTCGCATGTACCGAATCGGCTTCGATGTTGGTGGCACGTTCACCGACTTCACACTGAGCGACACCACGACCGGTGCGCTGCGCCATTTCAAGGTGCCGTTGACGCCGGCTGATCCCTCTGAGGCGATCGAGCACGGACTGCGCGCGCTGCTCGAGAGGCTGCAGATCGAGCCGGGCTCGATCAGCTTCATCGGTCACGGCACGACGGTGGCCACCAACATGGTGATCGAGCGCCGCGGTGTGCGCACCGGCCTGATCACGACGCGTGGTTTCCGGGATGTGCTGGAGATCGGCCGCCAGGTGCGACCGCATCTGTACGACTATACGGTGCGCACGCCGGTGCCGCTGGTGCCGCGCGAGCGCCGCCTGGAGGCGACCGAGCGCATCGATGCCGCCGGCGCTGTGCTGCTGCCGCTCGACGAGGCGGAGGTCGCCGCGGCGGCTGAGGCGCTGGCTGCGCAGGGCGTGGAGGCGATCGCGATCTGCTTCCTGCACGCCTAACTCAACGACGCGCACGAGCGCCGCGCTGCCGAGATCGTCCGCGCCCGTCTGCCGCAGGTCTACCTGTGCACCTCGTCCGGCGTGCTGCCGGAGTTCCGCGAGTTCGAGCGGTTCTCCACCACGGCGATCAACGCCTATATCGGGCCGCGGATGGAACGCTATCTCGACCGGTTCCTGGGCCGCCTCGCCGGACTTGGCCTTACCGTGCAGCCGTACACCATCCACTCCAATGGCGGGCTGATGTCTGCGGAGAGCGTGCGGTCCTTTCCTGTGCGGTGCTGCCTGTCGGGACCCGCTGCCGGGGTGGTCGGTGCCGCAGCCACCGGGCGCGATGCCGGCCGGCCGGACCTCATCACCTTCGACGCCGGCGGCACGTCCACCGACGTGTCGCTGGTCGCGGGTGGCACGCCGGCCTTCGCCTCAAGCCGCAGCATCGCGGACTATCCGGTGCGCTCGCCGATGATCGATGTGCAGGTGATCGGCGCCGGCGGCGGTTCGATCGCCTGGCTGGACGACGCCGGCGCGCTGAAGGTCGGGCCACGCAGCGCAGGCGCCGATCCAGGGCCGGTCGCCTACGGGAAGGGTGCCACGCAGCCGACGCTGACTGACGCCAACATCATGCTGCACCGGCTGGATCCGGTGTCGCTGCTCGGTGGCGGCATGCCGGTCGACGAGGCTGCGTCGCGGCGGGCGATCGCCGATACGATAGCCCTGCCAATGGGTCTGTCGGTCGAACAGGTGGCTCTCGGGATAGTCCGCATCGCAGTGGCCAACATGAGCCGGGCGATCCGCGCGGTTTCCACCGAACGCGGTTATGATGTGCGAGACTTCGCGCTGTTTGCCTACGGCGGCGCCGGTCCTCTTCACGCCGCAGCCGTCGCGATCGAGTGCAACATGAACAGGGTGCTGGTGCCGGTCGAGCCGGGTACGATGTGCGCGCGCGGCATCCTGCTGTCCGACGTCAGCCTGGATCTCGTGCGCAGCGAGATCATGGCGGCAGACGAGGCGCACTGGCCGCGCATCGTCGCGCATTTTGCGGCGATGCAGGCAGACGGCGAACGTTGGCTCGATGGCGAGCGCGTGCCAGCGGACCGCCGGCGCTTCGACCGCGTCATCGATGCGCGCTACCAGGGACAGAACCACGAGGTGCAGGTGCGGCTTGCCGGCGACGTGCAGCTCGACAGCTTCGCCGAGGCGTTCGCCGCTGCGCACCGGCAGGAATACGGCTACGACATTCCCGGCCGAGGCATCGAGGTGGTGAGCTGCCGGCTGAAGGCGGTCGGCCTGATCGACCGACCGAAGGCGCACTTCGCGGAGCTGAACAACGCACTGCGCGCCAGAACCGTGCGCCAGGTGTGCTTCGACGACGGTTGGGTGGAGACGCCAATTTACGACCGCGCCAGCCTCGCCATCGGCATTCGCCTGTCCGGTCCGGCCGTGATCGACGAAATGAGTGCCACAACGCTGCTGCCGCCCGGCTGCTCTGTCATTGTGGATGCAGCGGGCAACCTGCTGATGGATGTCGCTATATGACCGGCCTTGCCGATCCGAACGCCATGGAGGTGTTCAGCAGCCGGCTGCTGTCGATCACCGAGGACATGGGCAATGCGCTGATCCGCTCGTCGTTCTCTACCAACATCAAGGAACGCAAGGACTGCTCGGTCGCGCTGTTCGATGCCGGTGGCAGGCTGATCGCACAGGCCTCGCACATCCCGCTGCATCTCGGCTCGCTACTGGGCAGCGTCACCGCGGTGCTGGCGCGCCACCGCATCACTGACATGCAGGATGGCGACGCGTTCGTGCTGAACGATCCGTATCTCGCCGGCGGCACGCATATGCCTGACATCTCGATCGTCACGCCGGTGTTCATAGATGGCGCGGTGTGCGCCTTTGCCGCCAATGTCGGTCACCATTCCGATGTCGGCGGGCCGGTGCCCGGCTCGATATCAGGACAGGCGCGGTCAGTGTTCGAGGAGGGGCTCCGGCTGCCTGTGATCCGGCTGGTGCGCGGTGGCGAACTGGACGAGGACCTGCTGGCGCTGATCGCGCACAACTCGCGCGATCCGGACGAGAGGTCGCTCGATCTGAAGGTGCAGGTAGCGTCGAACGCGCGCGGCGTCACACTGCTGCGCGAACTCGCCGGCCGCATCGGCCTCAAGGCGATGACCGAGGCGGTGGACGACCTGCTGGCCTATACCGCGCGCCGACTGCGCAACCGGATGCGTGAGATGGCGGACGGCGAGGCAAGCTTCACGGCGTATCTTGATGATGACGGGATCGGCGGCGACCCGGTGCCGATCCGCTCCACTGTGATCGTGCACGGCGAAACGCTGACGGTGGACTTCTCCGGCACCGCGCCCGAGGCGCGCGGGGCGTTCAACGTGCCGGAGAGCGCGTTGCGCGCCACAGTGTATTACGCGGTGAAGACGCTGCTCGATCCGGAACTGCTGCCAAACAGCGGCATGTTCGACTGCATCGACATCCGGGCACCAGCCGGCACGCTGGTCAGCCCGCGCTTTCCGGCGGCGGTCGGCGCGCGCAGCATCACCTGCAACAAGATCGCGCGGGCGCTGTTCGGCGCCTTCGCGCAATTGCTGCCGGCGGATCGGGCAATGGCGTCGTCGCATGACAGCGTGCCCGCCATAATCTTCTCCGGCCCACGCCGCATCGGCGACGGCAGCTTCGTCTATCTCGAGACGCTGGGGGGCGGCATGGGCGCGCGCAGCGACGCCGACGGGATGGAGGCGATCCATGTGCACCTGACGAATACCTCCAATCTGCCGGCCGAGGCGCTGGAGAACGAATATGCACTGCTGGTCGATGAATACGCGCTGGTGCCAGGTTCCGGCGGCGCGGGGCGTCATCGCGGCGGACTGGGCATCGCGCGGCAGATCCGTGCGGTGCGCGATGGCATCGTCTTCTCGGTCCGCTCCGATGGGCACGTGCTCGGCTCGCCGGGGCTGGCCGGCGGGGCGCCCGGCGGGACGGCACGCCTTCTACGCAATTCAGGCAGGCCGGACCAGGAGGAGCTCTCGTCGAAGACCGCGAGCATCGTGCTTGCCGCCGGCGAGACGGTACGGATCGAGACGGGAGGCGGCGGTGGCTTCGGTGATCCGGCGGAGCGCGATCCCGCGGCACGGAAGGCCGACCTGCGCTCCGGCAAGACCTGCCAAGTGTTGACGGAAAAAACATAAACTATTGACGCACTTCACAGTTTTTGCGTTCGCCAGCCCGCTAAGCTAGCCTGTTCCTCACTGAAGGGGAGTGACGCGGAGCACGCCTATGCAGGCAGAGCGCGAAGTCGTTCGATTCCTGTCCGCCTATCAGGCGATCTGGCATGGCCACTTCCCCAGCCTCTTCCGGCGGGCACAGTGGCACATCGTCACGCATCTCTGCACCAGCGGGCGCGAGGGTGCGGCCGTCGGCGAGCTGTACGGGTTGGTCAAGCAGGTGTTCCTGCTCGACGATTCCACCGTCAAGGAACGCATTCTCGAGATCAAGGAACAGGGGCTGTGCACGGTCGATCCGCCGGATGCCGCCTTGTCGGCGCGCTCGGTTGTCGTGCCAACGCCTGCGCTGCTGGAGTTGTTTGACCGTCACCTGATTGCGCTGGGCAAGGAACTGTGCACCACCGCAGCCGTGCTCGATCCGGCAACACGCGCTACGCCGCCGCACACGCTGGATGCCGATCAGCGCAATGTCATCCTCCAGTCCCTGGCGCGGTGTCGCGATCCGTGGCGCCAGTCGCTCGACCGTATCTTCGACGCAATGAACCTGTCGCGCGCGCGGCGGGTCGAAGCGATCCGCCACCTGAGCTCGCTCTCGCACTGGACGTTGCTGCATATGGCGATCGAGTTGCGCTACGGCGTGTCGGCTTTCGCCGGTGCCGAGAGCGGAATTCTTGCGGATCAGATGGCGGCGAACCTGCTGACGCTGACCGGGCAGAATTTCCAGACCACGCGCGATCACATCTCCTACCTGATTTCGCTTGGCCTGCTCGAGCGCCAGGCAGGCAAGTCGCTGCGCGTCGCACTCTCGGATCGCGCGGCCAGCGAGATGCACCAGGCGCTTGGCGTAGCGGCTGCGGCCTTGCCGGAGATGGCCCGCAACCTCGCGGCAATCTCGCCACAGCACGAGGCAGGTACTGTGGTCGACGCAACACTGAACCTCAATTCAGCGCAGGCGAGGCAACTGCTGGCGACGACTGAGCCACGGCATCATCTGGTGATCGTTAAGCCTGAATCTGCTGCACGCCGGATCGCGCTGCCGCCAGGGTCGCTGACGATCGGTCGGGCGCCGCCCAGCGGACTGTTGCTGGAGGGCGCGGAGGTGTCTCGCGCGCATTGCCGGGTCGACGTGGAGGGCGATGCGGTGAGCATCACTGACTTGCACTCGACAAACGGCACGTTCATCGACGACAAGAAGCTGGATGGCACGGTGCCACTGCCGCATGGCGCGCTGGTGCGCATCGGCAATTACGTGGTGACCTGCGAATATCAAAGCGTGCTGATGGCGGAGCAGGCGGAGAACACGCGGAAGGAGAGGTTCCGCGGCGTGACGGTCCTGCGGCAGCGCCGCAGTAGCTCTGCCTGATCGAGTCAGGAAACCTGGCCACTTCGCTTCTTGCTCCTGGCTTAGCTGTCAGAAGGATGTAGCGACTCATTTGAGAAGGGAGGAAACGCAAATGCAAATGAACGGTGGCTGCCTCTGCGGTACGCTACGGTATTCCGTATCTGCCGCACCAGTCTTTCAGGTGATCTGTCATTGCAGGATGTGCCAGAAGGCATCCGGCGGACCCTTCATGGCTTTGGCGTTTGTGCCACCAGAAAGCATCGAGGTGACGAAGGGCAAGACGAAGACCATTCAGACCTCGTCAGACTCAGTACGGCACTTTTGCGCTGATTGCGGATCTCCACTGTTTTTCCAGCGCCCGCAGGTTCAGCGCATTGCTGTGCTGGTTGGAATACTTGACGAGCCGTTCGACTCTAAACCCAACTTCCACTGCTACACTGAAAGTGAATTGCCTTGGCTGACGAGCCTGGATGACGATACCCCGCGTTCGAGACCTGGAGCGCGGAAGCCGGGATGGTGCCTCCAACTGACTACAATCCGGCGGAAGGCCTCGACAGGTAGCCAATCTTTAAGTTTAAGCCCGGTCCGGGCATGAGCTAGCCCGGCACTGCCAGGATCTCCGTCAGCCCGAATTCCAGCAATTGCCGAAGATCGCCCTGTGAAAGCGCGATGCACCCGGCGGTTGGGGCGTAGTCAGGGCGTGCGACGTGGAGGAAGATGGCCGAACCTCGGCCGCGATGCACCGGTTCATCGTTCCAGCCCAGTATCCCGATGAGGTCGTAGATACTGTCCTGCCGCCAAAGTTCCTCGTAGTGCCCGTCATGCGGCAGGCGAATCATCCGATTGTAGTCCCGCTGGCCCAGATCGTCGCACCAGCCATCGGTGGGCGCGACCGGCTCGACGGGAACGGCGCAGCGCGGCACAGCGACGCGATCGGCGCGGTATAGCACGCGACGCAAAGGGAGCAGACCACTCGGCGTGGCGCCATCGCCTTCGCGTTTGTCGATCGTAATGCCCGCCGGGCCGAGTGCCGCACGGAACACCATGCCGCCCAACGCCAGCCGGCCATCTGGAAATACGCGCGCTTGCATCACCTCAGTCCAGCAGATGGCCGAACCGCTCAGCCTTGGTCGCCAGGTAGTGATCGTTCACGCCATTTGGCGCGAAGGCGTGCGCCTCGCGGCCGGCGACCTCGATTCCGCAGGACGCAAGCGCGTCCAGCTTCGACGGATTGTTGGTCAGCAGCCGTACGCGCTCCACGCCCAGCGACCGCAGCATGGTGGCGGCGATCAGGAAGTTCCGCTCATCGGCGCCCCAGCCCAGAGCCCGATTCGCGTCAAGCGTGTCCAGGCCACGATCCTGGAGGGTGTAGGCTCGCAGTTTATTGACGAGGCCGATGTTGCGGCCTTCCTGTGCGAGATAGAGCAAGATGCCGCTGCCTTCTTCGCTCATGCGCGAAATAGCTCCGCGCAGCTGGGCACCACAATCGCAGCGCAGGCTGCCAAGCAGGTCGCCGGTGAAACACTCGGAGTGGATACGGACGAGTGGCGCCGCGATCGCTTCAGGCCGGCCGACGATGATGGCAAGGTGCTCGATGGCCGATCCTTCGGTACGGAAGGCGATAACACGAGAATCGGGCGCGCTTTCCAGTGGGACGCGTGCCGATGCTACCTGCCGCAAGCCGGCGGCCGCGGCAACCGGATAGGTGACCAGGTCTGCGGCTGGCACGCTGAACAACCCAAGTCGTCCCACGTCGGCTGGGACCTCATGGCCGACAGGTGCTGCCAGGACCGCAGGAAGCAAGCGCCCCAGTTTAGCCAGGCTCACAGCGGGGCCGGCCAGCCGGGGAGTCGCCGCAAGTTCGGCGTGCGCCGGCAGCAGTGCCTCGACGGTCGGGTCCGCCAAGCCTCGCAACTGCTCTGGGTCGGGGAGCGTGTCACCCAAATGCAGGGCAACCACTGTTCCCTCTTCTGCCGGTTGGCGCAGCACCGCGGCCGCGCGCATCGGCGCCAGCAGCAGCACCGGTGGGCCCGCGGCAACGGCCCCGAACTCCAGCAGTCCAGTTGGCCCCGCTGTCTCGGCGGCGATCAGGATCAGCGGTTCGTCGCCGGTCAGCAACACCGGGATGCCCCGGCGCAGATCAGCCGCGGCACGGTGGATCATGCGCAGCCTCAGCACCTCGGCGTCGGTTGGATCCTGCCGCTGGTCCGATCGATGGGCCATCAGCTGGTCCATGGGGCGACCGTCATTCATCGCAGTACACAGAAAAAGAACAATGCCGGCCGATTTTCGTCACGATTCACCCGAAGCTTGCTCCTCAGCGCGATACGGCGTCACAAAACTGGCTATGTGAGCGCGCCGCCAGAATGACTATATGGCGGAGCGGCTCAACAGTCCTGGCCATGCTCACAGAAATGTGAGCTTCTTGCGGCGGATCGAATCGCGATGGCAGGATGATCGGGTGTTGGTCACAGCGCCCGTTGTGCGCCGGATATTATACAGCGGCCGAATGGCCCGCCGGAGTGCTGGGCAGTGGTGGCGCGGGATTGCGTCAGGCAGATGTGAGGGGTGTATTGATGTCGGCAGAGCGGCCCATTCTGATCGTGGATGACGACCCGGTCTTGCGAGAGACCCTGGCCGATCAGCTCGCGGTCGACGGCGAATTCGTTGCTGTTCCGGCAGGGTCGGTCGCTGAGGCGGAAGAAAGGCTTGCAGCGAAGGACGCGCGGTTCGACGCAGTGATCCTCGACGTCGGGCTGCCCGATGGCGACGGCCGCGACCTCTGCACCAAGCTGCGCAGGCAAGGGCAGAAGATGCCGATCGTCATGCTGACCGGCTCGGATGCCGAGACCGACGTGGTCCGCGGCCTTGATTCCGGCGCCAATGACTACATCGCCAAGCCATTCCGCTTGAACGAACTGCTGGCGCGCCTGCGCGCCCAGCTGCGTATCTTCGAGAACAGTGAAGATGCCGTCTTCACGATTGGACCCTACACATTCAGACCGTCTGCCAAGCTGTTGCAAGACCCCTCGAAGAACCGCCGTATCCGCCTGACCGAGAAGGAGGCGGCGATCCTGAAGTTCCTCTACCGATCGGGTACGCGCGCGGTGGCGCGGCAGGTGCTGCTGAACGAGGTGTGGGGCTACAACGCCGCGGTCACCACGCACACGCTGGAGACACACATCTATCGCCTGCGTCAGAAGATCGAGCCCGATCCGGCGAACGCACGGCTGCTGGTGACGGAAGGTGGCGGCTATCGGCTGGATCCCGAGGGGGTTCCGGCATCTGTCGTGCCAGCTTAGCGGTTGCGGCGACGGGACCGCGCAGCGCAGTGATCTGACGAGTGCGGCATGCTCCGCATGTCCGCACCTCCGAATGTGGCGGCGTGGCTGGCAGTGCTGCCGCTGAACGTTTAGCGCGCCCTATCCCGAAGATGGCTCAGCGTCCGAGTCCTGCGGACAGTTGAGGGCGGGACGGCTTGCCATCGCTCGGACTGGCTGGTTGGACAGAGTAGTTTAAGGACTGGCGCAGGATCGGGTTATGCTTGTTGAAAGTTTGATACGCGATCGGTGGCGGCCCGTGTGCCTAGGATTGGATTGCGATCGCCGGTCGGTGGCGCTTCGAGTAGCTCCGAAGAGGTTTTGCTGCATGCCGCCGGACTGGGAGATCGCATTTGACCCCCAGTAGTCTGAAGCACCGATCGGCGCGCGGCGCCGCGGTCTCGTTCGTCGGCCAAGGTGTGCGTGCTCTACTTCAGCTTGGTTCGCAATTCTACATTGCGCACCTGATCAGCCCTTCCGCTTTTGGCCTGGTCGCAATGGTCGCCCCGATTCTCCGTTTCTCGCAACTTTTCGGTGCGATGGGCCTCCTTGAGGCCGTGATCCAGCGTCCATCAATATCAGACCGTGAACTCACTGGGTTGTTTTGGATCAACCTGGCGGTGAGTGCCACTTTGGCGCTGGTTTTTGCAGTCGCCGCACCTTTGGTTGCATGGTTCTATGGCGAACCCCGGCTGACCGAGGTCATGGTCTGGCTCTGTGCTGTTCTGCTCCTTGGTGGGCTTGCGGCACAACCGATGGCCATCCTGAACCGAGGGATGAGTTATCTTCCACTAACGCTTATCGATGTTCTTTCCACTGCCGGCGCGGCATGTGTCGGTGCGGTGATGGCGCATCTGGCCTTTGGTTACTGGGCACTGGTCGGCATGCAGGTTGCCAATTCGCTCATCCTGTGCCTGCTCGCCTGGACCTTCGCCGGTTGGTGCCCTTCTCGCCCTCGATGGGAGCCCGCGATCCTGCCCTTGCTCAGTTTTGGCAGCCGCATGACGGCGTTCAGCGTCCTGAGCCTGTTTGCCGAGAGTTCCGACAAGGTGCTGTTGGGTGCCGTCGCGGGCAGTTTGGCGCTGGGCCTGTACGATCGATCATCGATGGTCGTGATGATGCCGCTGGTGCTGATGATGTCGACACTTACCCGTGTCGCGATTCCGCTGTTGTCGCGCCTGGTCGATGCAGCAGAACTCTATCGTCGTGCCTACCTCGGCGTATTGCAAACCGGGATTTCGTTTTATCTGCCCCTGCTGCTGTACGTGGTGGTCTTTCCGGAGTGCGTCATCCAGAGCCTGCTGGGATCTCACTGGGCGGGCGCGGTGCCGATTATCCGCTTCATGGCTATCGGAGCGATCGTGCACCCGCTCATCGGGAGCACCAGTTGGCTCTTCGTGAGCCAGGGCAGAGCCGATGAACAGCTGATCTGGGGATCAATGGGGTTCGCTGCCGCGGTGGCGTCGTTCGTGATCGGCCTGCCTTGGGGTGCAGCCGGTGTCGCTGCTGCCTGGGCAATCGGCTCCTGTCTGGTGTGGGCGCCACTGAACCTCTGGGGAGCAGTCTCCAATGGTCCTCTTAAGGCACGCCACATTATGCAGGCCTGCGCTCCCCTCGCTGTTGCTGCCGTTCTTACCTTGCTGACCTTGTTGCTTGTCAGATCGAGGCTCGAGGTGACCGGCTTCAGTGGTTTGGTTCTCGGGTTGCTGCTGTCATACAGTAGCTACGGCGTATCACTCGCAGTAGTGCCAGGCGGCCGACGCTTTCTGCAGGACACATGGGCCCTGCGCGTCTCATTTGGCAGAACCTCTATGAACATGTGACCGCTTTTGCAACGCAATCTCGACCAGCGAGCGTGCTCGCAACGGCGTGACGAAGGTGTGTGAGATAATTTCTTGCTAACACGGATTTGAGGCGACCTCGATTGCGCGCCAACGTTCGCAAATTCTACCGTCGTCCAAATACGAAGTGAACAGAGGCAGGCTTGATGGAGTTGGTGTCAGTTATTGTACCTGCGTACAACGCAGAGGCCTTCATCAGTCAGTCCATACAATCAGCACTGCAGCAGACCCACACCGACATTGAGGTGATCGTTGTTGACGATTGTTCATCGGACGGCACTGCCTCCCTCGTCGCGCAGTCCGCTGCTGCCGACCCTCGGGTTTGTCTCTTGCGCAATGAGGCCAACGTCGGTCCGGCAGCAGCGCGGAACCGAGGAATTTTGGAGGCCGCGCGAGGGGCATGGATCGCGATACTGGACGCCGACGACGCTTTTGAGCCAACACGGATAGAAAAGCTTCTCGCGCTGGCGCGGCGGCATGAGGTCGACATCATATCGGATAATCCCTTGCTGCTGTCCGCCGAGGGCAACCCTCTGCAGGCCATGTTGCCGAGTTCTCAGATCGCCGGGCCCAAACTGATGACAGCCGCCGAGTTCATCAACGGCAATGTCAATGAGCAGCGGCAACCCCGGGTCAGCTATGGGTTTAGCAAACCTATGGTCTCCAGGAAATTTCTTGAGGCTCATCGGCTGCAATACAGGGAGACCAACCGGTTCGGCGAGGACTACATATTCGCTGTGGAATGCCTGTTGAAGGGAGCGCGATGGTTGATCACGCCTGCCCCCCTATATCTGTACAGGGTTCGAGCGGGATCTCTAAGTGAGACGGCGCGCAGCACGGATCTCAACGAAATACGCGAGCTTGAGGAACGTCTTCTTCGCGATGACCCCCTAGTCACTGCAAACCCATTCCTTGCGCAGGCGATACGCCGTCACAAGGCGAGGATCGACCGTTGGTACTACTACCTGCGGTTCACGCACGCCGTCAAAGGTAGATCCTATCGGGAGGCGGTCCGGCTGCTTCTGGGTAAACCGGAGCGATTCGGGCACATTGCAATGGAGAGCCTTCGGCAAGCGCCTGTGATCGCAGCCAAGGCGTTTCGCGGCGGCTATCGCCAGGGCGTCCTCGTGGCCAGGGAGGGGCGCTAAGGTTAGGCACTTCTGCAAACAGTCTAGTTGGGCTTACCGCTGGTGACGATCACAACGAACCGTCGTTTGCAGGAGATGACTTACTCTCGGCAGGCGCTCTTTGCACCCCACAACGGGGGGCAGCTTGCTGCAGACTGAGACGTCGCGAATTACCTGGTGGTGCGCGCTCCTATCGCTGCTCGCCATACTCCTGCTGCCTCTGACTTTGGTCGAGTTGCCGCCGTTACTGGATTATCCGAATCACCTCGCACGGATGTTCGTGCTTGAAAATGATGCGGATCCAGTTCTAGTACTAGAGTTGCGCATGGCGGCGGGTACGATAGTGCGCCTCAGCGGCACGAGCTTGATGTCGCCTTCGCCATCGCGACCAGGCGAGAACGAAGGCGATCCTGGCGATCGGTTGGAACAGCAACCGTGCGAGCAAGATGCGGATCTCAGGAACGCTGAGCACGCCGGCTGCGATCAGGCTCAGGCGGCCAGGGACACCGGACTCCTTTCGTTCGCTTTATTTCCTGTGGCTCGTCGTAGCTGAGCAGCCAACCGGGCCAAGAAAGCAGCGGCGGCCATGCACAGCGTCATGTGACGATGCCAGCCATGCCAGGAGCGCGCCTCGCAATGATCGAGGCCCAGTTCCTCCTTGGCACGTTGGAAGCATTCCTCGATGGTCCAGCGCAGCCCGGCGGCGCCGGCCAGTTCAGCAAGCTCGGAGCCGATCGGTGCAAACACCAGATAGTAGGCGCGTGCTTCAGGATCCGCTTCGGGTGCAACCAGACGGCCCGATCAACCGGGCGGACGTTGCTAAGCTGAAGGCCAGTCATCCGAAGATTGCCGGAGTGATGGTCGAGACTCGGGCCTTTCCAGGCTTTACGAGCGCGGGCGCCTTCGTCGACTACGTTCGCTTCATCGCCCAACATCGCGCTCGCGTGAGGCGCGTCGCGCTGGTTACCAATTCGGTCCTCGCACCAGTCGCGAAGTTCATGGCCAATCGCATCATGGGTGTGGAGATGCGGCACTTTCCGTCTGCCCAGGGTATGGCCGCACTGGCGTGGCTCAGGTCGCCCTGAGGTCAGGTATCGTGAGCGTGAGTTATCATCTGACGGCGTGTCGGGTGAGTGTGCAGTTCCTCCTCGCCGTCATGGGATGCAGCCGCGCAGACCCAGGTATCAGCCGTGAAACGGCCGAAGGTGTGCTGAAGGCATCTGAATACACCGACGTCGAGCTTCAAAAGCCCTCAACCCCACCGAGGTCTTCCCTCCAATTAGACTGGCGGCTTATTTGCCCAGGGGTATCCATTGCGGGCGCGCTGGTAGCCGTAGTCGAACAGCGCCCGCATGTAAGCCTGGTCAAAGGGCTGGGGCAGCTCCTTCGTGAAATCGGAGCCGATATATGCCAGATTGAAGCCAATGCCGTCCCGCTGTGTCGTGTTATACATGCGAATGACGTCGTTGATGCCGCTGGCTGCTATCATCGTGGCGATGGCACGTGAAGCGATGCCCATCGTGCGGCGCTCGGTGCTCGCCCACTCAGGGTCGAGGCGTCCGTTGCGGATGACATAGGCAGTCGCCGGAATCACGAGCTTGCCTCCCGCCATGCGCTCGCGTCGTTCCCGTGTTATCGCAGCCGGATAAAGGAACGCCTGCGCGAAAGCTCCGCCATCGACGTGCATTTCCTGATACGCAACTCCATCCAAGGTCACGTCGAACATGGTTGGCGGGAATGCGCCGGGCACGGCGGCAGAGGCAAGAAGAATACGACGGATGGTGTCTAGCGCGCGGGAATGCCCGCTCTTGGCGATTGCGCCGATGTTCCAGATCACAGGTTGCTGGGCGTCAAGGTCGGTGGTCCCGATGAGAAGCAAGCGCCCAGCGTCATAGGCGCTCGCGAGCGCTGTCAGCATCGTGTCGTTCACATAGCCGGAAATCGTCTTGAACAGAGGCTCATTGTCGGTCATCGCGTCGTCAAACAGTGCCGCGACAATGTTTCGCCTTTCGAGCACGCTGGAGGCGGTGAGGTCGGTATAGACGACACGGAGTTGCGAATCATAACTCGAGCCGAGATAGGCAAAGGGGGCCGTGAGCGCTCCTGTGCTGACGCCCGTCACCAGCTCGAACACCGGCCGCGTCCCATATTCCGACCACCCACACAGCAGGCCCGCGCCAAAGGCGCCATTTTCGCCGCCGCCGGACACCGCCAGAAGCTGGACCTCAGGCAGTGGTGCATTCGGCGCGAGACCCTCTGCCTGCCGCAAGCGGACCACAGCCGCCCCGACCTCAGCAGCGAGCGGCTCTGTGCTGTAGAAGGGGAAGAAGCGCTCATTCGGCACTCCCAACACGCTGGCCTCGGTCGTTCGACCAATGGGAACAGCCTTCCCGCGAACTGGTAAACTGCATCCCGCCAGGAGAGCCGCGACTCCACCCTCGGCCGCAATGCCCAAAAGAGTTCGGCGGCGCCGCAACCTGAGAGCGCCAATTAATGCAGTGCTTTCCGCGATCATGGCTCAATCCTCGGGAACGGGTCAGACATCGATTCTCAAGAGCCTTTGTTATCCGACGAGCATCTATTCCCCAGGTTCAGGGCGAAGCGGTGGTATCGGGCGCCGCGTTATACGACCAACCTGGGGTAAAACACGACATCACCTGGCAGGCGCATCCACGGCCAGAACAGCGTGCCATTGTAGAACTCGACGCTCCTCGCATAGGCCAGACCATGCTCGAGCACGGCATTGAGCTGTGGCCACCCGAGCGGGAAGAAGTTCAGCAGGATCCACATTCACCAAGCCGACGTCGTATAGCCAGAAAGCCGATAGCCCCAGCCGCTCGTCGAACGCCAAACGCCCGGCCGCGACATAGCGCAGGCAGAATATACCAAGCCGATCGCGAGCAGCCCAAATACTCCGAACAGCGCCGTGTGAGCGTGATTTAGGGTCGGGAAAGTGCCGTGCTCATAGTACTCGGTCAGCGGCGCGTTGAGCGTCCCGCCTCCGAACACACCGGCACCTACAAAGTTCCAAAATGCCGCGCCGATGATGTAGCTATAAGCAAGTCTGTAGTTGAACCCCTGGTGCAGCTCCGCGTCGTCCGCGTCAGTGGCCGCCTGCATCGTGGTGGCGATCGTTGTCCCGGCTATGAGCGCCGGCAGTGCCGCCGGTCAGCAGAGCGCTACGGTGCACCGCTGCGACGGCGGGCAAGTGCCTCACACACTCGCCTGACCACCCCTTCATTCCGGGGGGCCGCCCTGGCGCGCCCGTTCAGCCAGTGCGTGCGGTCATCGTGACCACCCTCACACCCGCCTCACGTCCCTTAATGGCGCCGACGAGCAGGCGACCCCATGATCCCATTGCCTTGACCTTCTCCGGCCAGCGGCTGGCACTGCTGATAGACGCCCAGCATGCCGCCGCGCGTCGCCGACTGGCGGTGGTTCAGCACCGCGTCCGCCACTGTCTCGGGAACGCCTGCCTCGCCCGACTTTGGTGCAGGAAACACCAGGCCTTCCCTCAGTGGCTTCCCTCCGGGCGCAACGTCCCCATGGCCAGCGGGTGGAGGTGCAGCCGATGCGGATCTCGGTTTTTC
>DASSRN010000115.1:0-3030 GCA_035701785.1 Acetobacteraceae bacterium | reverse complement strand
ACCGCTGGCGGCGAGGTCCGGTTGGGCACCGTCTCGATGAACATCCGCGAATCGGATCACATCGCCGCTGATTTGGGAATCCCTACATGGACACAAGAACAAAGACTGTCCGGCTGCATTCGACGGAAATGACTCAGCATTCAAGTCATGCAGGGTGAAAACTTCGGCCTAGGACGGGCGAAGAACGTGCTGGAATGGCCTCCTCTACGTAAGCGTCATGGCGGCGGCAGGTCGCATGTGATTTGACAAAGGCACGGGTCACGTGGCGCGTGCGCGCGGGCTTCGAACGCGCGGGTGCACTCGCCTTCAATATAGGTCAGCGGGTGCGTTCCGTGCGGTGGCGATTGGTCTCGGGCTGACTACGCCGCCAATGGTGCGGCGATCGGTTCTCGCGATGCGAGCCAGTTCCACGGCAGCAGTGTGTGGAGCTCATTCGCTTTGGTGCGGCCCGCGACTATGCGCTCGAGGACGTCGGTCAGCCATGCCATTGGATTGACGCCATTCAGCTTCGCCGTGTGGATCAACGTCATGGCAATCGACCAGTGACGTGCTCCACCGTCGCTGCCAGCGAACAGGGCATTCTTGCGCAGCAGAGTATGCGGCCGGATGCTCCGCTCGACGGTGTTCGAGTCCATCTCGATGCGTCCGTCATCGAGGAATGCGATCAGGCCCGGCCAGTGGCGGATTGCGTAGCGCATCGCCTTTGCCAGGTCCGAGGCCCCCGACACCCGGCCGATATGTGCGTGCAGCCAGTCATGCAGCGCCGCGACAATCGGCCGGCTGCGCTCCTGACGGACGCGGTGTCGGTGCTCGGCGGGATGGCCGCGGATCTCGGCCTCGATCGCATACAGCGCGGCGATGCGTGCAAGCACCTCAGCGGCGAGCGGCGACTGCGTCGAGGCATGGAACTGGAAGAAGGCGCGCCGCATGTGGACCCAGCAGAATGCCAGCCGGATCGACTGATCGACCCGTTGGCCGGCCAGGCGCTTGAAGCCATCGTAGCCGTCGACCTGAAGAATGCCTTTGAAGCCGGATAGATGCTCGGCGGGCCGCCGGTTCTTGCGATCGTCGCTGTAGATGTAGGCAACCGCCGGATGCGACGGCCCGCACCAGGGGCGATCATCGACCGCGTAGCACCACAGATACCCCGTCTTGGTTCGCCCACGTCCGGGATCGAGCACCGGCAGGCTCGTGTCGTCGGCAAACACATTCGCCGACGACAGCACCGTCGTGACCACCAGGTCGTAGAGTGGCGCCAGCCACCAGCACGCCGTACCCACCCAATTGCTCAGGGTCGAGCGATCCAGCGTGATGCCCTGGCGCTGCAGCATCTGCGATTGCCGGTACAGCGGCTGTGAATCGCAATACTTGCTGACCACGATGTGGGTTATCAGCGCTTCCGTCGGCATGCCCCCGTCGATCGGCCGCGCCGGGGCTTCGGCGACGACGACGGCTGCCTCGCAGGTGCGGCAGGCATAGCGCGGCCGACGCGTCACCCGCACCCGCAGCTGTACCGGCACGATATCGAGTTGCTCGGTGCGCAATTCGCCGATGCAATGCATCTGTCCGCCGCAGCAGGGGCAGGCCTCGTGCGCGACATCGATCACCACCTCGTAGCGCGGCAGGTGTGACGGCAGGGCGCCGTGGTTGCGAGCCACAGATCTGGTCCTGGCGCCGGTTGCCGGCGCCGCCGCTGCTTGCGACGCCCGGTGCTCCGCGACGACCTGTTCCTGATCCTCGAGACCCAGTTGCAGCTGCTCGATGCTCAGCTGTTCGGACCGGCGGCCAAATTGATGCCGCGTCAGGCGTTCGATCAGCAGCCGCAGCTTGTCGTTCTCGGCATACAGTTCGCGCAGCATCTGCTGCAGGGCGGCCGGATCGTCAGGTAGTGCATCAGGGTCCATCGGCACGCCGCGGTGATGAACGATGGCGCCGCGTCGGTGCCAGAACTTTTTGCCGCAGCATGCAGCTTATCCGGCCAGCTCCGGCCGGCGTCGTGGCATCGGCGCACGCCATTCGCAGCCATCGAGCAATGCGGCGAATTGCGCCGAGCTCAGCATGATCCGGCCCGTGGTCTCCGCCGACGGCCAGACGAACTGGCCGCGTTCGAGCCGCTTGGTGAGCATGCACAGCCCCACCCCGTCGTGCCAGATCAGCTTGATCAGTCCCATGCGCCGCCCACGGAACGCATAGACTGCGCCGCTGAACGGATCCTCGGCCAGGCTCTGCTGCACCAGCATCGCCAGCCCCACCATATCTTTGCGCATGTCAGTGACACCGCACGCCAGGTAGATGCGCAGCCCCGAGGCCAGCGAGATCATCGACGCCTCAGCACATCCAGAACACGGCCAAGCGCAGCCTCATCCACCTCCGCATCGACCCGGACGACGATATTGCCCGGCAGGATGATCTCAATGCGGCCGCTCGTGCGTGAGATGCGCGGTGCAGCGGCGGTCGACGGTGATGCCGGCCCCGATGGCGGAGCCAGCGCCACCTCGGCGAAGCGTGGCATCGCCCTGGACACCACTGGCGCCTGTAACCCGAGCAATTCGTGCCGCCATGTGTACAGCTGCCCAGAGCTGATCCCGTGCTTGCGCGCCACCTCGGTCGGCGTCACATCACTGCCGTAGCTCTCCGCCACGATCTCTCGCTTCTGCTCCGCCGTCCAACGACGCCGACGCTCTCCCCTGGTGATAATCTCCACTCGCGGCGTGCGAGTGCTCTTACGACTAGTCGTATGAGCGCTCTCTCCTTCAATGATGGCCTCGGGGATGGCATCCATCGGCGCCTTGCATCACGGCAGGGCCTCGAGCCGCAATGTGTCGGCGACGCAGCGCTTACTGCTGCAGTTCCTGCAGGGCCTCTGATTATGTGCAGGTGTCGCGAGTGACGGCAGTGCTCCGGACGGCGATGACGCCATGTTCGTGGCCGTCGCCACCGGCATCTGCGCATAATCCGTAGGTGGGCATAATTTCGCGTAATGCACACCGGCCTGATGGCCCGCTCGACAACATTCGTGTGTGTGCCTTG
>DASSRN010000114.1:0-2745 GCA_035701785.1 Acetobacteraceae bacterium | reverse complement strand
CGCTTCTCGACTGGATAAATATCAAAAAGGATCGCCTGTGATAGCGGCACCAACGCCGCGCTGCACACGCCCTGCATCAACCGGAACAGGACGATCTGTTCCAGCGACTGCGCCGCGCCGCACAGCATCGAGGTGATGGTGAAGCTGACGATGCACACGACGAACAGCCGCTTGCGCCCGAACCGCGCGGCGAGCCAGCCAACTGGCGCGGTCATGATCGCCGCGGCCGTGATGTAGCTGGTGAGCACCCAGGTGATCTCGTCGTAGCTCGCCGAGAAGCTGCCCTGCATGTACGGCAGCGCCACGTTGGCGATGGTCTGGTCGAGCGATTGCAGCAGCGTCGCGCAGCAGATGCATGCGGTGATCATGCCGCGATGCTGCGTCCGCTCCAGCAACGCGGCGGCGCTGGCGACCGCCATCGTTTCCTCCGCGCCGCCGGTCGTCGCCGTGGCTGTCCGTTGCCCAGGCGCGCGCTACCGCGCTGCCTGATTCGTCAGCCGATACTGGGCGATCGGGTCGGCGCGATCAAGCAGCCTGCCGCGGGCGCCCCGTCACATCGTCGGTCTGCCAGGACTGGCTCTGGAACGCGAAGAAGAACGCCACCGTCGCAGCACCGGGGAAGCGGACGAACAGTCCGCCGTCCTGCCACACGCCGTCATCCTGCGCGTGCGGCGGTGGGCTGCCCTGGTTCATGTGCAGGTCATGCATGCCACGGCCCGGCGAGAAGTGGAAATACTCGTCCGGCTTGTGCTCGGGTCCCCACGGATTGCCGAAGGCGAACACCTCGGCGCCCTGCGTCTGCATCGCGCGCTGCATCACCGCGCTGATCCGGTCATCGAGCTCGTTTGGATCGCCGACCGCCTTGGCCGCCACCGTGCGCATCGCCGAGCTGTCGAACAGCCCGCTGCGCACGTAATCGAGACGCCGCGTATGGTCGGTGCGTGCGGGCTCCGTCAGCCCAGACGGCAGGCTGCCGATCGCATCGAGGATCGGATGGCGGAAGTCGGTCTCGATGTCGAACAGCAAGTTGGTCTTGTCATCCGAACGCACGTTCACCGCCAGCCGCCACGGACCATGCTGCGTCTGCACACGCAGCTCCACATGCGGGGACGGATCGCTGGCCTGATGATGCAGCAGCTTGGTGACGGTGCCGCGCAGGATGCCATAGCTGATCGGCACGAGATCCTCCTGATCGATTGCGGCCGACGCTACCAGGACCGCCGCACACGAGGTGTGGCTTCAGTCACATCCGCTACTGCCAGCGATACGGCTCCGACCGATCCGCCGCCACGGGGATCTGCACCGCACTCCCCGGCACATGCGACTCCGCCTGTTCGTCACGTCGGCGCAGACGATGTGCGATCGACGGCGCCATCAGGTCGTAGTGCCCGCCTTGCAGTTCCTTCGCCGCGCGCAGCGGCCAGTCGGCGTGGATCATCAGTTCGCGCGCCATCGCCACCAGGTCGGCGTGTCCGTCCTGCAGCACCGCCTCGGCCTGCCGTGGTTCGGTGATCAGTCCCACGGCTATCGTCATGATGCCGGTCTCGCGTCGCACGCGCGATGCGTACGGCACCTGATACCCCGGCACGCGTGGCACCAGCGACATGTCGGAGTCACCACTGATGCCGCCAGACGAGCAGTCCACCAGGTCGATGTCGCGCGCCTTCAGTTCGTGCGCCAGCACCACGGTGTCGTCGAGCCCCCACAGCCCGCCCTTGCCGTCAACCGCGGACACACGGAAGAACAGCGGTCGGTCCTGCGGCCAGGCGGCGCGCACCGTCTCGGCCACCTCCAGCGCCAACCGCATGCGGTTCTCGCGCGGTCCGCCATAGGCATCGGTGCGACGGTTCGACACCGGCGAGAGAAACTGATGGATCAGGTAGCCGTGCGCGCCATGAATCTCGCACACGTCATAGCCCGCATCGGCCGCACGCTTCGCCGCGTCGCGGAATGCGTCGAGCACGGTGCGGATGTCGCCAGCATCCATCTCGATCGGCACCGGAAAGCCACGCCGTGCCGGCAACGGACTTGGCGCCAGTCCGCGCCAAGGCGGCATGCCGGCACGCGCATCGCGTTCATCCAGCGCGCGCCACTCCTCCATCGCGCCATGCGAACCGGCATTGCGTCCGCAATGACCCAGCTGGATCGCCGGCAGCGCGCCCATCTCCTTGATGAAGTCGGTGATGCGGCGATACGCGCGCACCTGCTGATTGTTCCAGATTCCAGCGCAGTGATACGTCTTGCGACCACGCGCCTCGACCGCGGTCTCTTCGCCGAACACGATGCCGGCACCTCCCATCGCATAGCGGCCGAAATGCACGAACTGCCAGTCAGTCGGGCTGCCGTCCACCGACACGTACTGACACATCGGTGAGACCACCAGGCGATTGCGCGCGGTGACGCCGCGAAGCGTGATCGGCGTGAACAGAAGCGGCGCGCTGGCCATTTGGTGCGTTCTCCGGATTGCGATACCGTCGTCGCACCTCCCGCAATCGACGCAGGGTGTCAACAATGGAAACGGCCGCCGCGGTATTCCGCAAGGTGCACGAACCGCTGACCATCGAGCAGGTGGAACTCGACAAGCCATGGGGACGCGAGGTGCTGGTGCGCACCGTCGCCACCGGCGTGTGCCACAGCGACCTGCACGTGGTCGACGGCTTGGGCCGCTTCCCACTCGACCGACCCTTCGTACTCGGGCACGAAGGTGCCGGCGTGGTCGACGCGGTCGGCGCCGATGTCACCACG
>DASSRN010000113.1:0-8906 GCA_035701785.1 Acetobacteraceae bacterium | reverse complement strand
ACACGGCGCATTGTATCACATCCTGTTGGCGAACAGCGCACGCGCCGCGTCGAGCACCTTGCCCTGGTAGTCGAGGCTGAGGACAGGCGTATGCGAGTGGTAGTAGCCCACCGCCTGCATCAGGTCGCCCTTCGATTCGTTCAGGAAGGTGCGCATGATGATGCCGGCGGCCGCGATGTTGAAGCAGGCGTCGTTGAGCAGCCGGTCATGCACGGCGTCCTGCGACCAGCCGACTTTCAGCGCGATCGGCCCGATCCAGATCTCGTTGATCTGCATGACACCCAGATCCGCGGTTCCGTTGGTATTCCTGTGCACCAGGCCCGGACGGCCGCCTTCGACTTTCTGTATCGATGGCAGAACGCGCGGTGGCAAGTGATACACCGCTGCTGTCAATGCCATGCACGCAATAAACGGAACTGCCATAGCCTGCCTATTCACCATGAAATCAGTCCTGTTGTCCAATGATTTTCCGGCGTGGCGGCCGGCAGATTATTTATGCTAGTATAGGCACAACATGGCGCATCAGAGAGCCATGCATTGGCATGACACGTCGAATGCCGGGAACCCGATCATGAGCACAAGACCGAATTGCAATACGGCCGCGCGCCGGCCTTCACCGAGCGCGGGCTTCACCCTGCTCGAGATTCTCGTGGTGGTCGCCATCCTGGGGCTGCTCATCGGGCTGGTGGCGCCCGCAGCTTTGCGACAGCTGTCCGGCGCACGAAATTCGGTCGCCAAGCAGTCGATTGAGCGCATCAGTTCGGTGCTCGATCTCTACAAGCTCGATACCGGCAGCTATCCCACCAGCGACCAAGGGCTCGCCGCCCTGGTACAGAAGCCCAGTGGCATCGACAATTGGAATGGCCCCTATCTCAAGGGCGACGCGCTTCCAACCGATCCGTGGAACCACGCGTACGTCTATCGCAACCCGTCCGAGCGGACGGGCCATGACTTCGATCTATGCTCGCTAGGGGCCAGCGGCAACGCGAGCCAGGGCAACGCGATCTGCAACCCGTGATCGCCACGATCATTCAGTACCCGTGTCCCAGGTGAGTATCTGGAACGGGCTCTGATCGAGGCTTGCCTCTGCGCGCAGCCGAACGATCGACTGGCGGGTGAAGCGACCACCGTTCCTGCCCACCGCCGTGGCTTCAACCATCACCAGCATGACGCGACCTGTCGAGCCCAGGTGCCAGCCGTCACCGATCAGCCGGGACGGTGCACTGAAGCTGACCGGCAGCGCGTCATTATTGGACGCGAGCGAATCCGCCTCCTGGTAGACCGACAGATATGGACGCAGCCTGGCGAACACCGCCGGGGTCATGCCGGGTACCAGCGCAACATCATCCAGACTGTCGAACAGCTGGTTCGCTCCGCCCGGAGGCGGCGGGTTCGTGCGGGCCTGCGTCAGCCGTGCGCCGCCAGGGCGCGGACGCGCGGCCGGCGAGCGAGATTCAATGATGGCACGCGCCAGGCCCTCAGCCCTGCCGCCATCGATACCCACGCTGACGATCAGCCCCTGCAGCATCGGCGCAGTCGCCGTATTCGGATTGACCTTCCAGGACTGATCCTTCACCCGCACCTCGACGAGTGCGTCGCCGACCTGAACAGTGCGCATCCGCCCATCCGGCGCCCAGGTTCCCTTCAGCAGCCGCAGGATGCTCTCACACAAGGCGCCGTCGGCGGCAGCCTGGGTGACTGCGTTGGCTCGCAGGTTGGTGGCGATCTGCACCTCGGTGCGGCCCGTGGCGATGAACTGGCCGACGAGTAGCGCCAGCAGGCCAAGCGACCACAGCACGATCAGCAGGGCAAAGCCGCGCTCGCGCTTCATAGCTGCCACCGGGTGCGCATCGGCGAGACAACGATATCGGGCACCTGCTTCGCGTGGCCTGCCGGCAGGACGATCCGCACGCGAATGAGCTTGGGCAGCGACGGGCCGCGCCACTCGGGCTGCCAGCCTTGCTGCCCATCATGCCAATAGGCGAGATCAAGCTGGTCGACGTCGCGCAGCAGGACAACCTTCTCCGGCTGCGGCGGGGTGGTCGGGATGCCACGAACGTGCGGCGCCCATAGCAGCGAAAGCTGGTGCGAGTCGTCCAAAGCAAGCGTCACATCGGCGATGCGGCTCGGCAGCGCATCGGCGGCATCCGGCATGGCGGTCGTGAAGGTCAGGCTGCGCGCGGTGGCCTTCAGGATCGGCGGCCGCCCGCTCGCGCCGCCCGGATTCATCCGCGCGAGCAAAATGCGGATGGTGCGATCGGTCGCGTCCAGATCGCCGCGCGCGGCGAGCGCTTTGGTCTGGTTGTTCCAGGCGGTCACGCCGGTTCGCAGGCCCTGGACCAGGCCCGCCATGAGCAGGCCCAGCACTGCAAGTGCGACAAGGATCTCCAGCAGCGTGAAGCCGGCTGACTGTCGCGAGCTGGCGGGAGCGCGGATCATTGGTCAGCTCGGGCCAGTGGTCAGCAGACGCTCGGTCGTCAGGTGGACCGAACGGGTGTTGGCACCTTCCTGCCAGCTGATCCAGACGGTCACCTTGTAAAGCGTAACGACCAGCGAATCGCTGGCCTCCTGGCGGCCCGCGGTGTCGCGCTTGCCGGTGGTGTCGGTCGCGACCGCCAATGTTCGCCAGCGGTATCCGCCGCCGTCGTCGCCATCGTGGTCGCCGGGGATCAGGTTCGCGGTGATCGCGTCGAGATGCGACTGCGCCCGCGAGGTCGCCTCCTGGTAACGCGTGGCAGCAAGCGTGGCGCGACTGTTCTCCGCCGCCACGCGGAACACCGTCGCGAGCGCGAGCCCGGCGATGACCAGCGCGACGACGACCTCGAGCAAGGTGAAGCCGTTGCGGCGACGAGCGGCGGGCGTCATGCCAGCCACTCCACCACTTGCGTAATAGGATCGAAGCCGAGCCAGACGGCCCAGATCGCCGCGCACAACGGCGGCCCGAACGGGATCATCGCGGTCCGATGCATAGCGTGTCCTGCGATCCGCAGACCAGCCGCGAGCAGCAGGCCGCACACGGCCGCGGTGAAGACGACCACGGGAAGTGCCGCAAGCCCCAGCCAGGCTCCGCCGGCGGCCAGCAGCTTGGCATCGCCCTGGCCGAGCCCGTCATGACCGCGCAGTCGCCGATAGACCAGGTCGATGCCGCGGAAAGCAGCGTAGCCAACTGCCGCAGCCCCCGCGTGATCGGTGACTGAGGCCGGGTCGAAAATCAGCGTTGCGACCAGGCCGGCCAGGATCAGCGGCAGGGTCAGCACGTCTGGCAGCAGCATGTGATCCCAGTCGATCCAGGCAAGCGTGAGCACGGTCCAGCCGAGGGCACAGCCGAGCCAGATCGACCTAATATCCGGCGCGGCCAGGATCGCGCCGACGGCGATGCCCATGCAGGCAAGCTCGACACCCAGGTGCATGAGCGGAATACGGACGCGGCACCAGCGGCAGCGCATGCTGAGCGCAGCAGCGCTGATCAACGGGATCATTTCCCAGGGACCGAGAACGTGGCCGCACGCCTCGCAGCGCGAACGCGCCAGCGCGATCGGCTGTTCACGCGGCAGCCGACGGATCAGCACCGCGGCGAAGCTGCCGATGAAGGGCGATGCGATCAGTGGCAAAACCCAGTCTGGCACGCCAGGGAACCCTTCGGTGTCGTGACGGCCTTGTGCCCCCCACCCACAGCCGTAATGTAACCTGTCAGCGGGCCCCGAGTGAACTTAAACAATTGTTCAGGGTGGGTATTAACGGATCCGCGCGACGCTGACCCGGCCGGTCAGCCAGTCGACGCCGACCTGTGCCGCGCGCTGGCCATCGACGAGGTCGATCCGTCCCCCTGTCGCGCTGCCATCCTCGTTGAAGCGGATGGCGGCCAGCCGACCACCGCCTGTCTCGGTCGATATCGCGGTCATCGAGATGGTCACCGACGCGGGCAGTGCGACCGCGGGATCGTTGTCGATACGGAAACTGTGCGTGGGAAGGTCGATGACGAAGCGCGCCGTGCTGTTGGCGGCGATTGCCTTCGAGCGCGCGGTGCGCAGTCCCTGAGCGACCTGGCTGACGGCGGCCTGCATCTCAAGCGTCTGGCTGCGCATCGGACCATGCGAGATGACCAAGCCCAGAGACAGGCCGAGTACCGCGACCACGATGATCATTTCCAGCAGGGTGAAACCTGACTGACGGCGATCCATCACGGCCGTGCCGACTGCCTTTTGCATGACGGATGCCCGTGAAGCGGACAGGCAAGGTGGCGGAAGTAATCCCCGCCTGCCCCGCCTCCCCTAACTGGACGTGAAACGCCGTTCAGATGAACTGCGGAACGACGCGGTAGACCGCCCGGACCAGCGCCTGCGGGCTCAGCAGCGAAGGGCTCATCGCCCAGCGATGCATCGGTTCGTTGGCGATCCGTACGGTGCCGATGTGCTGTTCGGGATCGGCGTCGACCTCCGGAGAGATATCGACGAACCCGAGCCGGTGCCGCAGCAGTTCGATGTCATCCCGCTTGCCAGTGAGGAAGTACCATCCCGGGCCAACGCCATGTTTCCTGGTGTAAGCCGCCATGACCTCCGGCGTGTCGTGATCCGGCTGCAGCGAGATCGACACCATGCGCATGTCCTGCCCGACCCGGTCGCCGAGGAGTTCCTGCACGCGGACCAGGTTGTCGGTCGCGATCGGGCAGAGATTGTCACAATCGGTGAAGAAGAAATTGATCAGAAGGATCTTGCCCTTCATGACGTCATCGTAGAACCGGAGTGTCTGGCCGTCCTGGGTCTGCACCGGAACGTTGGTAAACCATTCCACGCCACTCTGGGGCAGTTCAGCCGCTTTGCTCAACCGCGGCGAAGCAAACGGCGCGAGTGCGGCACCGGCCGCTGCTCCGATGAAGAACCTACGCCTGTTCATGATCGTGCTTCCTTCGATACAGCGAGACCGTCGCCCGCCGCCAAAGGGGCGGGCGACAGTCGCAAAGGTTCAGACGATGTCCCACCTGACCATCATGGCGTGGTCCTCATGCACCACGTTGTGGCAGTGCATAACGTAGCGGTCGTAGTACGGCTTGCCCGTGTGACCCATGTCGCGGAAGCGCATGAACAGGCGGACCTCTTCGTTGGTCTGCAGGTTGATGACGTCGCGGCGGGCGTAGTCGATGGCGCCGTTGAGCTGGGTCGCCGGCTTCACTGCCACGCCATTGCGCGACAGGATGCGGTGCTCCTCGAAGTGGATGTGCACCGGGTGACGCCAGGAGCCGCCGGGGTTCTGGATCACCCAGACCTCTTCCGACCCTTGCGGAATGGAGGCGCTGACCACGTTCTCATCGAAGAACTTGCCGTTCACCATCCAGCCGCCGCTGCCGCGCTCAAACCGCCACGTGCGCACCGGCAGCTTGGCCGCGTAGGCCTGCAACGCCGCGAAGTCCATGTCCGGCAGAGGGCGCAGCGCCATCCCGACGCCCGAGGGGCTGCCCGCCGGCGCCACCGATGGGTCGGCGGACGGATCTTCGCCCGGCTTCAGATCGCGGCCGACCAGGTTGACCTGCAGCACCGGGGTGCCCGGGGTCAGCGTCTTGCCAGTCGGGCCACGGCCGTTCACCTGCTCGGCGCGATTGACGAAGTAGAGGCGCTGCACGCCCGCCTTCGCGATCTTGGCGAAGTCGACGATGATGTCGACGCGCTCGGCCACCGCGATGCGCACGCTGTTCACCTGCACCGCGTTCGGCAGCAGGTTGCCGTCGGTGGAGATCTGCCAGAATGGCCAGAACTGCTTGCCGTCCCACAGCGACCACTCCCACCAGCGTGACGGGCCGGGGGCGTAGATGCGGAACCTGTAGCGCTGCTTGGCGACGTTCAGGTAGGGCTGGATGGCGCCGTTGGCGGCGAAGCGGTCGCCCAGGATGCCGTCCAGGTTGAACAGGTCGAATACCAGCTGACAGGACGAGTCGAGCAGCGGGTCGTGGAAGAAGATCGGGCAGTCGAGGTCGTCGCCATAGATGCTGGGACCACACGGCAGCTTCAGCCCGGTGCCGGGCACGCCGGTGTCGAGGTCGTCGAACAGGTTATAGCATCCGAACATGCCCTTGTAGACATTCTGGGCGGTGAAATCGAGGTGGTGGTCGTGATACCACAGCGAACCCAGCGCCTCTGCCCTGGCACCGAGCGCCCCCTGGTACTTCGACGGCTCGGAATAGCCGGCGAGTACGTTCGGATAGTGCTGGTCCTTGTAGCCGAGTGGGTTGGCCGCGTTCGGGTCATAGCATGAATTGAAGTAGTTGACCGGGTTGCCGTCGCTCTCAGAGGGAGTGTGACCATTGTGCAGGTGGGTCGTCATCTCGGCGATGGCGAAGGGCTGCGGGACTGTCACCGACGGCAACTGGTTGTTGAATCGCACCAAGGCGGGTGTGCCATACTTCTGGCGGAACAGCGGACCGGGAACCATGCCGTCGAAGGCAAAGAACTTGGTCGGCGAATAGTCAGGATGCAGCTTGATCGGCGTTTCCTTCATATCCAGCTGATAGAACTGGGTCGCGCCGAACTTATCGTTATAGGCATAAGTTCCGTCGGGCTTCTTGGTGGCACGGAAGAACTGATGTGCGACCTGCTGGGTGGCGCCGTCGACAGGAGTCATGCCGTCCGGTGGCATAAGCTGGTACTTGCCGGATGCATCGGGCTTGCCGGCGGTCATCTGGCTGGGATCGACCGGGGTCTTCACCTTCAGGCGCGGCATTGCTGCAACCCACGGCCGGACCGGCGGGCTGGCAGGCACCGTGCTGAGGGTGCCGTCAGGAGCAGTGAGGCTGTCATCGGCGCCGGCGGCGAAACCGGCCCGCGAGCTGAGGCCGGCCTTGGCGACCAACGTGCCGCCTGCAGTGAGCAGGCCCATGCGCACCATCTCGCGGCGGCTGAGCTTGGCCTTGACGATCTCCTGCCGATTGCGCTGGGCGATCAGCGCCAACTTGTCTTGCCAACTGGTCATCGGGCTCTCTTTTGCTGGGGTTCAGGTTTATTATGTTCTGTATACGATACGTTTTACACCAAGCCGTTGTGTCACCGCTGGTTGGCGGGAGGCAGCTTGCGGAGGACAGGGGTGGTCAGCGAAACCGAGCGGATGGCCAACCTGAGTTGGCACGCCCTCTCGTTCTGCTATGTGAAACCTAACATGTGGTTGCAGCCATGCCGGCCTCTTTTGCATCCAGACTTCGTCAACAAGGCCGGCTGGATCGCTGCGTCTAAATCAAAGCCGCGGGGGTGATTTGTGCCACCCATCGATCCAGTCCCTCATGGCGATAGGCAGATCATAACCATGCCGTAATGCAGTTTCAACACATTTTTGTGAGGTCAGGATAATCGCAGAATTGCAACGTTATCGGGTCGGCAAATCGGCCACACGGGCACCCAAGGGATCTGTTCCGGCGCCCGCGCTTTTCCGTTGCGTGACAGTGACGGCAGTGTCATCTGACACGGCTCATGGTCCGTGAGGTTACGCGATGTCAGCTGCGAAGACGCCAGATCCGAAACTGGGTGAAATCCTCTACCCCCGCAATTGCCGCGTCGGAGTCAGTCCTGACAAATCGCAACTTGCGTTCACCTTCACGTCCCCGACGCATTCGCCGGTGACCCTGGTGCTGCCTCTGGCAGGCGCAGTCGGACTGCAGCAGAAGCTTGCGCGCAGCCTGATCCTGCTGGGCGTCCGACCGCTTCCACCGCGCCGCAAGGGAGCGCCGCAAAACCCGACCAAAGCTGCATCCGACACGGACCAGCCTGCCGCACAGAAGCAGCCGTCGGAGGACACGACGGGCGCTTGAGCAGCCGGCATGACGCCGCATGAGGCGCCGCGCTCCGGCTCCGGCGATGGCTACGACCTGCTGCCGTATCCGGCCATGCCGTTCGCTCTGTCGCAGCCGCAACACCTAGCGGCACTCGCGATCCTTCACGGCCTCGAGCCGCCCGACGTCACCCGCGCCGGCGTGCTCGAACTCGGGTGTGCCGCCGCCGGCAACATCATCCCACTCGCCGCACGCTTCCCCGAGTCGCGCTTCGTTGGCGTCGATCTGGCACAGCGGCATATCGATGAAGGCCGCCGGCGTGTCGCGGACCTGGGCCTGGCGAACATCAGCCTCCAGCAGGCCGACCTGGCGACGCTGGACCTCGGGGGACGGCAGTTCGACTACGTGATCTGCCACGGCGTGTTCAGCTGGGTGCCGCGAGATGCGCAGGAGGCGATTCTCCGGATCTGCCGCCAGACGCTCGCTCCCAATGGGGTGGCGACCATCAGCTATAATGTACTGCCCGGTTGGCACCTGCGGATGGTGATCCGGGACCTGTGCAGGCGCTACGCCGGCACAGGCACGCCGCAGCAGCGCGTGGATCGGGCGCGCACTGCGCTGCGGCAGATGGCCGAGGCAGCCAGCGCGGCGGAGCCGTATGGCCAGCTGCTGCGCCTCGAGGCGCAGCGACTGGCGGGGGTGCCGTCCGCCTACATCCTCGGCGAGTTCCTGGCCGTTGAAAACCGGCCGTGCCACGTGCGGGACTTCATCGCCCGGGCCGCCGAGGCCGATCTCGGCTATCTGTGCGAAGCGGACCTGGCCGCCGCCGTCCCGCCCGATCTCGATCCCGTCATGCGCAGCCGCATCGACCGGCTGGCAGGCTCCGACCGCGCCATGGCGGAACAGCACATCGATTTCCTGACCGGCCGGCTGTTCCGCCGCTCGGTCCTGGTCCGGCGGCAGGCACAGGCTACGGCATCCACCATGCCGGATCCCGGCGCGCTGCACCGGCTGCATGTGTCCAGCCAGCTCCAGCCTGACCCTGCCCACAGCGATGACCACCGCAGCGTGTTCACCGATCGGCAGGCGCGTCCGATCAGCACGACAGAGCCGCTGATTGAGCGGACCCTGAAGCATCTGGCAGAGGCTTATCCGA
>DASSRN010000112.1:0-5719 GCA_035701785.1 Acetobacteraceae bacterium | reverse complement strand
CGGATGAACCTGGCAGCCAGGTTCATCCGCCGCAACCATGATAGCGGTGCGGCGACATGCCAAGATATGCCATGCAGGCATTACGAAGGGTCCGCTCTGCAACCCCCACGGCCGTGCAAATCTCAGGCAGGTAAAGCGGCTCATCACCGTTCGCCTCGATCACCTGATGGAACCGCCGCAATACCTGCTGCCTGTTCGCGTTCGGGCTCATGATCGTCGCAGCATCATCGGTGAGGCAGGCGATCAGCACACTTAGCAGTTCCTGCTCGATCGCCTTCGCGACTGCTGGATGCGTGAGGATATCGGGCGTGTTTAAAGCAAGGTGCACTGTTGCTGCATGCAGCCTCTGCAATCGGACGAGTAGGTGAGGTGCTGTGTGGATGAGCTTTGATGCCGCAGGTGTCGCGATATCGTCGCCGACAAGCGCGCGCGACGCGGACATCAGGGTTTCCGGCGTCAGGCTTATTCCACCCCAATGACAGTCGGCCGAAGCGATGACGATGTATTCAGTGCCGGGACTTTGGAATGAGATGGACGGTTCCGGCTGCTCGATGCCGTTGAACGTCACAGCCGCCTGGTTATCTGCCGTGAGGAAGGCGATGTTGCAGACTTCCTTATGCGCGGCGGCCTGGACGACCCGCGGCAATGCCAGCTTGCCATCTTGCAGTCCGACGCTGTGCAGCCCGACCAATGTCAGCTCGGATCGATAGCTGCCGGGAGCGGTGATGATCGACCGGTGATCCTCAGCGCGGCCCATTGCCACCTGATATTCGTCAGGATCGGTGAATTCCAGGATCGTGCTACTCAGCATACGTGCAGGCACCCCACGCCTTATCGCAGGATCGTGAGGCGCGCGCTCACCAATGTCAAAAGACATTCCGATGTCATTTGTGACCGGTCCGCGACTGTTGTCTCAGGCTACCCCGAGCGTCATCGCCAGCCGCACCAGGTCGTTGGTGCGGGTCACGCCGAGTTTCGCCTTGATGCCGCTGCACGCGTTGGCCACCGTCTTGTAGCCGACGCCCAGCGCATCGGCGATCTCTGCAAGGCTCGATCCCTCCGCCAGCAGTCGCATGATCTCGATGTCGCGCTCGCTGAGGTCCTGGAGCCCGTGGCCAGGCGATACCTGTTGCAGCGCGAGCTCCTGCGCCAGTTCGCTTTCAATGTAACGGCCACCACCGGCGATGCGCCGGACCGCCTTCAGCACTTCCTCGGCCGAGGCGTTCTTGCTCAGATACCCTTTCGCTCCGAGCTGCAGCGCCCGCGCGGCGTAGAGCGTCTCAGTGTGCATGCTCAGCACAAGTATAGGAACGGCGGCATCCTCCAGCAGCATGCGGCGCAACAGCTCCAGCCCGCCCATGCCCGGCAGATTGAGATCGAGCACCACCAGGTCGGGTCGCTCCTGGCGCAACAGCGCCAGCGCATCGCGACCGGTTGCCGCCTCGCTGATCTCGGTATCAGCCACCGACGTCAGGAGATTGCGGAGCCCGTTGCGCACCACCGCATGGTCATCGACCAGCAGGACTTTCATTGCGCAGCCTCCTGGGCTGTGCAGGGAAGTCGTACGACCAGCGCCAGTCCGACGCCGCCCGGTCCCGGTCCGGTTGCCAGAGATCCGGCCAATGCCATCACGCGTTCACGCATGCCGATCAGGCCAAGACGCTGTGTGGGTTGCGTCGTGGTATCTTCCGGCGGCATTCCCAGCCCGTCGTCTGTCACCTCGATGCGAACCGCATCCCTGTCATGCTGCAAGACGCGGATATCGATGTGCGCCGGCGTGCCGTGGCGGATGGCATTGCTCATGCCCTCCTGGACCACGCGGTAGATCGTCTCCTTGAGCAGGCTGTCGGTCCTGCTCTCATCGACCGATACAGCCAGGTTGATCGCGATGTCGGGCCGGCGGTTCCGCCAGAAGGCTGCCAAGCGCTCGATCGCCGCCTCCAGTCCAACAGCTTCCAGCGGCCGTAGCCGCCCGAGGATGGCGCGGATGTGCCGCTGCATCCGACCGACCGCATCATGGATCGCCTGCGCATGCGCCGGCACCTCGGCTTCACGCCCGCTGCCCGCCAGCCGTTCGATAGTCGCTGCAGTCATGTCGACCGCAAACAGCAGCGGTCCGACTTCGTCGTGCAGGTCGCGGGCAAGATCCGCACGCTCCTCCGCCTGGAGCGTCAGCAGCCTTTCGTTCAGCCGGTGGTTCTGTGCGGCGATCGCAGCCAAGCGGCGCGACATGGCGTTGAAGCCATGCGCCAGGCGCGTGATCTCCGGCGGTCCCTTCACCGGCAGCAGGTTCGGATAGTCGCCCTCCCCGATGCGCTGGAATGCACCCGCCAACCGCTCCAGCGAGCGCAGCGCCCGGCCGACGACCATCGAGATCAGCAATGCACTCAACGCGGCGAAGCCAGCCAGCACCAGCACCGCGTCGCGCGATTCGGCCCAGACCTCGCCGACCTCGTTGGTCGGATCGGTTTGCAGAACGATCGCGCCGTCCGCCAGCGGCATGCGGACGGCAGGCAGCGCGCCGCCCAGCAGCCAGCGGAACCACTGCGGCACTGCCTGCGTCGGTGCGAACAGCGTAGAGCGCGCAGCGGCCTGCCCGTTCGCATCCAGCAGCGTTGCGCGCACGTGGCGGTTGCCATCGAACATCACAACCAGTCTCGGCAATTCGCGTATCGGGTCGCCAGCCGTGCTGTTGCGGATCGTCTGCACGCCGACCTCGAGCGCGGCGCGCAGTTCGGTGCGAACCGAATTCGCCTCGTGCCACGCGACCAACGCGCTGCCGCATGCCAGACTGGCCAGCAGCACGACGCCGACCAGCGCTATGAGCCGTATGCGCAGCGGCATCGTTTCCTCCCATCACTTCGGGAAACATTCTCCCGAATATCGGGAAGTCGTGCCATAGCCACGGCAGCGCTTGCCCGCCTCTAATCCCGGCATGCGGACCTGCGCGACCACCCTGTTGCTGGCAAGCCTTGGCGCTGCAACCGCCGTCGCGCAGACGCCGGAACAGCCGCCGGCGACCACGTTGCCGCAGGTCGAGGTTGTGGGCAGTTCACCGCTGATCGGTGCAGGGATCGACCGCAACACCGTGCCTGCGCAGACCCACGTGCTGGACAGCGGCGACCTGCGGCGCGAGGGCACGCCAAACCTGGTGAATTCGCTGAACCAGCAGGTGAGCGGCGTCACGTCGGACTCCGCCTCCGGCAACCCCTACCAGCCAACGCTGCTCTATCACGGCTTCGCCGCCTCGGCGTTGCAGGGCACCCCGCAGGGCCTCGCGGTCTACATCAACGGCGTGCGCTTCAACCAGCCGTTCGGCGATACGGTGGACTGGGACCTGATACCCGACAACGCCATCGACCGGATCAATCTCGAAGGCTCCAATCCGGTGTTCGGCCTCAACGCGCTTGGCGGATCGGTGAACGTGCAGATGAAGAACGGCTTCACCTGGCAAGGCGCAGAGTCAAGCGTCTCCGGCGGTTCGTTCGGCCAGATCCAGGGCGACTTCCAGTACGGCAAGCAGGCGGGCGACGTTTCGACCTATGTGGCCGGCAGCGTGCTGCACCAGAACGGCTGGCGCGATCTTCAGTCATCCGACCTGCAGAACATCTTCGGCGACGTCGGTTGGCGAAGCCAGCGTGCCGAACTGCACCTGAACATCACTGCGGCGCACTCGGTGCTGAACGGTCCCGGCAGCAGTCCGATCCAATTGCTGGCCGCCGCCCAGAGTGCACAGTTCACCGCGCCGAACCGGATCAACAACCAGTACGCCGCGGTCAGCCTGAGCGGCAACGTCGATGTATCGGAGACCACCTCGATCCAGGCGCTGGTCTATTATCGCTACTTCCTTCAGCGCGTCACCAACGGCAATGCGCCAAACGACACGCCGTGCAATAACGGGTCGGGGCTGCTGTGCTCCGATTCGGGCTTCAGCACCTCCCTGGGCGGCGCCTTCATTCCTGACTTCCTGAACGGGGTGACGCAATACGGCGAACTCGACGACCAGACTACCAACACCAACGCCTATGGCATCTCCGCCCAGGTGACCAACACCAACGAGCTGTTCGGGTTGCCGAATCACTTCGTCGCCGGGATGAGCTTCGATGGGGCGCAGACCACGTTCAGTGCCGTGTCGTTCGTTGGCGGCCTCAGCCCGCTCGATCGCGTGTTCGGCGGCCCGGCCGTGGTGATCGACGAACCCGACGTCAACTCGCCGGTGCGCGTCGGCATCTCCAACGCAAGCTATGGCGCGTATGTCGCCGACACGCTGAGTATCACGCAGCGCTTCGCGCTGACGCTGTCCGGCAGGTTCAACGTGGCACTGGTCGATCTGCACGACCAGAACGGCGGCGATCTGACCGGCAACCATAGCTACACGCACTTCAACCCGGCGGCCGGCGTGACCTATCAGTTCACGCCATGGCTCACCGCCTATGCCGGATACGCAGTGGCCAACCGTGCGCCGACGCCGGCCGAATTGTCGTGCGCCGGCCCGACCAACTCGTGCAGTCTGGCCAACTTCTTCGTCGGCGACCCCGACCTCCAGCAGGTGGTGTCGCACACCGTGGAAGGGGGCGTGCGCGGCTCGTTCGCGGCCTTCGAAGGCGGCCGGCTCAGCTACAACCTTGCGCTGTTCCGCAGCAATCTCGACGACGACATCGCGTTCATCAACAGCCCCACGCAGGGCCGTGCGTTCTTCGCCAATATCGGCCAGACCCGCCGCCAGGGGCTGGACATCGGCGTGCAGCTCAAGACCGAGCACTGGTTCGCCTATGTCGGCTACACCCACATCGACGCCACCTTCCAGAGCGGCTTCATTGAAGCGGCGGGCAGCAATCCTGCGGCGGATGCCGACGGCAACATCGCTGTCCGCAAGGGCAACCGGCTGCCGGGCATTCCCGCCAACCAGGTGAAGTTCGGCGGCGGCTATCGGGTGACCGACAAATGGACCATCAACGCGTCGGCCATCTTCGCCAGCAGCGCGTTCCTGTTCGGCGACGAAGCCAACCTCAATCCGCCGCTATCGCCCTACTTCACCCTGAACCTGGCGACCACCTATCAACTGACCGAGAATGTGCAGCTGTTCGCCTGGGCACAGAACATCACCAACGCGCACTACGACACGTTCGGCACGTTCTCGCCCACCTCCACGGTGTTCATCGCGCAGGCGCCAGGCGCGACCAATCCGCGCAGCCTGTCGCCGGCTGCACCGATCGGCGGGTTTGGCGGTGTGCGCGTGACGTTCTGAGTGGCGCTTGTTGGGCACTGCGATACCCGGATACAATCGGCGCGATGCCCGCAACTGGGAGGCGGGAATGAGCAGCACACAACAGGCCCTCGCATTCGCTCCAGCGGTCAGCCGGTCGCGACGACCGCGATGGCGCGTCGGCCTGCATGGGTCGGAGACGGCGTGGGCGATCGCGTTCTTTCTGCCCTATGTGGCGGTGTTCCTGGCGTTCGTCGTCTATCCCGTTGCCTTCGGCCTGTGGCTTGGCAGCAACCCGGAATACTACGCACACCTGTTCAACGACCCACGCTATCTGGTGACCGTCGGCAACACGCTGCTGCTGGCCGGTGTTGGCGTGAACGTGAAGATGTTCCTGGCTTTCCTGCTGTCCGGCTTCTTCATGCGGCGCGAGCGCTGGGTGAAGGCGCTGCTGGTGCTCTACATGCTGCCTTGGGCGCTGCCTGCGCTGCCTGCGTTCCTGTCGATGCACTG
>DASSRN010000111.1:0-2459 GCA_035701785.1 Acetobacteraceae bacterium | reverse complement strand
TCCACGTGGCAACGGCCGCAGCGCCGACCACAAGTAATCTTCGGGCGTGTAAAGCCCGTCGTACGGCTTGAGCCGCTCCGCCAATTCCTTTCTGCGCAATTCGATCCGCGTCGCAAGGGTGCGGAAGTAGGCGCTGATGAACTGCCGCCGCAGCGGCGCGTAGTCGCCGCATTGCGCCTCGAGCCAGACGACCGCCGCCGCCACGCGCGCCGCGTGATCGCCGGTTGCCAGCGGCATGGCGTCGGGCGGCACGGGTTCGCTGTTGAGCCGCAGCGGCGCCGCACCGACCTGAACGCATCGCAATCGGGGATCGCGCGGCAGGCGGTCGACACCGTACGGTATGGACGCCAGCGTCAGCGGTTGGCCTGCGCCATCAGCTTCGCCCAGCCGTCGATCACCGGCAGGATCGTGTCGGCCTTTTCGGACTCCAGGTTGAACACGACGCGCGCCACGCCAAGATCCTGATAGCGCTTCATCAGGTCGGGATCCTGTTTCGGCCCCCACACGGTGATCTCGATCGACTTCGGATCGCGCTTCGCTTCCGTCGCCATCTTGCGGAATTCCGGCAGCATGTCGGCGATTTCCGCGTAGCTGTTGCGCATCGCGTGCGGAATCCAGCCGTCGCCGTAGCGGATGGCGCGGCGCGCGGAATATGGAAAGGCACCCCCGACGATGATCGGCGGATGCGGCTTCTGCACCGGCTTCGGCCAGGCCATCATCGGGTCGAAGTTCACGAACTCGCCGTGATACTCCGGCTTCGACTTGATCCAGATCTCCTTCATCGCCTCGACCCGCTCGCGCGCCAGCTTGTGGCGCGATTTGAATACGGTGCCGTGGTTCTCCATCTCGTCCTGGTTCCAGCCGTTGCCGATGCCGAACAGGAACCGCCCGCCCGACACCTGATCGATCGAGGCCACCAGCTTCGCGGTCTGGATCGGGTCGCGCTGCGCCACCAGGCACACGCCGGTCGCCACCTTCAGCGTCTTGGTCGCCGCCGCCGCCATGGTCAGCGTCACGAACGGATCCATCGTGTCGTAATATTTCTTCGCCAGCTCGCCGCCACCGGCCGGCGGCGTCTTGCGCGACAGCGGAATGTGCGAATGCTCCGGCGCCCAGACCGATTCGAAGCCGTGCTCCTCCAGCGCCTTGCCGAGTTCACCCGGCGCCATCGAATAGTCGGTGAAGAACATCGCCGCGCCAAACTTCAGCATGCTTGCCTCCCTTACTCACTGCCGCGAGGCAGCTGCCGTTCCACCAGCCGCGCGAACAGCGCCGACCCGAACGGGATTGCCTCGTCGTTGAAATCGTAGTGGTGGTTGTGCACCGCGGCGCTCTCGCCGTTGCCAAGGTTGATGTAGGCGCCAGGCACTTTCTCCAGCATGAAGGCGAAATCCTCGGATGCCTGTGCCGGTGCCTGCTGGCGATTGACATTGGCGTCGCCCACCAGTTCGGCCGCGGTATCGGCGATCGCTTTGAATTCTGTATCGTGGTTGACCAACGGCGCGAAGATCAGCCGGAAATCCACCTCGACGGTGGCGCCGAAGCCAGTCGCGACGCCGGACGCGATGCGACGCATCGCCTGCTCCACCAATGTCATCGTCTCACGCTTCATCGTGCGCACCGTGCCGCCGAGCGTGGCGGTCTCCGGGATCACGTTGTAGGCGTCGCCCGACAGGATGCGCGTAATACTGACCACCGCGACCTCGCGCGCCGACACGTTGCGTGCCACGATCGACTGCATCGCAGTGCCGATATGACAGGCGACCAGCACGGGATCGATCGACTCCTCGGGTCGTGCACCATGCGCACCCTTGCCGGTGACGCTGATATCGAAGAAGCCGCCGCCTGCCATCGCGGTTCCGGGCGAGATGCCGTATTTGCCCACCGGCATGCCCGGCCGGTTGTGCATGCCGTACACTGCATTGCAGGGAAAGCGTTGAAACAGATCGTCCTGCAACATCGCCAGCGCGCCTCCGACACCTTCCTCGCCCGGCTGGAAGATGAAGTTCACCGTGCCGTTGAAGTTGCGCGTCTCCGCCAGATACCGCGCAGCACCGAGCAGCATCGTGGTGTGCCCATCATGGCCGCAGGCGTGCATCTTGCCTGTGTTGCGGCTGCGATACGGGATGTCGTTCGCCTCGACGATCGGCAGTGCGTCCATGTCGGCGCGCAGCCCGATCGTGGCTTCGCCGTTGCCCGAGCGCAGCACCCCGACGACGCCGGTCGTGCCGATGCCGCGATGCACCTCGACACCCCACTCCTCCAGCATGCGGGCCACCAGGTCGGCCGTGCGATGCTCTTCCAATCCGAGTTCCGGATTGGCGTGGATATCACGGCGGATCGCGGTGAGTTCGTCGTGATAGCGGCGTACCGCGTCGATCGGTGAGGTCATGCGGGTCTCCTGTCCAGGCGGCGACTATAGCGCATTCAGCGCATCCACCACCTTGCGGTCCACAACG
>DASSRN010000110.1:0-4339 GCA_035701785.1 Acetobacteraceae bacterium | reverse complement strand
GAAATCGATGCTGCGTGTCTGATCCGACAACACCACCCCGGTTATCCGACCTCCTGGTTCGATGGGCACTTCGAATGGCCAATGTCGAACTGCATGCGTCACAGGAGCAACGAGAGCATATCCCGTCAGCGCATTGAACTGCTTCGTGCTAAGCACAAGCACGGGGTGTTCGCCGCCCTGCTCGCGCCCGGTACGCGGATGCAGAACCACACGGGCGAAGTCGCCTCGATCCGGAATGTAGGGTTCAGTCCGGGACGATCTCGCGGCCGACATCCGGACCCCAGTCAATTGGCTCCGGCCTGTTCTCCGGTCTGCATTGCGCAAGCAGCTCCGCAAGCGTCGGACGCCGATGGGTCCGACGAATCACCAAGTGATCGCCCTCGACCAGCACATCCACCTGTGCGCCTTCGACAAAGCCCACCTGCTCCAGCATTGGCTTCGGCAGCCGGACGCCGATGCTGTGCCCCCACTTCTGCAATGTCACTGCCATGGCGTGATATACTTAGTATATTCCAGATGTTCCTTCAAGCGGATGCTCCCCGGGCCTGACGCCGGTCGCCACGTGACACCGCGCCAGGTGCCTGGGTCCCACCTCTCCCAGCACCTGAGGCTGCTCACACCCCGGCTGTGCCAGCGGGCAGCGCGGCGCGAACCGGCAGCCTGTCGGCATCGCGTCGAGCGGCGGAACCCGGCCGGGGATGGCAGCCAGGTCCTGCGCGTCGCGGTCCATGCGCGGGATCGCGGCGAACAGCGCGCGTGTGTAGGGATGCGCCGGGCGCGCGAAGATCGCTGCCACCGGCGCCTGCTCCACAATCTGGCCCGCGTACATCACCGCGACCCGGTCCGCGATCTGCGCCACCACGCCCAGGTTGTGGGTGATGAACAGCATGGCCATGCCGTGCCGTTCCTTCAGGTCGGCCAGCAGCCCGAGCACCTGCGCCTGGATCGTCACGTCCAGCGCGGTGGTGGGTTCGTCAGCCAGCAGCACCGCCGGCTCGCATGCCAGCGCCATCGCGATCATGACCCGCTGCCGCATGCCGCCGGAGAACTGATGCGGGTACTCGTGGAACCGTTGACCCGCCGAAGGAATCTTCACCTCGTCCAATACGGCCAGTGCCTTTGCTTCCGCCTCGCGTCGCGACAGTCCGCGATGCACCACCAGCGACTCGGCCACCTGCGCGCCGATCGTCATCACCGGGTTCAGACTGCTCATCGGTTCCTGGAAGATCATCGCCATGCGGGCGCCGCGCAGCTTCTCCAGCATGCCATCCGACAGGCCCACCAGATCATGCGCTTCAAGCATGATCCGACCGCCGGCGATGCGCCCCTGCGGCTGCGGCACCAGTCCCATCACCGACAGCGCCGTGACCGACTTGCCGCAGCCGGACTCACCCACCAGGGCAAGTGTTTCGCCTGCAGCCAGCGAGAACGACACGTCATCAACCGCGGCATGCCAGGCGCCACCGATGCGGAATTCGGTCCGAAGGTGCGTGACATCCAGAACGGGCGCTGACGCCTGGATCAGGTCAGGACCCGGCGGATCGAGTTGAGCGCGCCAGCCAGTGAGTCGAACAATTCGACAACCGGCTCGCCGCCGATCGTCAGTCGGACCCACAGGCGCTTTCCCGACGGGGCGTGGATCGTATGCGTCGGCCGCCCGTCGGCAACGGCCGAGATCACGATCCGCCGGTACATCACCGGATCGTCCGCCCGTCGGGTACTGACATACGCGGACGGGATATCGGACGCGAGGCTTAGCCACTCGGCTACCAGGCTGCGCTCGTCGGGATCGAGCGTCCGCGGGGGCAGTCGTAGCAGGATGTCTGTTTCGCTGTCTGGCATCTTCCGGAACCGGACGGTCTCGCGTGTCAAAACGAAGCAGCCCCGGTCCGCAGTCCCCACCTCACGGACCGGTGCTTGCCACCCTGACGGCTCTGCCGCAAACCTGCAAGCCATTCGCTAGAGGTCCTGCCATGCCTGAAGCCGCCGACACCGTGATCGCTGCCGCCCGCGACTTCCTGGGCGAACGCATCACCACCAACGCCACGCTGCGCGAGCATCATTCGCACGGCCAGGACACCCAGCCGCCTGTGCTGCCCGATGCGGTCGCCTTCATCGAGACCTCGGACGAGGCCGCGCGCCTGCTGGCGCTGTGCAACAACGCGCATGTGCCGGTCGTGGCCTGGGGTGCGGGCACGTCGCTGGAGGGCCACGTGACGCCGGTGCGCGGCGGCATCACGCTCGACCTGTCGCGCATGACGCGCATCATCGACGTCAGCCAGCCCGACATGGACTGCCGCATCGAGGCCGGCGTGACGCGCGACCTGCTGAATGAGCACCTGCGTGACCAGGGGCTGTTCTTCCCGGTCGATCCAGGCACCGCCGCCTGCACCATCGGCGGGATGTGCGCCACCCGTGCCTCGGGCACCAATGCCGTGCGCTACGGCACAATCCGCGAGAACGTGCTTGGACTGACCGTCGCGCTGGCGGATGGGCGACTGATCCATACCGGCGGCCGGGTGCGCAAGTCTGCCGCCGGCTACGACCTGACGCGGCTGTTCATCGGCTCTGAGGGGACGCTGGGGGTGATCACCGAGGTCCAACTGCGCCTGCACGGCATCCCTGAGGCGGTGTCGTCGGCCACCTGCCAGTTCCCCAGCCTCCGTGGGGCGGTGGAGACGGTCATCGCGATCCTGCAGATGGGGATACCTGTTGCACGCATGGAATTGCTGGACGAGGTGCAGATGGAGGCCTGCATCGCGTATTCAAAGCTGGAAGGGCTGGAATCACTGCCCAGCCTGTTCTTCGAGTTCCACGGCACCGCCGCCGCAGTCGCCGAACAGGCGCAGCAGGCGGAGGAGATCGCCGCTGGGTGCGACGGCAAGGCGTTCCGCTGGGCGACGGACGCCGCTGAACGCGGCAAGCTATGGAAGGCGCGGCACGACGCGCTGTGGGCCTGCCTGGCGCTGAAGCCCGGACATCGCGGCATCGCCACCGACGCGATCGTGCCGATCTCGCGGCTGGACGAGGCGGTGCTGGGCGCCAAGGAGGACATCGCCGCATCGGGGCTGACCGCACCGATCGTCGGTCATGTGGGCGATGGCAATTTCCATACGGTCATCCTGGTGCCGCCGGAACCGGATGGGCTGAAGCGCGCCTGGGACCTCGACAAGAAGATCGTGGCACGCGCGCTCGCGCTGGGAGGATCGTGCAGCGGCGAGCATGGCGTGGGGATCGGCAAACGCGAATTTCTGGAACAGGAGCACGGTACGGAAGCGCTGGCCGTGATGCGCTCGGTGAAGCAGGCAATGGATCCACGCGGGATACTGAACCCGGGAAAGATCTTCCTGAACTAACTCAGGGGCATTAGCACGCGTAGATACGGGTAGCGGGCACAGTGGCCAGCCGTGACGGATGCAACATTCGACCGCCGGGTTAACCTGGCGGCATCTTGGGAAACTTCGGCCGCTCCCCTCCCGCGTGCACCCACGGTTGCGCACTGCTGCAGTAGATTTCCATCGCAGGCTGGAATGCCGACGGATCATCCATCGATCCGACCAGCACGAGCCTCATGCCCGGCAGCGCATCCGCTTCGGCTATCACTCCAGAACCGCAGTTCGGACAGAACCGCCGGTAGACTGGCTTTCCGGAGTCCCCAGTATCCTGGTAGGTCTTGATTTCTCCCTGAATGCTGACCGCGTCGGCGGGAAACGCCACTACCGGTTCGAACGCTGATCCGGTGTAGCGCTGACAGTTGCGGCAGTGACACACGCCCGAGAACGCCGGATCGCCGCTTGCGGTGTAGCGAACCCGTCCGCACAGACAAGCGCCTGTAATCGTGGCCATCCCGGTTTCTCCCACCCGTGCTCAGCGTCGGTCCCCAACCGAAGCATATTCCGTGCTCATCGCGCAACTTCCGGCCGCGTTACATTTGCACGACACGGGCGCTCTGCGTCTTTGCAACGGTGCCGCGCTGAACTCTGCGATTCATAGCAGGCGCTGGGATCCGCGGGACTCCTGCATCGTGCCAACCCCTGGTGCCCGGGAAGACCTGCATCTACGCTGTCTGGGACGGGTATCAGGAGGATCGCCATGAACGACCAGCCGATGACTGCCATGAAAGTCGCCGTCGCCAGCAAGGACAACGCCAACTACGTCGCCGGCCGCCGCGCCTTCTTCAAGTACCGTGACCTCGGCGTCACCGAGGGCACCAACGGCTTCATGCGCGCCCAGGTCACGTCGGCCGAGCAGGGCATGTCGAAGCCGACCGGCTGGCACATCCACAAATGCCAGGCGCAGCTTGTGTACATACTGAGCGGATGGGTGGACCTGGAGTTCG
>DASSRN010000109.1:0-2016 GCA_035701785.1 Acetobacteraceae bacterium | reverse complement strand
ATCCAGCCCCGCCGCGTCCAGGCCCGCACCACCTGCAGTCCCTTCGAGTGGCCGCCGACATGGTGCACCGTCAGCCCCGGGGCCAGCTCGTCCACACCGTCGTGGAACGCGACGCGGCCGGCGAACAGCTTGCGCACCATCGCCAAGACGTCCGCTTCCTCGAACGGTCCGCGCAGGCCGGCATGGCACATGCACCGGCCGGTGGCATAAGCCATCTCGATGTCCTGCACGTGATACTTCGCCTGCGGGAACAGGTCGTAGTTGCCGCAGTGGTCGTAGTGCATATGCGACAGGATCACGTCGCGCACCTCATTCGGCTCCACGCCGATAGCGCGCAGCCCGACCGCGGGCGAGCGCACGAACTGCCGGTTGCGCTTCTCGCCCATCGGCGCGTCGAAGCCGGTATCGAACACGAAGGTTCCCGCCGGCCCCTTGATCGCCCACACGAAGTAGTCCAGCGGCATCGGCCCGTCATGCGGATCGCCGCCGATGAAGTTGTTCGCCCGTCGCGCGTTCGGATTGTGCGCGTAGTGCACCGCGTAGAGTTCGTAAGGCTCCATCACGCGACCTTCGGCCAGCTCACCTTGGATGATGCGATAGAGTCCGGATGCACCGCCACCGGCCGGCCGTTCTGCCACTGCACGATGCACAGCTTGGCGCCGACGCGGCGGCCCTTGTCGTCATATTTCAGCGTCGCGTCGGGGAAGAACAGGGCAGGGCCCTCATTCTTCATGTCGAGTTCGCGGATCGCCTGCATCACCTTGTGCCGTTCGGCGACCCCGGCGCGCTCCACCGCCTCCTTCAGGATCAGCGTATGGACATACGCAAATACCGAGTCATGCCCGAACCACGGCTCTTTGGTGCGTTCGACGAAGCGCTTCGACACGTCCTCCACCGCCTTGCCAGGCCAGTTGGCGAGCCCCACCAGCATGCCTTCCAGGTTCTCGGTGCCTGCCACCTTCAGCAGTTCCGGCACGCACCAGTGCCCGCCGTTGCCGATCTTCGGCAACCGGTCGCCTTTCAGGTTCATCTCGGCGAACTTGTCCGCTAGCAGCTTGTCGTCTGGCACGTTGGTGGAGAGCAGCAGCACGAAGTCTGGGCGCCCTGAACGGACATGCTGGATAATGGTGGTCGCGTCGCTCAGCGGCGGCGTGTATACCTCGTCGGCGACGAGGGTCAGGTTTGCCTTCTTCAGCACGTGGTCCTTCATGGCTTTGGCAAAACTCACCGGGGCCGCACTGTTGTCGCCGATATAGGCCACTTTGGTTGGGCGCTTCCCCGTCGCCGCTTCAGCCATTTCCATGACCATGGGAACAGTGTCCTCGGCCTGCGTGTCGTTCGTCGGCGAAGACTGGAATACATATTTGTATCCACGCCCGGTGATCGCATCGGAGTAGGACAGCGTGAGCCACGGCAGCTCGGCGCGCTCGGTCACCTCGGTGGCGGCCAGCGTGAAGGTGGACAGCCAGCAGCCGAAGCCACCGACCAGGTCCGGCTCCTGCGCGATCATGCGCTGTGCCGCGTCTTTCGCCTTCTCCGCCGAATCGCCGGTGTCGTATTCGATCAGCCGCAGCTTGGCGCCGCCCAAAGCCTTGATGCCGCCCGCGTTGTTGATGTCGTCGATCGCCATGCGCGCGCCCATCTGCTCCAGGATGCCCTGGCGCGCCCACGGGCCAGAGAGCGGCACCAGCATCGCGATCTTCACCTCCTTCGCCTGCGCACGCGTCCGTCGTGGCGTCAGCGCGGCGGCACCGGTGGCGAGCCCGAGGCCAAGCGCGCCGCGGCGTCCGATCGAAGGCAGGTGTGTCATCACGTGTTCTCCCATCCAGTCAGGCATCGGTCAGTCCAAGATACGAACGACGGACGCGGTCGTCCGCCAGCAGCGTGTCATACGTGCCGTCCAGCACCATGTGCCCGGTCTCCAGCACATAGCCATGGTCGGAGAGTTCCAACGCCTCGGCGACGCGTTGCTCGACCAGCAGGATCGTCACACCGTCCTCGCGGTGGATCTGCGAT
>DASSRN010000108.1:0-3012 GCA_035701785.1 Acetobacteraceae bacterium | reverse complement strand
GAGCGCGCGCAGCATCGGCATGGTGTTGACCACGACGGCGCCAGCCTTGGTCGCTGCCAACCAGCACGCGACCATCGCCGGGTTGTTGGCCGAACGGATCAGGACCCGGTTGCCCGGCTTGACGCCATAGTCATCGACCAGCGCGTGCGCGATGCGGTTGCTCCAGTCGGTCAGTTCCTTGTAGGTACGTCGCCGGCCGTTGCCGATCAGCGCTGTGTGGTCGCCGAAGCCCTTGCGCACCATCGCATCGGTCAGTTCAACGCCGATGTTCAGCGTCTCGGCGTAGTCGAAGCCGTCCAGAAGCAGGTCGGGCCATTGCTCCGGCGGCGGCAGATGATCGCGCGCGAACGTGTCGATATGTGCCGATCGGCCAAGCATCACAGCCTCCGCAAGCCCCATGCCTGCGCTGCCGCGGGCTTGTCCGCGGCAAATTAGGTCAGATACAACAGGCCGACCAGAGGGCGATGTCTCCGATGCGGATCGTCTGTGCGGGCGGTGGTCCCGCGGGACTCTACTTCGCGATCCAGATGAAGCGGCGCGATCCGTCGCACCACGTCAGCGTGATCGAGCGCAATCGCGCCGACGACACGTTCGGCTGGGGCGTGGTGTTCTCCGACGAGACCTTGCGCAACCTGGAAGGCGCCGATCCCGAATCGAAGCAGGAGATCCTCGACAGTTTCGCGCATTGGGACGACATCGACATCCACTTCAGGGGCCGCGTCATCACCTCAGGCGGGCACGGCTTCTGCGGCATCGAGCGCCGGCACCTGCTGAACATCCTGCAGCGCCGTGCAGCAGCATTGGGCGTGGAACTGGTGTTCCAGCGCGAGGTGGACGAGCTTCCCGACGCGGACCTTGTGGTCGCGGCGGACGGCATCAACAGCCGCATCCGCACGCGCCACGCCGCGCATTTCCGCCCGACGATCGACATCAGGAAGAACAAGTTCGTCTGGCTCGGCACGCATCGCCTGTTCCAGGCTTTCACGTTCATTTTCGTGGAGACCGAGCACGGCTGGTTCCAGGCGCATGCCTATCGCTTCAACCGCGACACCTCCACCTTCATCGTCGAGACCACCGAGACGGCCTGGCGTGCCGCGGGGCTTGATACGCTCGATGCCGCCGACACCGTGGCGTTCTGCGAGCGGCTGTTTGCGCCATGGCTGGAGGGCCACCGGCTTATGGCGAACATGAGCCATCTGCGCGGCTCGCAATGGCTCAGTTTCCCGCGCGTCGCCAACGAGACCTGGGTGATGGGCAATGTCGTGCTGATGGGCGACGCAGCACATTCCGCACACTTCTCCATCGGCTCCGGCACGAAGCTGGCATTGGAGGACGCGATTGCGCTGGCACGGGCGTTCGATACGCATGGTGCCGATATCCCAGCCGCACTCGCGGCCTACGAGGCGGAACGCAAGCTCGAAGTGCTGCGCGTGCAATCGGCGGCGCGCAATTCCACCGAGTGGTTCGAAAATGTCGCCCGCTATGCACAGCTTGAGCCGGAGCAGTTCGCCTATTCACTGCTGACGCGCAGTCAGCGCATCAGCCACGAGAACCTGCGGCTGCGCGACCGGCCGTGGCTGGAGGGCATGGAACGCTGGCTGGCCGCGCGTGCCGGCCATGCGGCGAACCGGCCGGTGCCGCCGATGTTCCTGCCGTTCCGGCTGCGCGAGATGAAGCTTGCCAACCGCATCGTGGTGTCGCCGATGGCGACCTACAGCGCGCAGGACGGCATGCCGAATGACTTCCACCTGGTCCATCTCGGCGCACGTGCGTTAGGTGGCGCCGGGCTGGTGTTCACCGAGATGGTCTGCGTCACGCCGCAGGGCCGCATCACGCCGGGCTGCGCCGGGCTGTGGTCGGATGCGCAGATGCAGGAATGGGCGCGCATCGTCGATTTCGTGCATGCGAATTCCGCTGCGCGGATCTGCCTGCAACTCGGCCACTCCGGGCTGAAGGGCTCGACGCAGGTGGGCTGGGAGGAGATGGACGCGCCGCTGCCGCACGGCAATTGGGAGCTGATCGCGCCGTCGCCGATCGCGTGGAGTCCGCGCAACCAGACTCCGCGGGCGATGACGCGCGACGACATGGATGTAGCGCGCGATGCGTTCGTCGCTGCGACACGGCGCGGCGTGCAGGCTGGCTTCGACATGTTGGAGTTGCATGCTGCGCACGGCTATCTGCTGTCGTCGTTTATCTCGCCGCTGACCAACCAGCGCCATGATGATCATGGCGGTTCGCTGGCGAACCGGCTGCGCTTTCCGCTGGAGGTGTTCGAGGCCATGCGCGCTGTGTGGCCCGCGGAGCGGCCGATGTCGGTGCGTATTTCTGCCACCGACTGGGTGGCGGGCGGCATCACCGGCGACGATGCGGTGGCGATCGCGCGCGCGTTCAAGCGTGCCGGTGCCGACCTGATGGACGTGTCCGCCGGGCAGACCTCGATCCGCGCGCAGCCGGTCTACGGCCGGATGTTCCAGACGCCGTTCGCTGATCGCATCCGCAACGAGGTGGGCATTGCGACGATGGCGGTAGGCAACATCACCGAGCCCGACCATCTCAACGCGATCATCGCGGCGGGTCGTGCCGATCTGTGCGCGCTCGCGCGGCCGCATTTGACCGACCCGCAGTTCGCGCTGCGTGCGGCGGCGACGTTGGGCTACGCCGAGCAGTGGTGGCCGCGGCAGTACCTGCCAGGCAAGGCGCAGATCGAACGCCTGGTGCGGCGGACGGACACCGACTATTCGGCGGTGATATGAGCGGCGCGCTGCAGGGGTTTACCGCGGTGATCACCGGCGGGGCGAAGGGTATTGGTCTGGCCATCGCGCGTCGCCTTGCGGCTGATGGCGCAGTGCTTGGCCTTATCGGGCGCGATGCGGCGGCGCTGGAGCGAGCGGCGTCCGAGCTCGGCGCACGCAGCGCGGTTGCAGACGTTACGGACCATGCAGCTCTCCGGGCGGCCATCGCCTCGTTCAGTCGCTGCGACATTCTGATCAACAATGCAGGCGCCGCTGTGTC